>SFPL01000065.1 GCA_004551905.1 Lentisphaeraceae bacterium
CCTGATGCCAAGGCATCCGTCGTGCGCCCGTATACGCTTAGCAAGAAACCTTCTCGCTCAATCTCGTATATGAGTCGTAATTCTCTTTAATCTCCAACTCCCGGTTGTCAAAGAACAACGCCCGCCCCTTTGGTGGCGAACGGATGCGTAGTATATCATATTTTCCCCGAGGAGCGCAAGGGGGTACGGCCGACGCGTCAAAATTTCCTTCTCCCCGCTGACGCGGATGAGAACGAAATTTTGACGCGTCGGAAGTGTTTCAGCGTCCAGCGTCCAGTGCATCTCCTCGACTCCCCAGTGCGCGCGTATCGCCTCGAGCGCGTGACCCGTGACATGATGGCGCGGAGGGAGACAGATTGTCACCGGGGTGGGGCGGGAAAGGACAGCAAGCGCATGACAGCAAGGGGCAGGGAGGGGTTGGCACGGGGTTTGCTACATTGCCGGTGAACGCTTTCAACACAAGAAAGGAGAAAACAGCAATGAGCACGATAATGAACATTGACCCCTGGGGGTTTCTGGACGAGCTACTCGACACCTCCAACCGCACGTTCCGGGCGATGCGGGCGCGCGCCGCGGGCAGGTTCCCGCCGGTCAACGTCTTCATCGACGACAACGCCGCGATCATCGAACTGGAGCTTCCCGGCAAGACGGCGAACGAAGTTTCGCTCGCGCTGGAGCCGCAGGCGATGACGGTGGCGGACAAGCCCGCCGCCGAGGAAGGCAAGGAGCTGCGGCAGCCGACATGGAGCCGCCGCCTCGACCTGCCCTTCCGGGTCAACGCGGACAAGGCCAACGCCAAGTTCACCAACGGCATCCTACGCATCGAGCTGCCGAAGGAGGACGCGGCCGGCGTCAAGCACATCGCCATACAGTAAGAAAGGAGAAGAGAAAATGAGCAACGAGAAGTTTACGGTTCCGTCCACGCAGTTCACGGAGAGGCCTGAGGCGTACGAGCTGAAGGTGTCGCTCCCCGGCATCGGCAAGGAGGACGCGGAGCTGCACATCGAGGGGAGGACGCTGGTCCTGAAGGCGCACGCGCAGCACCAGAACCCGGCTGGGTTCAGGCAGGTAGTGGCGGAGTTCGAGCGCCAGGGATACGCGATGAGCGCGGAGCTCCCCGAGATGGCGGACCCTGCCTCGCTCAAGGC
This sequence comes from Lentisphaeraceae bacterium, assembly GCA_004551905.1. Taxonomy (GTDB): domain Bacteria; phylum Verrucomicrobiota; class Kiritimatiellia; order RFP12; family UBA1067; genus UBA1067. The sequence goes on from SFPL01000065.1 coordinate 1,149, forward strand.
GAAGCTGGAGAACGGACTCATGACCGTGACGATCGGCAAGCGGCCCGAGACGCAGCCGCGCAAGATCGAGATCGGCTGATGGAGAGGGCGGCTCCGCCGCAGCGACTTTAGCGCTTTGCACTACGCGTACAGCATCGTAAGCGCATCGTCTCCAGTGGGAGTAGCCGTTTCCGTCGTGTCATCGCCATATATCGCGAATTATACCAGTTTTTCGCCGCGTGTGTGGAATTCCCGGATGGTTTCTGCGAAGGCGCTGACGTCGGCGCGTAGGTCATCGACGGTGCCGTCGTTGCGGATGACGAAGTCAGCGCGTCTGGACTTCTCCTCCACCGGCAGCTGCGCGGCGACACGGGCGAGCGCCTCTTCGCGCGAATAGCCGCGGCGGGCGGTCATGCGCTCAAGCTGGGTCTCGCGCGCGGAGGCGACGCAGCCGACAAGGTCGAAGTTCCCTTCCCAGCCGGCCTCGTAGAGAAGCGGAACAACCGCGACGCGAGGAGGCGCGGAGGCGGCGCGGGGAGCATCGAGCCACGCAAAGAGACGAGCGCGCACCTGCGGGTGCAGCCTGCGCTCGAGCGTACGGCGCTTCGCTGGGTCGGCAAAAACCTCGGCGGCGATGCGGCGCCGCTCGGCGGGATCGGGCAGGAGCTCGTGGACAATGTCGTCGGCGTCAAGCGTCTCGATGCCGAAGTCGTTGAGCATCTTTGCCGCGAGCGATTTGCCGCAGGCGATGCCGCCGGTTAGCGCGATTCTGGGTGGTTCGTGGTTCGTGGTTGTTGCTTTCGCTGCGGGGAGTTCTGGAGTTTGGGAGGCTGAGGGAGGGGGTTAGAGCTTGAGGGGGATGGCGAGGGAGCAGCCGGGGAAGTCGACCGTGGCGGTAGCCTTGGGCGGAAAGTGGACAAAGACCTTGTATTCATCGCCGCCGAGCGGAACGAGCGTCGACGAGCAGGTGGCCGTGTAGGCGATGGTCGCCCCGGTTCTGGGATTGGTGGCGGTGGTAGCGAGCTTCGCGGACACCGCGCCGGTGGCGGTCAACTTGAGGGTGATGGTGCCGCCGGCGCCGTCGGGGATGGGGCCGAGCTGCTGTCTCGCGAACTGCTTCGCCATCGACTTCCAGGGTTCGTTCGCCCACGGGCTCTGCCTGGCGGTCCAGAGGGGATCGTCGCCGGAGACGAAGCCGTACTCCACGCCGTCGAGGACCTGCGCGCGGAGCTTGATGGTGTTAGTGGCGACGAGCTTGCCGTTCTTGCAGAGGACGGACGCGGAGTAGGAAGACGCGGCGGGGTCGAATTCGTCGTAGGCTGGAGCGGAGAGGGTCCAGGTGGCGCCGTCGGCGTCGATGAACTTGCCGCTCAGCTTGCCGGCGGCGGAGACCGAGAGCGAGGGGAGGAGTCCGTTCGGGTCAACGTCGACGTGATTGGCGAAGGCGGCGCCAGCGAAGTTGCCGCGGGCCCAGACGTCGAGTCCCTCGACCGGAAGGGTGGAGTGCGCGACGTGCGTCACGGTTACGGTGCGGCCGGCGATGGTCTCCTTAACCGACTTTTTGAAGACGACGGTGTTGGTGCCGGCCTTAGTGGGGACGCCGTAGATCGTCCATGCGGGCAAGCTGCCGAAGACGGAGTCCTGGGTCGGCTTGGTCGCGAACTTGAGTCCGGCGGGGAGTCCCCGAGCGGAGCAGCCTTCGGCGGCGGGGAGGTGGAGCCGGAACTTGACGCCGACGCGCGCGGGGCCGTAGGGCTCTTCGGTCTGAACTGGGATTGCGTCGTCTCGGAAGTTGTCGACGGTGATCGTGAGCGTGCGCACGACCTTGATCTTGGAGTTGACGCCGCTTCTGGCAGTGACGACGACATGGTAGACGCCGGGCTTGGTCGGGATGCCGGAGATCTCGCCCGAGGAGGCGTTGAGCTTGAGTCCGGCGGGGAGTCCCCGAGCGGAGAACTTGACGGGATAGGCGAGGTCGTTCACGGACACGAAGGCGCTGAAGACCTCGCCGGCGTGCGGCGGATCGTCCTCGGGATAGGCGATTACGCCAAGGTCCTCGGTAGTGCGGCCGCCGGCGGCGAGGGGGCCGAAGCCGGAGCAGATGACCTCGACTGCTCCCGGGAGCGTGAGCTTGGCGAGCAGGCTGGCGTTGAGCGAGAAGGCGCGCTGCTTGAGGACGGCGAGGTAGGGGACGTAGAGGCCGTCCTTGCCCATCACGGACTGGACGGTCGCGACAACCTTGTAGCCGCCGGGGACGGAGACGTCGGTGACGTTGCCGGAGATCTTGGTAGAGCCGCGGGCGCCGACGACGAGTTGGAGGCGCGTGGTGGCGGTCGCATTCGTCAGCGTCAGCGTCCAGCTGCCGCGGTAGGCTTCAAGCGCGTCGGCCATCTTGTCGCCCTTCACGCCCATGCCGGCTCGGGCGCCGAAGATCTCATAGCCGCCCCAGGAGCCGGCGAGGTTGTCCGCGCCCAGCGTCGCGCCGAAGGATGGGACGGGGACGTTCCTCGCGGTGCAGACGAGTCCGGAGACATCTCCGTCGGCGGTGCCAACGCCCTTGGAGTAGCGCCAGGACTTAGCGGCCTCGTCCTTGACGGTGGCGGTGGCGGTAAAGGAGGCGACGCCTTTCCGCGTCCGCAGCTTGGCGGCCTTGAGCTGGATGACGGCGACGAGGTTGCTTTCGGGCGAGAGCGCCCAGCCGTCATAGACGCGGGCGGCGGAGCCGTCGTAGGGGCCGTCGTTTGGCCTGAGCGGGGGGATTGTCGGCGGGGGCGGCGGGGGGATTGTCGGCGGGGTCGGCGGCGAGATGTATTTCGCGACGGTGAAGGCGACGTTGGTGGAGAGTCCGGTCCAGTTCTCGGTCGCGGCGACGGCGAAGGTGGCGTAGTAGTCGCCGGGGGCGGTCGGCGGAGTTGCGCCGCCGGAGGAATAGGTCACTGCGAATTCGCCGAAGGCCGCCTTAGCGACGGGCGGGGACGGCGCCTCGCCCTCGTTCCAGCCGGCAATGGAGGGAGCGACGGTCCAGGTGTTTGCGGCTTGGGAGATCATAACCGAAGCGCAGCCGGTGGTGCTTGAGTAGCCGGCGAGCGAGGCGACGAACCAGACGGGCGCATTGGTCGCGTCGGTGTAGAGGGGATTGTCCGGCAGGAACGGCCCGGCGGCGGAGGTCGCATAGCCGACAGCGGCGCCAGGCTCGGCCACGGTGACGCTGATGCCGTGCCCGTTGCCGTCGTAGGGACCGGACCAGTCCTTGGCGTCGACGGTGAGCGAGGGCGGGAGGCTCCAGACGGCGACGAGCGTATTGGTGCCGCAGCCGGGGGCGAGGTCGACGACGGTGGCGCCGTCCGGGTAGTCGCAGCCGTTGAGCGAATCGTGCCAGTGGTCGAAGGAGAGGTCGGCGCAGGTGAAGGAGTTGGACGGCAGCGTCGACGGGACGCCGCGCTGGCAGGTCTGATCCGCCATCGTGCCGGAGCCCTTGCCAGGGTCGAAGCGGACGGTGTAGACGAGATTGGGGTCGGCGTCAGGCAGCCAGGTGACGTTGCGAAGGAAGAGGCGGCTTTTCTCGGCCCATTCTGAATCCAACTGAGCATCCTTCAAAGAATACCAGCTGATGGACTGATCGTTGCCGACGGGGACGACGAAACTCTTCGCATACCAGAAGTTGGTTTCAATATTCTTGGCGGCGGCGGCATCGCTGGCGACAGCACTTTTGCTTTCGCCGATGTTGACACCCTTGGTCGTGGCGGTCGGCGCGTATGTGGCGGGGGGCGGGCCGGAGACGCTCCACTCAAAAGTAAGAGTGCCAGGGCCATTGACCTTGGCGATTAGGTCGGAATTATCTGCTGCGGAGCCGCTCCTAAGGCAGACCTCGCCGACGTCGTTGGTGTAGACGGTCCAGCGGTTGTCGCCGGTGGAATTGAGCTTGAGGGTGTCGCAACCGATGGCGCGGCTCAGGTCGGTGAGTTCAGAATCCCAGATGGCGTAGAGCGGAACGACGGCACCGGCTGTGGTGGCGAGGTTTGTGACCACGGCTTTGTCGAGAAAGTCTGGTTTGGTGGCCTTGGGGTCGAGCGCCCAGCCGAGGAATGCGCCGAGCGGGTTGGTAATGGTGCAGGGCGGGAGGGTGGTCGGGGAGTCGTAGACGCACGGGAGTTCGTCCATCTCGCCCTTGGCGACGGCGGCGCCGCGCTTGAACGAGACGGTGTAGTCGACGGGCGCCCAGGTGGCGACGAGCTCGCCGGTCGTGCCGTCGGCGAAGAGGTTCCGCGCCGTCGCACCATCAAGGTGGTTGGTGTTGTTTGCATCGTCCCGCCAGGAGACGAAGGCGTAGCCGACGCGGTCGAAGGCATTGGAGGCAAGGGCGGTGTCGACGTCCCATTGGATGGTCTGGTCGTCCATTGATCCGTCGCCGCCGTTGGGCTCAAAGTGGACATGGTAGACTGCCGCGCTCCACTGGGCGTAGAGGATGACGACGTCGTTTGGGGTGGTGGTGAGGTTGATGACTTCGGCGCAGTTGGTGTAGCTGCTGCCGGAGCCGTCGGCCTTCGTGTTCCAGCCGAGGAACTTGCTGCCGTAGCGCACGAAGCCGTTGGGGGAAAGAGTGAAAGCCTCGCCGTAGACGCGGTTGCCCTGCCGAGCCGTCGAGCCAGAGGTGGCGCCGTTGCCGTTGAAGGCAACAGCGTATATTATGGGCTCCCAATGGGCGTAGAGCGTGTGATTGGCCACGGCCATGACGGTATTGCTCTCGGTTCTCGGCTCGCCGCCGGACGCTGCGGAGAACCAACCTTCGAGCGAGTAGCCGGGATTGGAGACGTTCGGAAGCTTGCCGTAGGGACTGCCGTAGGTCACGGTGCGGGTCGCCTCGCTGGGATCGGCGAAGGCGCCACCCCTCGGGTCGAAGGTGAGAGTGGACTCAATGCCTGACCATTGGGCGTAGAGCGTGTGTTCGGTCGCTTTCGAGACAATGGTAGCCTCGGTCACCTTCTCGCCACCGGACGTTTCGGTGAACCAGCCGTCGAAGCCGTAGCCTTCGCGCATCGGACTATCGAGCTCGCCGTAGGGGTCGCCGTAGACGACGCGGACCCGGCTGGTGGCATCCTCCTTCCAATTGCCGCCGCAGGGATTAAGGGCGACGTCGTAGGTCGGGGCGAAGCAGGGACGAAGCTGAAGCAGGGTTATCGAATCATTGTAGTAGAGCCTGACCGGATTGGCGTTGGTCTTGGCACCATAGACCTCCACCGAACTGATGAACTGCCAGTGGCGAAACACGTAGCCGTTGGCGGGGGTGGCGGTGAAATCGGCGTATTCGCCGGCGGCGGACAAGTCCGCTTGGATCGGAGAGCGGGAGCCGGGCGCAGACGAAAGGCCGGAGAGGTCAAAGGGATTGGCAATTATTATTCGCTCAGCCAGCGCCGCGGGGGCAGCGAGGAAAAGCGAGAGAAAGCCCAGCGCGGCGATCCGCGCGGGGCGCTTTAGCGTCTTGGTGGTGAAGTCCATAGCCGTCTCCTTCCCGACGGCCCTGGGGGCGGGACTATTCCGCCTTGGGGGCCGCCTTCACTTCCGCCTCCTGGGCAGTGAGTTCGTTAACCTTCAGTTCGCGGCCGGCCGGGGTGATGAGGCGTCCGGTGACGAACACAAGCAGATTGCGCTTCTTCGTCATCTCCGCGTGCGAACGGAAGAGCCTGCCGATGAACGGCAGGTCGCCGAGGAACGGCACCTTGTCGTCCATCGCCTTGCGCTCCTCGGTGATGAGACCGCCCATGACCACGGTCGAGCCCGGGGTGATCGAGACCTTGGACTCGATCGAGCGGACATGGAAGAAGGGCTGCTCCATCGGGGCGTCGTAGTAGGTGAGGTTGTCGCCGGAGGCAGCGAGCTTCTGGAGCGCGGAGTCGGCGGAGTCCATGGCGGTCTGGGCGAGCGCGGCCTTGGTGGCGGTCGGGATCGCAGTGCCGAGCGAGTTGAAGATCTCGCTCAAACCGGTGAAGATATCGCCGAGGCCCTCGAAGTTCTGGAGCGAGCTGTTGCCGGTGAACGGAATCTTCATGCCGTAGTTCCTCCAGATCGGCTCGTCGACGACCTGGGGCTTGAGCTCGAGGTCGATGGAGCCGCCGTTGGCCTCGGAGTAGGTCGGGGTGACGTCGAGGATGACGCCGACCTCGCGCATCGTGAAGTTCTGGGGCTCGACGACCGCGAGGATGGCCGACTGGGAGCCGCCGCTGGAGGTGGACGAGGAGGACGAGCTCGACTGGAGCTGGACGTCGTAGTCCTGCGGGTAGATGAACTCGGTAACGACCTTGATGACGGCCTGCTGGCCGGACTGGGTGACCACCTTCGGGGCGGAGAGGAGGTCGGTGTCGCTGCGCTGCGCGAGCATGTGGAGGATCATCGAGAGGTCCGCGTCGCCGAGGAAGGCGTTGAAGCGCATAAACTGGTCGTTGGTGCTCCTGCCCTCGCCGGAGATGTGGTTGCCATCGGTGGAGAGGTAGCGGCTGCCGTTGCCGTAGTCGGAGGTGCCGCCGAAGGCGTTGACACCGATCTGCTTCTTGCCCCGGCTGGTGCCAAGCTGCTGCCATGCGGTGGTGGTCTTGCCGGGTGCGGTGGTGGTGGTGATGGTGTTGACGGTTCCGTCGGCGTTATAGGTGTAGCTCTGGGTGGTCGAGCCGGCAGTCTCGGTGGAGACCCAGCCGGCGTCCTTCAGGCCGATCCACTTGCCGACGTGGCGGCCGAGGCCGAAGGTGTAGTTGTCGTTGAGGATCCACTCGAAGCCGAGGGAGTTGAGGTCCTCCTGCGAGACCTCGACGAAGCGGGTCTCGATCTCGATGAGCTGCGGCTGGCCGCCGAGCTCGTCGAGCACCTTCTCGAACTCGGCGAGGTTCTCGCGGGTGTTGCGCACGTAGAGCTTGCCGAGCGACTTGATGTGCTTGATGGAGGAGCCCTCGGGCCACTTGACGCCCATCTCCTCGAAGAACGCCTTCCAGTCCTGGTCAGGTGCGGGCTCGGCGTTCTGGTTCCGGCTGGAGTTGTTGCTGGCGCCGAAGCTGTCGCGCATGGTCTTGATCTCGTCGGACGCGGAGGAGACGCGCTCGATGAACGACTCGGGCACGTTGTACTTGCGCGCGAGGATCTCGGCGGTGGACATGTCCTTGTGCATCACCATGACGATGGAGCCGCGGACGATGAACTTGTAGTCGACGGAGTCGCAGACAAGCTTCAGCGCCTCGTAGAAGGAGATGTTGTTCGCGGAGATGGTGGGGATCGGGGCGAGGCCGAGGGTGTTCTGGGCGGACTCGTCCTCGTCGCCGGTGGACGAGAAGTCGTTGGCCTCTTCGGCGGAGCTGTCGGTGTCGGCGGCCAGCTGCTCCCGCGGGCGGAGGTAGAAGTTGAAGCCGCGGCGCTCGGGCGGGAGGTCGGGATTGTCGTAGTCCTTCGACGCCTGGATGAAGAACTGCACCGCGTCCATGATCGTGGCCGGCGGGTTGAACTTGATCTCCGGCAGGCGGATCTTCTTCATACGCTCGATGATCTCCTGCTCGGTGGTGCGCTCGGGGTCGTCGCCGGCCGAGGACTTCACCGTCTCGGCGGCGCCTTCGCCGAGGGAGACGGCGTTGGGCGCGTAGACCGGGCGCCACGCCTCGTCGACGTCGGCGATCATCCCGTCGCGCGCGGCGACGCGCTCCTGCTTGAGCACCTTGTCGCGGCGGGCGATGATTGTCCTCCGCAGGCGAATCGCCTCGGTGTTGTACTTGTCGTTGACGAGGACGGTCTCCACTTCCTCGAGCGCCTTGTCCATATCGCCAACCGCAAGGTGGTGGGTGCTGCGCCGCAGGAGGCGGCGGATGTGCTCGCGGGAGAGCTTGTAGTCGGGGTCGGTGCGGCGATGGTGGTTCGCCGCGGCCGCCGCGGGATCCGCGGAGGACGAGACGACGGGGCCTTCGGCCTTCCAGCTCTCCATCAGGCGGCGGGCCTTCGGGTGGCCGCGGTCGATCGCCTTCTGCAGGTGCTCGAACGCCAGCTCGTTCTGGCCGAGCGCGCGCTCCTGCTTCGCCGCGCGGAGGAACGCCTCGCCGGAGCCCTGCACGCACTCCTTGCGCCGGTTCTTGTTCGCGGGGCTGTCGCCCAGCAGCTTCTCGGCGGTGGAGTAGTGGCGTTCGGCGTCGAGGTACTCCTCCTCCTTCATGCAGGCACGGGCGGCATCAATCTCGCGCCGAGCCTGGAGGTCGCGCTGCAGACGGCGGTTGGTCTCGGTGGTGACGATGTTGTCGAGGAGCTCGTCCATTTCGGCGTCGGCGGTTTTGGGCTCGGCGGCGGGCTCTTCGGCGGCTGAAGCCGCCGGCTCCGATACAGGCTCTTCGGCAGGGGCCGGCTCTTCCGCGGCGGGCTCTTCCGCGGCGGGCTCTTCGGTGGCGGGCTCTTCGGTGGCGGGCTCTTCGGCGGCTGAAGCCGCCGGCTCCGATACAGGCTCTTCCGCGGCAGGGGCCGGCTCTTCGGCGGCGGGCTCATCGGCGGCGGGCTCATCGGCGGCTGAAGCCGCCGGCTCCGATACAGGCTCTTCGGCAGGGGCCGGCTCTTCCGCGGCGGGCTCTTCGGCGGCTGAAGCCGCCGGCTCCGATACAGGCTCTTCGACAGGGGCCGGCTCTTCGGTGGGGGACGCCTCTTCCGCGGGCTTCGCGGCTGCATTCTCGGCGGCTGGAGTATCCGACTCGAGGTCGTTCAGCAACGCGTCGAGATCGTCTTGCGCCGACGCGAACCGGGCGCAGGAGACAAGGGCGACGGCTGCGCCCAGAGCGAGAATTTTTTTCATGTTCGTCATTGCTACTGCCTATTCCTTGGTAAGTGGAAGAATTATACACTATTTCGGTAAATCATTCAAGGGCGTCCAGGGTTCTTTTGCGTCCCTTCGCGACTTCCTCGAAAGTGACTTTGGCGCCCTTTCCGACAGCCTTGATGTCGGTCACCTTGAACTTGGCGCCGCTCAAGTCGATCGTCTCGCCCGGCACCACCTTGAAGGTGACTGCGCCGTTGCGCTCGTAGGAGAGCGTGGCCTGGATGTCGATTGGCGCGAACTTGAGGTTCTTGGTGCCGCCGGTCTGGACGACGAGCGTGACCTGCTTGTGGTCGCTCTCGCGCTCGACGACGGCCTCGGAGACGTCGACGGGCTTCTTGAGGCTGCTGCCCTTTATCTCGCGCATCACGGTCTTAGGCTCGTACTTGACGAGCTTGTAGCCGTAGGAGCCGATCGGCTCGCCCACGAGCGCGGTGACGGTGGCGCCGACGCGGCCGTACTCGTCCTTGAGCTTGGGGTCGAAGAACTCGAGCCGCCAGCCGCTGGGGATCTTGTTGGCCTTGCGGAAGGCGAACGGCAGATAGGTCTCGTTGAGCGGCAGGACGACCTTAAGCGAGTCGAGGTGGTCCGGGTGTGAGTTGCGGTCGTTGGGGTCGGTCTTCGCCTGATACTCCTCGAGGTTGGTGAAGCCGTCGCCGTCGTTGTCGGCGTTGGCGTCGGAGGCGTCGGCGGGGTTGAGCTTGTTGAGCTTCTCCCACTTGTCGGGCATGCCGTCGCCGTCGCCGTCGAAGGCGACCTGCTTCTCGGTCTCCTGCTTCTTCTGGCAGAACGGGCAGACCTCAAGTCCGCCGGGGATGGCCTTCGCGCAGTCGGGGTTGATGCACTTGACGCGGCGCTCGCTGGCGAGGAAGCTATCCTTGTCGGCGGGGACGTCGTCCACCATCGTCGGCTTCTTGGCAACGCGCATGGCGATGCCGAACTCGGTGAAGTCGGGCTCCTTGACGCCGGTCTCGGCGGGCTTGAGGCGGTCGACCTCGGCGGCGGCATCGACGGCGGCGGCATCGGGGTCGAGGCCGAGCTTGGTGACGAAGAAGGCGGCGGCGCCGACGAGCGCGAGTGCGCCGACGGCGGCTACGATCCAGTCGTAGTGGGCGGCTATGAAGTTCTCCTTGCCAGAACGGGAAATCATTTCTTCTCCTCCTCTTCATGTTCGCCGGCGACGAGGGTGCCGAAGTCGCGCACGGTCAGCTTGAGCGTGACCGAGATCGGGGTGGCGAGGGCGGGGTCGGTGACGACGCCCTGGCGGATGGCGGCCTCGCGCGGCGACTCGGCCTTCTTCTCCTCGGCCGCCTCTGACTCGCCGCGGCGCGAGCGGCGCGAGCGGCGGGACGAGGCGGCGGGCGCGTTCTTCTTCTCCTGGGCGTCGAACGCCTCCTTGACGTCGTCCTGGGCGCGGACGAAGGAGAAGTCGTCGACAGTCACGAAGCGGTCGCAGACGCCGAACGCGTTGACGACGCGGACGAACGCGGCGGGCGAGGCGGTGAACTGGAGGGTGTACCTCTCGACCAGCTCCTTCGGTCCATCGTCGCCGCCCGCCTTCGAGTCCTTGCGCTTGGGCTTCTTCTGCCCCTTGCGCGGCTCGGGCTTCTTCTCCGGCACGGGCGCGGCGGCGACGAACTCGACGGCGGTGAGCTCGCCGACGCCGGCCTTGGCGAGTTCCTCGACGAAGAAGGTGACTTCGTCCCACTGCCGCTGGAGCTTCGGAAGCTGCGCCTCGGGCGGCAGCTTGCCGTCGAGGATGTACTCGCGGAAGGCGCCGAATGGGAAGCCGGGCTTGACGATGGCGCCGTCGACGGAGCCGGGCAGCGCGGAGAGGCGCTTCGCCTCGGCGAGCAGGAACTCCTTGAACGCGGCCGGGGTGGTAGGGTCGAACTTGCGGTCGCCGCGCGCGGCGAGGCGCGCGGCCTCGTCCCGCCACTCCTCGAAGCGCTCGCGGTTGGCGTCGATGGCCTTGACGCTCGCGGCGCAGGGGTAGACGGCCTTGCGCGAGAGGCTGGCGGCCTTGGCGACCACGCTGTCGAGCCCCTCGCCGGAGTCGCCGCCGTCGCGCGCCTCGGAAACGGCGGACCACGACCGCCAGGCGAGGAACGCCGTCGCCAACGCCGCTACACCGATTACGCCGCCCACGGCGGCCAGCACGATCTTCGACTTGTTCATTTGAACTTGACCTCCAGCGTAAACTGCTCGATCTGCCCGTCGCCGCCCTTGGCCGCGCCGATGCGCGAGATGTCGAGGATCTTCACCTCTTCGGCGGCGCCCTTGGTCTTGAGGCGGTCGACCACGAACTCACCGGTGGTCTTGCCGGCCGGGGCCTTGCCCTTGACGCGGTCGATCCAGGCGCGGACGGTGATCCGGCCGTCCTTCCAGCTCTCGATCCACATGCCGTCCAGGAGCGACGCGCGCACCACGTTGAGCCGGTGCATCGCGCGCGAGCGCTCCAGGAGCGTCGCGCGCAGCCGCTCGGCGTCGGCCTGGGCGGCGGCGGCGGCCCTGGTCGCGGCGGTGACCTTGGCGTCGAAGGAGGAGAGGGAGGAGATGCGCGCGGCGACGGCGTCGCGGCGGGCGGAGATCTCGGCGGCTTCGCGGTCAAACGCGAGCATCAGCAGGACGAGCGCGGCGACGACCATCGCGCCGCCGGCGGCGAGAACCGGGATGCGCGCCTTCTCGGCGCGGGCGGAGACTATCGACGGCGGCAGCAGGTTGATCTCGAAGCGGGCGGCGCCGGCCTCGCGCTGCGCCAGCCCGGCGGTGACGCCGAGGAGCGCCGCGTCGGAGGCGAGGGCGCCCGCGTCGACGGCGGGACCGGCGGCGATGGCCTCGAAGGGGTTGAAGAGCTCCACCTCGATGCCGAGCGACTCGGCGAAGAACTGGTCGGCCTGGGGCAGGAGCGCGGTGCCGCCGGTGAGGTAGAGCTTCGCCGGGGTGCCGCCCTGCTGCTGGCTGCGGTAGAAGTTAATCGAGCGGGAAATCTCGGCGTTGAGGCGCGTCATCACCGCGCGGCAGACCTTGGAGACGCGGTCGGCGACCTCGTCCTCGTCCTCGGTCACGCCGCCGACGGAAACGTAGCCCTTCTCGAACTTGACCTGCTCGGCCTCCTCAAGCGAGCAGCCGAGCGCGACGGAGATCTCCTTGGTGATCGCGTTACCGGCGACGGGGATGGAGCGGTTGTAGAGCTTGTCGCCCTCGACGATCACCAGCGAGGTGGTCCGCGCGCCGATGTCGAGGATGACGAGGCAGCCGTCCGTCTCGTCCGGGCGCGCGGCGCGCACGGCGTTGGTGAGCGCAATCGGCGCGACGTCCACGAGCTCGGGGCTGAAGCCGGCCGAGACGACGGCGTCGCAGACGGCTTCGACCTGGTCGACCTTCGCCGCGACGATCATCACCGACTTGTCGCCGCCCTCGGTGTCGCCCAGGACCTGGCGGTCGCACACCATTTCGTCGATGGGGAACGGGATGTTCTGCTCAATCTCGTTGCGGACCATCTGCTCGAACTTCTCGGCGCCGCCGGCCATCGGCACCGCCGCGAACTTCGGGAACACCATCTGCCCGGAGAGCGCGAGGCTCACCTTGCCCGGGCGGATGCCGGTCGAACGCACGATCTCCATCAGCGCCGGGGCGAGGATGGTCTCGGCGTTGCCGCCGTCGATCGGCGCCGCCAGCTGGGCGACGCCGTAGCGGAGCAGGGTGAGCGAGCCGTGCGCGGCGCTCTCGTACTCCGCGAGCGCGACGTTGGTCGCGCCAATGTTGAGGGTGAGGAACTTCTTTGCCATTGCCGGACTTCTTGGTTGTCGTTACTGCGCCACCTGCTCGTAGTCGTTCGGGAACACCATCGCCCAGATGGTCTTGGAGCGGTCGAGGAGGCCCTGACGGCGCTCGATCATCGGCTTGCCTTCCTTGGTGACGGCGCCCATGATCTTCTGGTCGTCCCAGAACTTGGTGTGGGCCGCGATGCCCTTCACCTCGCTCCAGGTGTCTCCGGCGAGCAGCTCGCCGTTCTGGTTGGTGATCTCGAGGCCCACCGCCTTCGGCTCGCCGAAGCGCTCGAGGCAGCTCGGCGGCAGCACCACGCTCGCGGCGTGGGAGCCCATCGGGATGTTCACGTAGGTGGTGGCGGTGGTGAAGTAGCTGTAGGGGGCGAGGCCCTCCTTGTTGCCCTTGTTCTCGGTGGCGCTCTTGGTGTCCAGAAGGACGTGCCAGGTGAAGGTGAGCTGCTCGAGGAACTTCGACCGCTCGGTGCCTAAGGTGTCGTACTTGGTCTCGAGCACGATCCACTTGCGCGGCTTCTTGTAGCACTGGCCGATCAGCGAGGCGCCGTTGACCGAGGGCGCGGAGAGGCACGCCGCCTGGCCGAGGCGCGGCTCCTGGACGATGAGGATCCTGGCGCCGCGGCCCTGGGTGACCTCGTCGCCGTCGGCGGCGCGGCGGACTTTCGGCGCGGAAAGCGCGACGGTCGCGGCGAGCGCGGCGGTCAGCGCGGCAGAAGCTGTCTTGATGTTCATCTTGTCGTTCCTTTCGCTTGGGGCTAAAGCACTTTCATCTTGGGGAGGTCCTGGATGTCCACGAGCCCGACCACCCGGCCGGACGCGTCGCACACCGGCAGGTCGTCGATGCGCTTCTTTTCGAAGATCTTGAGGAGCTCGGCGGCGTAGGCGTCGTCCCTCACGAAAAGCGGCGAGGCCGTCATGACCTCCGAAACGGGCTTCGAAAGGACAGCCGACGGCGGACACTCGACAGACGAATCGTGCGTCGCCATCACGCGCCGGAAGTCGCCGTCCGTGAAGATGCCGAGCAGCTTGCCCGCCGCGTCGGCGACGACTGCCGCGCCGCCCTGCGCCTTCGTCATCGCCATCACGGCCTCCATCACCGTCGCCGTCGGCGCGACCTTCGCGAGCCGGTCGGCCGCGCGCATGATGTCCGTGACCTTCAAAACGAGCGCGCGGCCGATCGCGCCTGCGGGGTGGTTCATCGCGTAGTCCTCGATCGCGAACTTCTGCGCGTCGATGAGCACCATCGCGAGCGCGTCGCCCATCGCCATCGTCGCGGTGGTGGAGTTGGTCGGGGCCATCCCGAAGGGACACGCCTCCCTGCCGCAGGGGATCTCGAGGTGCACGTCGCTTAAGGTCGCGAGCGTGGAGTCCGGTCGTCCGGTCATCGAAACCACCTTAAGCCCATGGCGGCGGATCGCCGGGATGAGGTTGTTCACCTCGGCAGATTCGCCCGAGAAAGAGAGCGCGAGGAGGAGGTCCTTCGCCGACACCATGCCGAGGTCACCGTGCATCGCCTGCACCGGGTTGAGGACGATCGAGCGCGTGCCGGTAGAGGAGAAGATGGCGCTCATCTTCTCGGCGATGTGCAGGTTCTTGCCAACGCCGGTGACCACCAGGATGCCGCCGCGCGAAGCGCAGTCGAGGATCATTTCGACCGCCCTGACGAAGGTGTCGCCGATCGAGTCGCGGGTCTTCTCGAGCCCGGCAATCTCAATGTCGAAGACCTGCTTCGCGCGATTGATCATCTGTTCTGGTGTCATTTCGGTTGGGTGGTTGGGTGGTTACTTGGTGGTGGACTGCAAGAGCGTGACACAGATGGTGCCCACGATGTCCTCGGCGGAGCAGCCGCGGGAGAGGTCGTTCATCGCCTTGGCGAGGCCCTGGAGGTTGGGCCCGATCGCGTCCGCGCCGCCGAGGCGCTGGGCGATCTTGTAGCCGATGTTGCCGGCGTTGAGGTCGGGGAAGATGAAGACGTTGGCGTCGCCCTGAACGGCGCCGTCCGGGTTCTTCTGCTTGCCGGTCGCGGGGACGACCGCCGCGTCGAACTGGAGCTCGCCGTCCATCTTGATGCCGGCCTCGGCGAAGCGGGGCTTGGCGAGCTCGACCGCCTTCTGCACCTTCTCGACCAGCGGACCCGCCGCGGAGCCCTTGGTGGAGAAGGAAAGGTAGGCGACTTTCGGCTCCTTGCCGGTGAGGTCGCGGTAGGTCTGCGCGGTGGCGAGGCCGATGTCCACAAGCTGCTCGGCGGTGGGATCGGGGATGACCGCGCAGTCGCCGAAGGCGAGCACGCCGTCGCCGGACGCCGTTGGCGTCTTGAGGTCGAGGATGAAGCAGCTCGAGGCGGTCTTCACGCCCTTCTGGGTGCCGAGGGTGTGGAAGGCGGCGCGAAGCATGTCGCCGGTGGAGGCGATCGAACCGGCGACGAGTCCGTCGACGCGGCCGAGTTTCACCATCATGCCGCCGAAGTAGATGCGCTTGGTGCGGAGCGTCTTCTGGGCGCCGGCGAGGTCGATGATCTTCTGCTTCTCGGCGGGCTTCTTCGACTCCTTGGCGTTCCACGCCTCGAGGTAGGCGTTCTCGAGCTCGGCGTCGCCTAAAGTGTAGTCGATCGTCTTGATGCCGCGGTCGGCGAACTTGAGGCCGGCCTTCTCCTCGGCCGCAGCGATTTCCGCGGCTGTTCCGAGGACGACCGGGGTGCAGATCTTGCGGTCGACGCAGGCGCAGGCGGCGGTGACGACGCGGGGGTCCATGCCCTCGGGCAGGACGACAGTGCCGTTCAGCTTCGAGGCCTTTTCGATGATTTCCTTGATTGCGTTCATTTTCCCAATACCTTTACTGTGTCGCGGGCGATCATGAGCTCCTCGTTGGTGGGGATGATCACCACCGGGATCTTGGAGCCCTTGGCGGAGATGACCTTGACCTCTCCGCGGACCTGGTTGGCCTTGGGGTCGAGCTTGATCCCAAGTGCGCCGAGGCGGCGGACGATCCGCTCGCGCACCTCGCTCGAGTTCTCGCCGATGCCGCCGGTCATCACGATCGCGTCCGCGCCGCCGACGATCGTGTTGTAGCCGCCGATGTAGAGCGCGACACGGTAGGCGAGCATCTCCAGCGCGAGCTCGGCCATCTTGTCGCCCTTCGCCGCCTTCGCGCAGATGTCACGGCAGTCGCTCGAGCCCGTAAGCGCGAGAAGCCCCGACTTCTTGTTGAGGAGCGTGTCCGCCTCGTGCGGCGTCAGGTGCTCGTACTCCATGATCGCGAGGACGGCCGCCGCGTCGATGTTGCCGCAGCGCGTGCCCATCACGAGGCCGGCAAGCGGCGTCAGGCCCATCGTCGTGTCGATGACGTGGCCGTTCTTGATCGCCGCGAGCGAACTGCCGTTGCCGAGGTGGCAGGTCACGAGGTTCATCTTCGCGAGCGGCTTCTTCAGGAACTTCGCCGCCGCGAGGGTGACGAACTTGTGGGACGTTCCGTGGAAGCCGTACTTGCGGATGCCGAGCTTCTTGTAGTACTTCGGGTCGATCGCGTACATGCCCGCGCAGTCCGGCATCGTCGCGATGTGGAAGGCCGTGTCGAAGACGCCGACGTTGGGGACGCCCTTGAAGATCTTCTCGCACGCCTCGACGCCGCCGAGGTTCGCCGGCATGTGCAGCGGGCCGAACTTCACGAGCTTCTTCGCCTTCGCCATGTTCGCCTTGGTCATCAGCGCGGAGTCGGTGAAGACCTCGCCGCCGTGGAGGATGCGGTGGCCGATGGCGTCGATCCCCTTCGCGGCGTCGCCGAGGTCGGCGACGACCTGCGCCAGGGCCGCGGCGTGGTCCTTGGGGCCGCCGCAGCCGATGCGCTCGACGAGCCCCTTGGCGAGGCGCGTCTCGGACTTCATGTCGAAGAGCTGGTACTTGAGCGAACTCGAACCGGAGTTCACCACCAGCACCTTTCTGATTTCCTTCTGCTTCATTTTATCTTTTTTTCCTTTTTCACGATCCAAGACCCGCGAGCCACGAATCACGAACCCTACTGCTCAATCTCGACGCGGTAGAAGCCGCTGGTGTAGTCGCCGTCGGGGAGGGCCACCTCCACGTTCTGGCTGTGCACGCCGATCGCGACGTTCGCCTCGGTGTGGATGAGCTGCCACTCGGCCTGCACCAGCGAGTCCTTGCGGAAGACCTTGACGTTCACCTTCGCGGAGGCGGCGGACGGGAACTCGTAGACCTTGAAGAAGATCTCGCCGGCCACCGTGTCGGCCACCTCGGCGTCGACCGCCAGCACCACCTTCTTGCCGACCGGGTCGAAGGCGATCGAGGTGATCTTCACCGTGCCGTCCTTGACCTTCTTCTCCACCGCCTCGCGGATGGCGTCGATGGTCGTCGTCTCGCCGCTCGAGTTGACGCCAAGCAGCGTGCCCATCACGGACACGTACTGGAACGCGGTGAGGGTCGCACCGGAGAGGTAGGTGGATACGCCGGCCTCGAGAGTGTCGGCGGAGACGGCCGAGGAGAGCTTCTTCGACAGCAGGAACTCGCCGGAGATCTTGATCGGGCTGTAGGCGGCCTTGAGCTGGCCGTTGGCGTCGAACTCGAGCGCATCGGGCACCCAGTCCTGGTTGGTGTCGGCGTCCTCGATGTAAAGGCCGACGAGCGGCGCGGGATGGCCGGCGCCGACGGCGACCGGGACCTTGGCCTGGCCCCAGGACTCCCAGTCGTCCTTCTCGAAGTTGCCGTTGGAGTCGATGTAGGCGCGGATGTAGTAGGTGCCGGCGGGGAGGCCGATCAGCTTCGCGTTCGCCATCGTGTCCGAGGCGTCGGCGATCCTGTCCTTGCCGGTGACCAGCGCCTGGGCGGACGGCACGCCGCTGAAGTCGGCAGTGGTGAACGCCTGGAGACGCACCTTGCCGGCGATGGAGGCGCTGTCGCAGGCCGCGATCACCTCCGAGGGGCCGGTGTACTTCACGCAGACGTTGATGGCGTTGAAGCCGTCATCGTCCACGTCCTGCTGGACGTTGACATCGGTGCGGAACGTGGCGGCGGCCGAGAAGGCGTTGACGTACGGGCTGGGCTTGAACTTGGCGTTGTACATCGCGACGCGCCAGGTGTAGTTGCCGTGCGCGGAAAGGATATGCCCGCTGGGCATCTGGTCGCCGACGGAAATCGGGGCGGTCCAGGTGTACCTGCCCTCCGGGTCCATGCTCGGCGCGTGGCGCACTCCGCTGTCGTAGACCACGGTCGTACCATTGAGAATCTGCAGCTGGAATGCGGTGTAGGTGTTCTTGACCCCCATCGACCAGCTGAAGGTCGGCCGTGCACCGTGGCAGACGAGCTCCTCGGCGGGTAGCAGCGGCACCTGACGGTACTCGGCGGCGTCGAAGCGGCGGGTGAACACGCAGGCGAGCGAAAGGTTGTTGGTGGCCGGGCTCACCATCAGCGCGTTGTCGACAACAATGCGGTAGGCGACCGAGGTGATGTCGGGATTGGCGAGGTGCGCGATGTTCTCGTTCGCGGACATTTCCTCGAAGTGCGACCAGTCGATGTCGAATTCGCCGTCGTTGAGGAAGTCGCCCTCGTGGAAGACGCAGCGGACATTGGTGTCGATGTACTTGTCGACCAGCACTCGGTCGGGCAGGTTGATCTCGCCGGCGTTCGGGCCGAGCGGCACACCGTTGACGGAGTAGCGGTCGATTCGGACGTGGATGTAGCGGCCGTCGGAGGTCATGTTGGATGCGTCGCCGATCTGGGTGCCGGCGAGGTCCTGGAAGTTGGTGATGTACATCGTGTCGCTGTAGACGCCGTAGAGGTTCACGCGGTCGTTCTCCTCGGTCCGAACGTTGACGCGGGCAAAGATCGGCGAGGTCTCGGAGAGCTCGACCGAGAACTTGGCGCCCTGCCAGCCGACGTCGACGTCGCGCACGAAGCCGAAGGGCTCGCCGGGCGTGTAGTCGCCGTCGCGGTCCTGGTCGGCGTAGACCACGAAGCTGTTCAGGCCCTCGCGCACGTAGCCGCGGCTCGCGGAGGTGAAGCTAGCCGTGTTGCCGCCAGAGCCGCCTCCGGCCGCCGGGTCGGCGTCGCCGAGGTAGTAGACGCCGCCGACGTTAGAGCCGACGCGGGTGCGGTTCCACTCGAGCTTAACGTAGCTCGCGTCGAGGTTGAGCTTCTCGCAGTTGAAGTACTGGAGCGAGTGGGTGATGTCGGAGTCAAGCTTTTCGTTGCCGCTCGTCGCGTTGATCATCTGGGCGTAGACGCTGCCGCTGATCGCGGCGGAGCCGAAGTCGATCTCGACCTTGCCGGTGGTGTAGTCGATTGAGCCCACCGCAACGGCGGTCTGGTTGGTGATGGAGGTGAGCGAGCCGTTCTTGTCCTGCACGAGCGCGTACCAGCTCGCCTGCGAGACGCCGGCGTCGGAGACGGAGACCTCCACCCCGCCGCGCACCACCGCGCGGCGGAAGGCGGGGTCGCGGAAGTAGATCTTCACCGAACCCGGCGTCACCGAGCCCGGGCCGAGGCTGTAGACGACACGGCCGGCCGGCTTGAGGCCGACGTACTTGGCGGCCTCGAGGACCTGCGCGCCGGTGTCGGTGGTGGTGCCGTTGTCGGCGCTGCCCGTGGAGACGCTCGACGGCACCGTCCAGATTGCGTCGGGCGCGTGCATCATCTCGGGGTCGAACCTCTGGTTCCAGGCGCGGAAGACGATCGGGCCGGAGATCGGGTCGTAGCCGTTGTAGACGACCGTCGCCTCGATTACCGGGACCGGGTGCTCGGCCAGGGTCATCTGGTCGATGCCGATGGAGTCGGCCACCTCCGGACTCGTGCCGGCGCGCGCCTCGGCGTAGTTCGACCAGCCGTCCTCGTCGAGGTCCTTCTCCGGGTCGTAGACGTAGCGGTTCGCCCAGATGTCGCCGGTGTCGGACTTCTCGCCAGCGTACTGCGCCTCCCAGACGTCGGAGACCTGGTCGTGGTCGGTGAAGAGCTCGCCAAGGTAGAGCTGGCCCACCTTGCGGAAGTAGTCGACGCACGCGCCGTCGGTCTTCGGGTTGCGCGGGTCGAGGGTATGGAACTGGAAGACCTCGCTGATGAGGTACTCGGCGTAGTTGGAGAGCCCGTCGCCGTCGAGGTCGTCGTCGCCCTCGTCACCCTTGAGCGCGTACTGCCAGGCGTAGAGGTCGGTCACGTTGTCGCCGTCGGTGTCGACGTCGTAGGGGTTGGTCGGGAAGTGGCCGCCGTCGTATTCAAGGAGATTGGAAAGGCCGTCTCCGTCGATATCGCCATTGCGGTCATCATAGTTCCAAGGCGAGAGCCTGACCAGCTCGTTGGTGAGATCGGCGACAGTGCCGACGACGCCGTCCCTCACGCCGTCGGGCTTGAACATCATGTAGAGCTCCCAGCCGTCGGCTATGCCGTCGCCCATACCGCCGTAGACCGGGTCGGAGTCGTCGGCGGTGGTGCTCAGCGTGTAGGCGGCGGCGTTGGTGACGCCGAGCGCGTTGGCGAGGTAGTCCTGGAGATAGGTCTGCCGGTCGCGGGTGGTGAAGTCCTTCGAGTACACGCGGTCGCCGGACGCGATGCTGCCGTTGGCGGTCGCCGGGTTGAAGCCGAAGCGGTCGAGCACCTGGGCGTGGACAAGCGTCAACTCCTGCACCTGCGACATCGTCACCTTCCACTCCGAGTCGGCGGCAAAGGTGACGTTGGTGCCGAGCGCCAGCTCAGAGCCGTAGTAGTAGGTGGAGGCGAGCTTGAGCTTGGAGAGCGGCGTACCCGCCGCGATGCCGACGCTCGTCACGTTCGAGGACGACGGGTCGACCGGGTCGACGACGACCGCGTACCAGACCACCGCGCCGGTCTCGTTGGTCGTCGCCACCGTCGTGTACGGCACCACCGCGTAGGCCATCACCCCGACGCCGGCGGTGCGGCGCTCCTCGGCGCCGGCGATGTTGAAGCCGTAGCCGACCACGAGCTCGCGGTCGTAAAAGGCCGGGACGTCGAGGAAGTCCTCCTCGCGGTCGGCGATGTCGTTGTCGTTATAGTCGGTGTCCTGCAGCCAGACGGCGTTTGTCGGCACCAGCGTCTCGCCGACCGCGACCGCCACCGGGTCGAAGCCGTAGGCGCCCGCAACCTGAAGCGCGTTGGTGCTGGTGAGGTTGCAGTAATAGCCCCAGCTGTCCCAAGGCATGCGCTTGCCGCCGTCGGGACGGCCGTCATTCGGGTCCATCACGTACCAAGCGGCGAGGTAGTACTTCGCGCCGGGCCGGAGGCCTTCGAGAACAACCGCGGCGTCGGACGCGACGTTGTTGGAGACCACGACCGGGTTCACGAGGTCGGCGGTCTCGTAGGCCGCGATGGTTACTCCGCCGGTGAAGTTGGTAAGCGGATGCTGCACCGCGACCGCGAGCTTGCCGGCGCGAACCGGCGCAGCGTTGACGCTGAACCGCGCCTCTTCAGACCACTCAGCAGGAGCAGTGGCGCTGTCGTAACCGTACTTGTCGTTGCCGAGCAGCACCTGCACCTTGTTCTCGCCGACCCTAAAGGCAATTCCCTCGCAGTCGAACCACTCCTGGTCAAGCACGACCACGCTGTCGGCAATCGGCGGGATCAGGAAGCCGTGGTGATGCGTGCCGTCGTAGACGGTTCCATTGACCTTGAGCCAGAAACGCATGTTGGCGTAGCCGTCGTTCGGGACGGTGAACGAGACGGTGACGTTCCCCTTCACCGAGTCGGCGGTGCCACTGACGTCCGCCTTGTCGCGGGTGTTGGAGTAGCGGATGGTGATCGTCTCGTTCGCGCTCTGGCTGTAGGCGACGGCGATGTCGTTCGAGACGATGATGTAGTCGTTGAGGTTGGTCACGTTGAGGTCGGCGAGGTCGGCGAAGCGGAGGTGGAGAACCTCGTAGGTGACGGACTCGATCTGCTCCAGCGCGCCGGCGAAGTCGGAGGCAAGGTACTTGTCGATGCCGGTGTGGTCCTCGGTGAAGAACTCGACCGGATAAAGCTCCTCGCGCGCGGCGTTGTTCGGGATGTAGCAGTAGAACGCGCCGGCGACCTGACCGTAGAGCGGCACGTCGTTGATCTTGGAGCGGACGAGCGCCACGATGGAGCAGTCGTTGGTCGCCTGGACGCGGACGAGCGGATAGGAGTAGTCGTTCTCGCCGCCCAGCCTGATCGTGAGCTTGGCGCCGAGGTAGCCGACCTCGACGTCGGTGGTGCCGTAGATGTCGCCGGCGGAGAGCGTACCGGAGCCGTCCTGGTCGATGTAGGCGACGAACTGCGCCGGCCCCTGCTTGAGGGAGCCGAGGCCGGGCGTCCGGATGCCGTTGACCGTGGCGATGCCGGCATCGAACTTCACCGGCAGCGTCCACTGCGCCGTCAGCTGCCTACCGTACTCGGGATACGCCAGACTCCGCTGGTACGCCTCGAGGACAAGGTTGTAGGAGCCGTTGCCGGCGTACTTGACCGTGAGGGCGACCGGCGGCTCTGGCGCCACGATCTCGTCGGCGGTGCTGTCCTTCTTGTTCTTCGCGATCGTCTCCTCTATCTTCGCCTGGCCGCCGAAGAAGGCCACGATCTGGGTGGTAGTCTGGGCGGCGCCGGCGTCGTGGATGGTCCCGGGGCCAGATATCACGCCGGGGCCTTGGCTCTCGATGAGGATATTGCCCTCGCTATCGATGAGACGGCACACGCCCTCCCAGACCGTATGGAAGAATTCCACGGCCTCGCCGACGGTGGTGCCGGTGAACTCACCGGGACGGATCACGTTCCAGTAGCGGATGAGGAGCATCAGCTCGTCGCTGACGACGCCGTCGACGTTGAGCGTCTGCTCCCGGTTGAGGATGGAGTACCGGGCCGTCGACCAGGCATCCCAGCCCTTGCCGTCGTAGTCGCGGGTGCCTGTGCGGGCGAGCGTGGTGATCCCCATGGCCTTGCGGACATCGGGCTCGATGAACTCGCCGCCGTTGAAGAGCCGGCCGAGGTAGGTCGAGCCGGCCGCGCGGAAGTAGTCGGGTGTCGAACCGTCCGACCACGCCTTCTTCGGGTCGAGGCCGTCAAGTGCGGTCTTGTCGTAGTAGTACGCCTGGATTTCCTGCAGGTTGGCGATCAGGTCGTTGTCGTCGTCGTTGTTGAGGTCCGCCATGCTGATGTCGAAGCGGCGCGCCTCCTTGTCGGTGAACTCGGGCGTGCCCGGCAGCAGGTAGCCGTTCTCGGAGAGGTTGCGCCAGACCGACTTCGGGTCCCACGGGTCGGACGGGGTGCGGCCCTGGGCGTATTCGTCGACGAGCGAGAGCGTGTCGCCGTCGATGTCCGCGTCGCGGTCGGCGTACTTCCACGGGTTGATCTCGGTCGCGGACGGTACGGCGAAGCCATGGGCGGACGCGACTCCGTTGGTGCCGAACATGAGGTAGAGCTCCCATCCGTCGGCCACGCCGTCGCGGTCGCAGTCGGGGTCAAGCGGCCTGAGGGTGAAGTCCTTCCAGGCCTTCGTCACGTTCATTGCCTCCTCGCGGACGCCGGTGAAGCCGATCGCCTCGCAGTACCTGGCGAGCATGTACTTGTCGAGCGCGGTGAACGGCTTGGTGTTCGCATCGGAAGGATCGACAGCCGTCGACTGGCTGTAGCCGAACTCGTCGTAGACCTGGGCGTGGACGAGCGCGACCGCGGCAGGAGCGATGGAGTCGATCTTGAAGGTTGCAGTGCCAGCGATGTTGGTGCCGAGACCGGCGTAGGTGACGGTGACGAAGTTGGTGAGGGACTCGTCGGCCACGACCGTCGTGTAGTCGTAGGTCGTAATCAGGTTGGTGACGGCAATCACGTCACCCACGCGGTAGACGGAGTTGGCGTCGCGCACGAGATAGCGCTCGCCGGCGGCGTTGGCCACGAGGCGGTAGATGCCGTTGGCGACAACGAAGGCCATGTAGTCGCCGGCCGCAGCGAGCTCGGCGTCGGCCATGAGCGGGTCGGTGTCGGCGTACCTCGCCTCCCAGCCGTCGGGCATGCCGTCGCCGTCGGTGTCCCACTTCTGCTTGTTGGTGTAGGTGTCGCCGGTCTCCTCGTCGCCGGTGAGGCCGTCGAAGTCGCGGTCGCTCGTGTCGACGCCGGAGGCGGTGCCGGCAGCGGCGGTCGCGAGCAGCGACTCGGGCTGGTTCCAGTCGAGGACGTCGTCGCGGTTGACGTCGGTGTCCTCCATGAACACCTCGAGCTCGGGGATCTCGGAGCTGGTCGGGTCGACCTTGGCGCTGGAAGGACGCCAGATCGCCGCGAGGCCGCGGTCGACCTGCGCGGAGTAGCCCCAGGTCTCGTAGGGCTCGCGCTCAGCGTTGCCATTGCGGTCGATGAAGGCGACGGCGAAGTACTCGTCCTCGTCCAGGCCGAGGAAGGAGACCTCCGCGGCGTTGGTGAGCGAGTTCGCCGCGGCCGCGAGGTCGGCGCCGTAGAGGCGCGTCTGCGCGGCGGGGACGCCGGCGAAGTCGGCGTTGCGGAAGAGCTGCACGACCACCGACTTGAGCTCGTTCGTCGCCGGGCCGAAGTAGCGCACCCTGACGTCGGCGCGGCCGAGCCGGGTGGAGAAGTCGTTGGCCGCGGCGAGGCGGGTCTCGAAGGCGCCGAAGTCGCTCCACGCCGAGGCCGCGTCGTTGGTGTCGGAGAACTTGGCGTTGTACATCGCGACGCGCCAGCGGTAGTTCGTGTTGTTCGCGAGCACCCAGGCGTCGTCCGCGGCATCCGTGCCGACATAGACGGGCGGCGTCCAGAAGTACCTGCCGGCGGAATCCTTCGGCGGCAACGCGGTGAGCGGCGAGGTGTAGACGTTCGTCTCGGCGTTCCAGATCTGGAGGCGGAAGGCGGTGTAGCCGTCGGTCGCCGACCACTTGAACTCGGGACACGCGGTCTTGACCTTGGGGTCGACGAGGGCGGTCGGCGAGTAGAGGGTGGGCTTCACCGGGGTCGTGGTGTATTCGACCGTGAAGGTCCTGACGACCGAGGCGGGGTCGATGTTCTGCACCGAGCTGCCGCCGAGGGTGACGGTGTAGCCGACTTCGGTGACGTCGGCGGCGACGACGTTCTCCATCGCGTTGAGGTCGGCGCGCAGGCTGGACCAGTCGAGGCCGAACTTGCCGGTGGTGACGAGGTCGCCCTCGTAGACGGTGTTGCGCTTCACGTCGGCGGTCTCGCGGCTGTAGACGATGCGGCGCTTGACGCCCTCCTCGGAACCGTTCACCGAGGTGCGGATGATGCGCAGGGTGTCGACGGAGTTGGAGCCGCCGCCGTAGGCGAAGCGCTCGCCGGCCGCCTGCGAGGAGTCGGTCATCTCGATGACGAGCGACGGCACCTGGTCCCAGCCGACCTCGACGTCCTTCACGAAGCCGATCGGGTCGGTTTCGGGGGTGAAGGCGCCGTCGCCGTCCGCGTCGATGAACGCGACGAAGGCGGTGACGCCCTCAGTGAGCTTGCCGCTGTCGGGCCGGGCGAGCGCGACCTGCATGTTCTTCGTCTGCAGCGTCGGCAACTGCGACTGGTAGGCGATTCTGAAGAAGAGCTGGTCGTAGACGAATATGTGGTCTTCGCCGGCTATGAAGCGGCCCTTCAACGCGCCGAGGTCGAGGCTGAAGTCGCCGGTCACGAGGTCGATTTCACCCACGCGCGCGTCGCGGTAGAGGATGTGGCCCTTCATCGTGTTGTCGTCGGAGGAGATCTTGAAGGCGATCTGGCCGTCGCCGCCGCCCACGATGTCCTGCCAGTCGAAGGCCAGCTTCTGCACCGTGCACTTGCTGCCGTACATCGCCACAGCCGCGCGCATTTCCTCGTAGGTGCCGTAGTAGACACCGGTCGAGCCGTCCTCGTCGGACGCGATCTCCCAGGTGTAGATGTCGTCGGGCTGGGCCTGGGCGCACTGGAGCTTGAAGGTCTCGTAGTTGTTCACGACCCAGCCGGGCGTGAGGGTGCCGTGGAAGACGCGGTCCTCGAAGAAGCCGAGGTAGAGGTGGCGCTCCTCGCTTGCGCCCGGGGTGACGGTGTAGACGGCGGTGGGCTCGTTCTGGAGGTTGTTGCCGGAGTAGGCCTGGACGATCACCGGCGCGGTGGAGCCGACGGGCACCTTGGCGCCGTTGTAGCGCAGGGTGGCGTGGACGACCGGGACGGGATAGTCCTCGACCTCCTCGACGCCGGCGAGGTGCGAGACGAACTTCTTGGAGATCGTCAGCTTGTAGTCGGAGTAGCGCATCTCGCTCCACGCCGACCAGCCGTCCTCGTCGGCGTCGGTGTTGGCGTCGTAGCGGGTGCGGTCGAGGCCGTTCGCGTCCTCGTCGAGGTCCTCCATGAAGTCGTGGTCGGCATAGAGCTCGCCGAGGTAGAACGTCTCGCCGACGGAGTTGGTGGTCTGCACGAAGTAGTCGGTCACGTCCTCGGTGACGGAGTGCGCGAGCGTCGGGTCGAGCGCGATGATGCGGTCGACCTCGGCGATGCGGTACTCCTGGTAGTTGGAAAGCCCGTCGTGGTCGGGGTCGGCGGTCGCGTCGTCCTTCGAGCCGGTGTCGATCTTGTACATGTCCTCCCACCAGTCGGGGATGCCGTCGTGATCGAGGTCGCGGCTGTCGGCGAACTCCGGGTGGTACTTGCCGTCGGAGAGCATGCCTGCGGCAAGATCTCTGAGATACGCCTGCCACGCAGGCATCTTTACTCCGTTATAATAAACATCTGTCGTCCAAGTTACCTTCGTAAGCGAATGGCTCGAATCATTGTAATTTAGAAGAGCAAGGTTCGACCACCAATCAGGGAGATTGTCGTTGTTAGTGTCAGCACCTGTCTGCGCCCACGCGTCAGCTGCGGTACCATCATCCCACATGCCGCCTTCTGCCGCGGAAATGCGCTTAGGATAAGCGCCGCCGAGCGGCAAGAGATCAAAGCCCTCGAGCAAGCGATGGCGCATTGTGAAGACATACTGGCTCATTTTGTCGGGATCATTTTCAACCCAATTAAGGCGCCTGTCTATGCCGTAGTAGCTGGAGCCACCGCTGGATTCGTCGTCAGATTCGCTATTGGAACTGCTATCACTTTCTCCTTCCCTATTTCTGCCGACAAGCACCTGCCTTGCACGGCTGTACGGCTCCATAGTCCTCGGGAAGTCAAATTTCGCGTAATTGAACTGAGCTGCAGGCTTGCCTCCGAGAAGATCCTCGCTCCAATACTTCGAGTCAACTGTAGTTCCATCCATACGCGGCAAGTGACCGACCGTATCAGAAATCCACGGCACCCATGCAGTATTGCTATAGATAGTCGACTTTACGAACACGGAATTCCACCAAGGATTGACCCAACCGATAGGCCTCGACCAAACAGCCTTCGCTCCAATATCAAAGGCCGTATCAAACCCTGCCGGAGTTGCCATAATATCTTCTGAGGTTGCCGCACCGGGAATATGGTCGAAGTTCCAATGGCGCTTCAACTCGGCTGGAAGCATATTTTTCGTAGACGGAGCGCGATTGGTAATGCCCTTCTTCCAGACTTCCCAAACGGCCTGACGGTTAGCGAGCGCATCCTCGCGCGTGAAACGCTTACGATAGTTCTCGCGGATCTCGCTCTCGCTACGAGCGCCATCCCAAATTCTCACTTCGTCAACATACCCCTGATAGTAGTTCTTGTAGTAGGTAAAATCAACAGGGAAGAGTAAGCCCCAACGCCACTGAGCGTCAAAAGCGATACCGAAAAATTTATTGACGCTCGCGCCAATGAGGACAACTGGCTTACCGGCAGCCGTCCCTGAGTATCCTGTAGTACCTTCCTTAAGCTTACCGACCGCATCAATTGCGACGGCGGAAATTCCGTGCTCAGGCTGAACTCCAGTCTTAAGCTGCCTGTACTTCGTGCCGTTAATGTAAAGGCACAAGTACTCTCCATCGAATGTAGCGGCAACGTGCGTCCAATTCGTCGTGGCTTCAGGACCATTGAGAATCTCCTGAGGATCATTCTTGTCGGTGCCTGCCGAATCATACTTAGTATACCAGCGGCCGTTCTTAAGGCCGATGAGGAAGTTCTTTCTAAGAAGCTCAGCGTCTCCGAGATTCGACGGTCCCGTGTAAATCGCGCGTTCAACGACCGTCTGCTCACGCATCAAATCACCCTCGGGCTTTGCCCAGCATTCGACCGTGTAGTAGAAGAACGGCAGATCAACTCCCGTCGGCAGCGGACGCGGCGGAACTTCCGAAACTTCAATCGTCGTTTCAAGGAAGGCATCTGCACCGGGGAACCACATCGCCTGACGGCGGAGCGGCGAATCGGAATTGCGAACATCGGACGAGCTCTTCGTCTTGCCAGCAACCTCATCGTAGTCGCTCAAATAGTCGTGGTCGGTATCATAACCTTCGTTTTCTTCGAAGCTCCAGCCGACATCCAAAGCGTTCCACCTGTTAACCTTGCATGGAGAGATGGTAAGCGTTCCGCCACTATCGGACAGTTCCCAGTGCAAACCCGGGAAATCATTGAAATAATATTTGTTCGTGGTTACGGGATCTGTAAAGTACTCGGGGCAGCCTTCAACTTCATACTCTTCTGTTTCCGTAGGAACATAGTAACGATATGTAAGCGACCCGCTATAACCGAAATCTGTCATCCAAAGAGGCGTTGGATCGGAATGGAGCCATGTCGACTGGCCCTGCATATCCGTCATGATTGCCTCTGTCTGGTTGCGCAAGTTATCGCCATCTGCGTCAGCAGCCGCAAGACCATTAAGCCACGGGTACGCCTCAAAGTCATAATTGTTTGCAGGCGTCGTGCGAGCAGGAAGCCTATGATGTGGTTTCAGCTGGCCCATCCAATAGTTCCTTGTGGCAGACGCCTTCTTATATTCAGCTTTTCCGCCTGGCCTACCATCGTACGCAATAAAGACAATGTCGAGCGCGGGCTCATTTCCGTCGTCAATCTGCCCTGCGGCGCCGAGCAAGGGATTCATACCATGATAAAGTTCATAGTAGTCGTCCATGCCATCATTATCCGTGTCCTTCTTTGTAGGATCGCAGCAAATGTACTTTGTAGGATAAATGATGTAATCCGGGAACTTACCAAAGTAATAAACCTTGCCTTCGTCCCCGATGCTCATGTCTATCAAGGGAGCTCCCGAAGGATCGCTATCATCTTCAAGAACCATAGATTCAAGGAAGGGCCTCCACGTGAAGCGGTTACATTGGACTACCTCCCCATTCACGACAACCTGCCAGTCTTCACCGGGATTTTTAAGGTCGTGGTTGATGCCGTCGGCAAACATATACCAGCCGCCGTACGCCGGGTCCCAAGAATTTTCACAGTAGGAGAAATAGCTGCTGCTGGGGTCGAAGTGACCGTCAACAGTGATGCGAGGATTGTAATTTTCATGCTGACCGTCAATTCTTGAACCTGCACCGCCGTCGGAGAGCAACACTTCCGAGAAATATCTGTCGAACTTGTTCGTGTCTGTAAGCGCAGCGTCTAATTCCAACGGATCGAAATGATGGCTACCCCACGACGAGATCGTGTCGTCATAGCGCCAGCAACGCATAGCGCCGACGAGGTATTCCTGCCAGTTCAAAAGACCGTCGTTATCATAGTCGAGCCGAGCATCGTCTGTCGTTCCGTCCATGCCGCCGGACCACGAGCCTTCGCCCCTCGTTACTGTTGTCGTGTTGTTCGTAGCCCCGGTAGTTTGATCGATTGTAACAGAAGAGCTTGTTGAAGTTTCGCCAGGCGTATAGGTGCCTGCGAATTCCACTTCCCACGGGTCGGGCAGGCCGTCAAGGTCGGTATCCCAAGAAAGCGGGTTAAGTCCGCCGCCCGAGCCCGGGCCTACGCCCGAGCCGTAAAGGAAGTGCGTCATTTCTTCTGCGTCACTGATTCCATCGCCGTCCGTATCCTCCTGATTCGGGTCGGTAGGCCACTTCTTGTTCGTCCACTCAGGATGAATGTTTCCTGCAAGAATCGTTTCGCAATCTGCGTATGCGGCCGTCGACTCTACGCCTGCATATTCCTCGGCGCGAGTAAAGCCACCCTCTGAAGAATCGGCATAAATCGGAGAGCCAAGAGCGCTCTCGCTATCGCGAAGCCTATAATTGTAAGCCCTCTCTCCCTTGTACGGGCTCTCGTCTTCGGAGATATACTGCGGTTTACCCGTAAAGAGATATGCTTCCCAGCCGTCGGGAGTGCCGTCGCCGTCCGTATCGGCGCTGTTGGGATTGGTGCAGTACTTCTGCCACAACGCAACGCGGCTACCCGCCTCGCGGCTCGGCGTAAGATCTCTTGATGAGAGGGCATAACCGCCAGCCCAAAGCTTTGAGCCTGAGGCATAGTAATAAGTGTCGCGATGAATAAAGATGGGATACATAAACTCATCGTAGTGAGTGAAGAGTGATGTCTCGACACCTCCCGATATTCTCCACGCAGTGCGCGGATCAAACGCCTTGGAGGCGACCCAGACTCTCCTTGTGCTGCTCTTATTTTCCTTTGCAAGGCCGTGATACTGGTAAACGTGGTGATGGAGAAGCGTAACGCTCTTTTCCTCCGTGGGCTCAACTACTCTAGCCCCTTCCGGGAAGAAGTTAGAGAGCACCGCTCCATACATCTCCTGCCCAAGGACGAGCTTGCCCGCAGTATCGTATTTCCAAACCGAGTGCGCTCTTGGCGGCGTTTCAAGCACCGTGCACTCAAGTACTTCCACACCATCCCTGTGGAATGTGACGGGCGTGCCGGGATCCAAGGAAATGCTCTCGCCGAGAATTACCGATTCGCCGCTTATTGTACACTTATACGTTGACGCTGCGGGCAGGTACGTTGTAAGATATTCCTGCCCCTCGACAATTGTCGCGCCAAAGAACCTGCTGTAAGAAACATTAGCCTCGCTCGTAACATAAGTATTTGTCACAAGCCCATCGGGAGAAATGTAGCCGATGAGCTTCATCGTCTGATACGGAATGTTCGTGACGGAGAAGCTTTCGCCGTATAGAAGCGCAAAACGCTCCACTCCGCTTCCAGTCTTAACGCCGATAACAGGTACTTTCTCAAGGACGAGCTCAGCTTTAGCGTCATTGTCTGGGTTCGCAGCTCCATCTCCGCCAGTTGAGTTGATAGAAGAGTACAAAAGCGGGTCGGACTCTGTGACAAACACTTCAAAGCCGTCCGGAAGTCCGTCACCGTCGGTGTCGTAGTCGATCGGGTTGGTGCCCAGCATGAACTCGTCGAGATCGGAAAGCCCGTCGTCGTCGGTATCGGTGTAGGCGAGCGTGTCGTTGGCCTTGGTGGGGTCGTAGAGGCGCTCGACTTCCTCGGACGAGATCTCGAGCGGCTCCGCCGGGTTGTCGACGTTGTAGCGGCGGCCGACGAGGCGGCGGTAGGTGCCGTTGTAGTCGATGTAGCCGACATGAGCGCGATACCAGATATAATACTCGTAGCCGTCGGGGACTCCGTCGCCGTCGGTGTCAGCCAGCGTCGGGTCGGTCGGGTTCTCGGGCGTCCAGAGGAGCCACGAGGTCTCGTTCGTCGCCTCACGCCCGTTCTTCGCGCACCAGGTGACGAAGCCGAGGTACTCGAGCTCGGAAAGGGTCGAGCCGTAGTCCTCGCGCGGATCGGTGTAGCGGCGCTCCGGCGCAGCGTTGCGCACGCCGGAGAGCGCCGGACCGTTGTTGAGGTGGTAGTCCCAGCCGCGGATCTCGCGCCGCGCGTTGAACGGCACGCCGGTCGTGATCCAGTCGGAGGACGGACCGGGGATGAACTTGGCGTACTCCACCGCCAAAGAGGCCGGCAGGTAGTCGTCGTCGGTGTTGAAGTTTTGGAGTTTGGGGAAGTCGTTGCCGGATATCGAGCCGTCGTCGCCGAAGACGCCGAAGCCGCTGTAGAGCTTCACGTAGGCGTCGGGGATCTCGTCGGCGTTGATGTCGCCGAGGTTGTCGGAAGTGTAGTATTCGCGCGCGAAGACGGCCTCCACCTCGACCGGCGGATAGGACGGGTTGTTGGCGTCTTCAGTATCGGTCGGCAGGGTCGGGTTGAAGCCCTGCGCCGTCGCGGGATTGCGCGTCGGGTTGACCAGCTTGACCTCCCAGGCGCCGGCTTCCTGGTTCTTCTGCAGCCAGCAGTAGAAGTAGTTGTCGAACTCGCCCTGGTAGTCGTAGCGCGGCACCCCGGTCGTGGCGTTGTACTTGCCGCCGATGGCGTTGGGCTCGGCCGCGATGTTGAAGCCGGCGGCGACGCCGAGCGTGCCGTCGTCGTAGGCGACGGTGTTGGTGGCCGGATAGCCGGCCGCGTAGAGGTACGCCGCGCTGTCGTGCTCGGAGTAGAGCCAGGTCTGCTGGAACTGGAGCATGGAGTACTGGCCGGTCGAGCGCTGGACGTAGATGTGGCCGCGGCCGAGGCCGGCGGCGCTGCCGTACTTGGAGCTGGCGGTCTCGCTCGGGCCGGCCGGGGTGATGATCACGTCCTTGGTCGGGATGACGTGGATGTAGAACTCGTACTCCGACTCGCCGCCGTCGCCGTCGCGCGCCGTCACCACCACGCGGGTGTACTTGGCGGCCGGCACCTTGAACTTGTAGGTGCCGGTGGCGGTGGCGATCTTCGGCGACTTCGCGGAGAAGGTTATCGAGGTTGCCGCGTCCTTGACCTTGACGCTGCGCTTGTTGTTGACGTCCGCGACCGTCCAGGACACGCTCGCGTCCCTGTTGGTGACGTCGGGCGCGATGTCCTTGTACGTCCACTTGAGCTCCACCTCCTCACCAGCCGTCCACTCGTTGGTGCCGCCCGAG
Source organism: Lentisphaeraceae bacterium (assembly GCA_004551905.1). Classification (GTDB taxonomy): domain Bacteria; phylum Verrucomicrobiota; class Kiritimatiellia; order RFP12; family UBA1067; genus UBA1067. The sequence continues at coordinate 33,466 of SFPL01000065.1, forward strand.
AAGCCCGCCCAGTCCTGGGAGCTGACGATGTCGAGCCCGATCGACGGCTCAATGTTCATGAGCGTGACCTGCTCCTCGATCGAGGCGAAGTACTCCGCCCAGGTCATGTCCTCGCTGGCCTTGGTCGTGGTGATCACCTCGGCCTTGACGATGAACTCCGACGGATCCATCACCGGGCCGGAGCCGCCGTTCTGGCTGTCGAGGTCGAAGTAGACCTTGATGCCATCCTTGGTGGCAGCCTTCTCCGTCCTGAAGGTGAGAATGACGCCCTCGTCGTCGTCCACCTGCACGTTGCCGGCGCTGTCCTGGAGGTGGAGCACGGCGCGCGTGTCGTCCTGGAAGTCCGTCGGCAACGTCACCTTCACCTTCAGCGGGTTGGAGGAGCCGAGCATCTCGCGGCCCTCCACCACGTTCTTGGGCCATTCGGAGACCTTGACCGTGAAGTAGTTGTACTTGGAGTTGGCGGTCTCCTCGTAGTGCGGCCCCATGCCCTTGTCGTAGTCGATGATCACGGTCGGCACGTCGCCGACGGCCACGGTGAAGACGTACTTGTCGCCGCCGAAGACGCTCGGGCTGTCCGCGAACATGTCGCGGTCCTGCAGCTGCAGGGTGATGGTCTGTACCTGCCCCTCGTCGTCGAAGATGAAGGTGGCGGAGGTGACTCCGTTGGAGTCGACCGTGGTGATCTGGTTCTGCGTGTAGCGGTTTTCGGCGTCGCCGTCGGTCCAGGTCCACCTGACGCGGGCGGTGCCGCTCGTCGCGTCGACGATGCCGACGTCGGCCAGCTTGACACTGAACTGCACCGGCGTCGTCGCCGAGACGCGGCCGGGATAGCGCGCTCCGTTGGCGACCTCGGTGCGGTTCGTCTCGTCGCCGCCCCAGACGCCCTCGGAGGCGAAGGTCGGCGCGACGTTGGTCACGGTGAGCGTCCAGGTCCCGCCCAGCGAGTAGGTGTCGATCACCTTGGCGGTCGCGTCAGACCAGTCCGGCTTGTCCTTCAGCACCACGCCGAGATTGACGCGGCGCCCCTCGGTGTTGCCGTCGAGGAGCTTGATCGGCGTCCTCACCGAATACTCGGCGAAGTCGCCCGAGGTGTTGATCTCGAGTCCGTTCGTCGTCGCAGAGGTGTAGACGAGGTTGGAGCTCGCCGCGTCCATCGGCACGATGAAGGCGTACATCTTGGTCGCCGACGGCGACGAAAGTACCGCGCCCACGTAGACCTGCTGGCCTTCGGCGTAGGTCGCGTCGGTGTCGGGCGCAACGCTCCTGTCGCGGCTCTGGAACGTGGCGGCCATCACCGTGAGCGGCGCCTTGGCCTCGATGGAGATCTTGGAGTCGTCGAGCGAGGTGTCGCTTGCGTTGCCCATCTGGTCCCACACCTGCACCGTGCCGGTGAGCGGGTTGCCCTCGGCCGGGATGACGACCGGGAAGGACACCTGCTCGTTCTCGGCGAAGGCGACCCCGTTCGTCTCGTACACCTTGGTGCCGCCGAGGAAGATGACCACCCGGTAGCCGTTGGTGTTCGTCTCGGAGAGGTCGCGCCAGTTGTCGCTCACGGTGACGTCCACATTCACCGTGTCGTTCTTGAAGCCCGAGGACGGGATCGAGGCGGTGACCACCGGCTTCTGGTCGGTCACCTTCACCGTCATGCCGCGGTGGGTGCCGTCCTTGAACTGGTCGTACGCCTCGGTCTGCGTCTGGTCGACCAGGTTGGTGATGGAGATGCCGGCGGTCTTCAGCTCCTTGCAGGTGCCGAGCGGGTAGATGTAGAAGTAGGTCTCGCGCTCGCCCTTGGGCATGGTGACCGTGTCGAGCGACACGGAACTGGCGGGGTCGGCGCCGTCGGTGTCGGAGATGAAGATGTACTTCTCCGCCACCGGGTCGATCGTCGTCGAGCCGACGCTCATCATCAGCTTCACCCTGACGTCGTAGGAGTCGAACGCCTTGGAGAAGGTCATCTTCATCCGCGAGCCGACGGTGTAGGCGCTCGTCGCCTCCAGCGAGACGGAGCGGCTGCCGTCCGCGTCGGAGAAGGTGATGAACGGCGCCGGCGCGGCAACTACGCGCACGCGGCGCGTCACCAAGCAGCCGTCGACGATGTCCCCGGAGGCGTTTATCGCCGGCTTCTTGGTGGCGCAGAGGACGAGGTTGGTCCACGCGCCCGGCGTCGCCGTCGCCCCGCCCTTGAGCTTGAAGGCGGAAACGCCGTTCGCGGTCAGCTGCACCGGATAGACCTTCCGCGTGACTATCTCGCCCTTGACCTCGTACTCCACGGTCTCGCCAGTGATGCCGTCCACCGAGAAGACGCTCTCGTCCTCGCTCCAGATGTAGACGGTGGTGGCTTCGCCCTCGTCGGCGGCGGTGCCGATGATCGCCGGGTCCTTGCCCGGGCTGTCGGAGATCCCCTGGTAGACGTCGCGCCAGATCCTGTTCAGCGGGTCGGTCGGGTCGGCGTAGGTGGGCTCGAAGTCGATCGTCTGCACATAGGCCCCGGGGGCGATCTTGGTGACGTCGCGCTTCGGACCGCCCGCCGGCTCCTCGGGATAGTCCGCCGGCTCATCCGACGGCGAACTGGGACAGAACCAGAAGTTGGCCAGGGCCTCCGTCGCCTCGCCGGGATCCTTGATCAGGTTCCAGTAGCGGTGCGTAAGCCCGTTGTGCGTGTTGACGTTCTCGAACTGCAGGCTGTAGGCCCCGGCGATGGAGGTGCTGATGATCTTGTTCTTGCTGTCGACCAGCCTCACCGGCATGCCGAGCTGCCCTTCCTTGACCGTGTACTTGAAGTAGAGGTCGGTGTAGTACGGCTGTTCGCCGTTCGGGCCCGACGCCTCGCCGTTCGGGCCCGTGGAGACGTAGTCGGCCGTCACCATTTCGTTGCCGATCGCGATTCTCAGCCCCGGCCAGTAGACCGTGGCCATCGCGCTGCCAATGGCCGTGCCGTCGGCAGACTGCAGGATCTGCCACTCGTGGATGCTCGAGTCCCGCCAGTCGGCGTCAAGAAGCCGCACCAGGATGTAGAACGACTCGCCCACCTTGTGGGGCGTGATGCTGTTGGGGTACTCGTACCCCTTCGAGTAGTTCGGCACCACCTCCAGCGACCAGATGTCGCCTTCCGTTCCCACCGCCTGGGCGCCGAACGCGGCGAGAGCCGCGAACGCGAATGCTGCGAGACGCTTCTTCATACCTGTCCTCCTCGTCTTCTGCTTCATCATCGAAATTTCCATGGCCTTTTACTTCCCCTCCGGCGTCGGCGCAGCGACGTCCTTGTACTCGCGCAGAACCTCGCCGGTCCTGCGCCGGTTGTCGGCGTTCGCCGTCTCAAGATCCACTATCCGGCGGCGGAGCGCAGCCCACTCCGGCTCCTTCTCCAGCGCCGCGAGCACCGCGTCGTCGCTCGCGCCCGGCATCTTCTCGCGCATCGCGTCGACCATCTTCCGCATCTGCCCGGTAATCGCCTCGCGCACCTTCGCGATCTCCACGCGGCGCTGGTACGACTCGCGCATCTTCGCGTCCAGCTCCGCCCTGCGCTCCGCCGGCGAAGCCGACGGTGCCGCCGAGTTGTCGGGCTCTCCGCCGTTGCCGCAGCCGCGAAAACAAAGGAGGCAAACCACCGCCAAGCCAACTGCGCCAAGCACAATCGGCACGAGATATCTACTCACGTTTTTCGTCATTTATCTACATGTCCTGCCTGATGAAGACACTATGCCCCCATCAAACATTGTGGATAATACCAAAATATACCCCGAAAAATCAAGGGGCTATCTACAATAATCTACAACTTGACGAATCCGCCGTAGACAACTTCGCCGTCATCTTCGCGCGGCGTTCGTCATTTCGAAAACGAGCTCGCCGCCGGACATGAGGTCTGCGTGCTCGATCGTCTTGTCGAGCGGCCTGCCGTTGAACGCGACTGTCTTCACATACTTGTTCTCGGCGGAAAGGTTCCTGGCGACAACGGTCAGTGCCTTGCCGCCCGCAAGCTCTATCGTCGCCTTCGGAATCTGCGGCGCGCCGAGGACATACGTGCCGCCGCAGGGGTTGAACGGATAGAACCCGAGCGCCGAAAAGACATACCAGGCGCTCATCTGTCCGCAGTCGTCGTTGCCGCAGAGCCCGTCCGGCTTCGGAAGGTAGAACCTGTCGAACACGTCGCGGACCCTGCGCGCGGCCTTGTCGCGCTCGCCGACAAGCGTGTAGAAGTAGATGACATGATGGCTCGGCTCGTTGCCGTGGACGTACTGCCCGATGAGCCCCGTGACGTCGGCGAGCTCGCCCTTCATCTCCTCGGGCCGCTCGAAAAGCCAGTCAAGCCGCTTCACGAACGCCTCGCGTCCGCCCATCGCCGCTACGAGGCCGTCGGGGTTCTGCATGACGTGCCAGGTGTACTGGTACGAGTTCCCCTCGGTGAAGTCGAAGCCTTTGCCCCAGCCGACGGCGGAAGGATCGAACGGATCGCGCCAGTTGCCTTTCGAGTCCTTGCTGCGCATGAGTCCGAGCGACGGATCGAAGACATTCCGCCAGGTCTCCGACCGGCGGCGGAAGAACCTTGCGTCCTCCTCGTGTCCGAGCTTCGCGGCCATCTGCGCCGCGCACCAGTCGTCGTAGGCGCATTCGAGCGTGCGCGAGACCGATTCGCTCCTGATCACGTCGTACGGATAGTATCCGTGCCGGTCGAGAAGATCCCAGCGCTCCTTGTGGCGCCCTTCGTGCCGCTTCGTGAGCGTCTCCTTGACCTGCGCATAGGCCGAGAGCCAGAATTCTCTTTTGTCAGGATTAACAGGATTTTCCTTCAGGAACCAGTCGACGATGACGGGAATGGAATGTGTGCCGATCATGCACTGGTTGTCCCGACCCCACAAGGTCCAGATCGGAAGATGCCCCGTGCGACGGCCCTGCTCCAGCATCGAGTCGACGAATTCCGCCGCCTTCTCGGGAACGAGGATCGTGTAGAGCGGATGCGCCGCGCGGTAGGTGTCCCAGGTGGAAAACGTGGAGTAGTACGGCGCCTGTCCGAAGTCGGAGATGTTGTTCGGCTGGATGAAGAGGTGGTAGAGGGAGGTGTAGAAGTTGCGCTTCTGGTCGTCGCTGCCCTCGACCGCCACGCAGGAGAGCATCTTCGACCACTTCGCGTCCGCGGCAGCTGCGACGCGGTCGAGGTCCCAGCCGGGTATCTCCGCGGCGAGATTGCGCGCGGCGTCGGAAACGCCGCCCAGCGCGGAGAGCGCGACCTTCACCATGAGCGGTTCGCCAGACGACGCGCCGAAGTCGAAGACGAGATCCTTCTCCGACAGGAACGGACGGGAGAACTCCATCTTGAAGGCGTAGGTGCGCTCGACCCAGTTGTTGACGACGACCTTCCCGGAGACGCCGGTTCTGCCGTCCGGCGCGACGTCGACGGAGCGGAAGCAGTCGGAAGCGGGCTTGCGCCTCGTTATGCACCAGCGCGGGTCGACGAGAAGGCGGCTCTTCGCGCCCTTCGGATAGGAGATGCGGTAGATGGCGCAGCGCTCGGTCGCGGAGGCCTCGACCTTTGTGCCGCCGGCAAGCGTGACGGCGTAGAAGCCGGGCTTCGCGCGCTCGCTCGCCTTGTCGTATGGCACCGACTCGGGAACGGACTCCGCCGTAAAGGGAAGGATCCTCACGTCGCCGAGGTCGAGAGCGCCAGTGCCGTTGAGATGGGTCTGCGAAAAGCCGTAGATGGACTTGTCTTCGTAGCTGTAGCCGGAGCAGTGCGCCCAGTCTCCGTTGCCCGTGTCGGGGCCGGCCTGGACGAGGCCGAAGGGAACGCAGGCGGAGGGAAAGGTATGGCCCGTGCCGGCGGTTCCGATGAACGGGTCGACGTAGGCGCAGGGCCCCACCGCCTCCGCGGCCGAGGCGCAGAGCGCCAGTGAACCCCAAGCTGCGCACAGGAAAGGCGCGATTCTGTTTCTGTTTTTCATACTGAGAGTTGGTGATGCTTCCATTATTGCCGCAGTACTATTCAGCTATGAGTTCGAATATGGCGGAGTCGTAATCCTTGTCGCCAAGCGAAACCGGGAGCCCCATCTTCATCAGCGCCTCGCCGGTCGGAACTGCCGCACCCTTTTCCATCTCCGCGACAAAATCGGTGCACTTGCCAAGCAGCGGCGAATGCGGCCAGCGCCAGCTCTCCGTATTGAGCTCGCGAAGACGATAGCGCTTCGCCGGATCAAGCCCCTGCAGGACAAGCGGCGGCAGATAGTTCTTCCGCGTGTCGCGGGAAAGACCGTACAGACAGATAACGGCGCGAGTCTTCGCTCCGTCGACGTACATGAGCGCCGAGTAGTCGTGCTCGAAAGGCGAAACGAGACGATAGAGATCGCCCTGCTGCACGACGGGGCGGATGCGGTGGTACTCCTTCACGGCGTTCTTCGCGAACTCAAGTTCGCGCGGCGACATGCTCTTCGGCTGCATCTCGAACCCGAAACGACCGGAGAACGAAACATCCACGCGATACTTGAACGGAACCTGGCGCCCGGTCACGGTCACGTGGCTCGCAATCGCGCACGCTGGATAAAACATGCTCGCGCCCCACTGCATCTTCACGCGGTCGCGCGGATCGGTGTTGTCGGAAGTCCAGAACTCGTCGCAGTATCTGAGCGAACCGTACTCCATGTGCCCGCCGCCGGAGGAGCAGGCCTGCATGTCGAGGTTTGGATACTTCGCCCGCTGGCGCGAAAGAACATCGTAATAGCCCATTGTGTAGTCGAAGTAGAGATTGCCCTGATGCGCCGCGTCGAGATACGTCGAGCCGACATTTTCGATGTTCGAGTTCGCATCCCACTTGATGTAGGCCAGGCCGGGAACGGACGAATAGGCGGCGTCGAGCTGTCGCCAGATCTCGTCGCGCACTGCCGGATTGGTGAAGTCGAGGACGACCTGCGTTCCGCCGCGTCCAAGACGCATCGGCCGTCCTTTTTCCTGTAGCGCCCAGTCAGGATGCTTTTCAAGAAGATCGCACTTCCCCCAATTGGCCATTTCCGGCTCCACCCAGAAGCCGAACTTGAGTCCACGTTTCCTTGCCTCGTCAGCAAGGCCGGCAAGACCGTTCGGCAGCTTCTCCCTGTTCACATACCAGTCGCCAAGTCCACGGTCGTCGGTATTTCTCAGATGTTCACCGAGCCCGAACCAGCCGTCGTCGAGAACGAACATCTCGACGCCTACGGACTTCGCGCCGTCCATTATCTTGACGATTTCCGATTCCTTGAACAAAAGCCCCGTGCCCTCCCAGTTGTTGAGAAGAGTCGGCCTCTCCTTTGTGCCGTTTGGCATCCAGTGGCGGCGTGCCCAGCGGTGGAAGTTGCGGGAAATCTGTCCCTTGCCGTTCTCGGAGTAGGTGAGCGCGGCGACTGGCAGCTTGATCGATTTGCCGGAATCGAGAACATAGTCGCCTGCGACATTGGCGGGGCCGCCAACGACTTCGAGCAAATCGACTTCGCTTCTGCGGAACGACATCTCCCACGCGCCCGACCAGCAAAGCGCACAGCCGATTACGCGGCCGTCCGTCTCGGTCGAAGGCCCGCCGATCGAAAGCATGAACGCAGGGTTGTTGAGCCACGCGTCCCTGATGCCCGAGCGCGAGTCGAGAACGATCCTTCTGCCGCGCTCAATCGGCTTGTCGACGACTTCTCCCTCCGAACCCCATTCGCCGGTAAGACTCATAAGCCGCCAGTCGTTCGCGAGCATTGGGAAGACGAGCGCAAACGACGACATGCGCGATATTCTCACCGCGCCCTTCTCGCCGTTCACAAGCTCGACCCAGGTCTCGACGACATCCGCGTCGGCACGAGGACGAAACGTCTGGATGACGCGGAAGTCGTGCACAGCATCGCGCCAGCGGACTTTAAGCGCCTCGCCGTCGCGCTCAATCTTTTCGACTATGAGATCAAGCGTAACCGTGCCGTTGTCATGCGTGACTTTAAGTCCGCCAAAGCGGTTGATCCAGCGGCCAGACTCGCCGAATACCGGATAGGCGAGCGGATTGTCGGTTCCAAGCGAACTTATCGGGCCGCTCTTGACCGCAAGCGCGAGCGCTCCGGCTTCGTCTGCGATCTTCGGCCCGAAGTGGCGCAGGTAGAGCCGCTCGCCCGCGGCCGACTGCTCGCGCTCGAAGAGCATCATCGTGTTTTCGGTCTCTACCTTCACCGGCTCCGCGGCAAACGCGCCGCCAGCCAAAAAGAGCGCGGCCGCAAACGCGGCGAATTTCGTTGCGAATGTTGTTGAGTATTGTTTCATGTCTCTTATCCTTAAAGATGGCGTGTCGAGATATTCGATCACACACTCTGACGTCCCTACTTTTCTTCGTCCTCCGCTTCGGCGACGAGGCGATAGCCATTTTCGTCGAAAGCGACGTCGTCGCCGGAGCAGATGTGGGCGGTGAGCTTGGCCTCCTTGAGCGACGAGCTTGCAGGCGGCTGCATGAACTTCTCGATGTGGCCGTCGACAAAGACGACGTGGCCGTAGTACCGCTTCCGCTTGTCCTGGTGGACGAAGCCGATCGCCTCCGCGCTCCCCTGCCACTTCGAATTCCCGACATCCGGCTTGAGCGTGGCGTCGCAGGTCTCCGGCCGGGCGAGGGGATCGTAGCCGCAGCTCTGGGAGATCGGCAGCTCCGCGAACATCACCTTGCGGTCGGCGCGGTCGACCTCGTTGTACTTTGTAATGCCGACACCGACGAAACTGTCGGCCATGGTCCTAACGTCCGACTGGAATACGACCGCGTTCAGGGCGTATGAGAACAGCGGCTTGCATTTGCGCTTGACCAGATGGTCCTTTGCGAACATCGGGCAGTTGTAGGCGCTCTCGTTGCCGGTGAGCGCCCTCCAGAACACTCCCCCGCTGCCGTTGGTGATCGCGTAGCGGTCTTCGACTTCGCTGCCGGTGCCGTAGCAGGGAATCATCTTCTCCGAGTGATCGCGGCTGATCCACGGCTCAATCGTGCTATTTTCCCCCTTGCTTTTGCGGATGCACGGTCCCGCCAGCGGATATGACCCCCCGTCCATGCCTATCGTGTCCGCCGCGACAAAGAGACTGCGCATGTTGCTCATGCACTTGGTGGCGTTGGCGGCATCGGTGGCGCCGCGAATGGTGACGAGCACTATCGACGCCAGGACGGCGATGATGCCGACGACGACGAGCATTTCAATCAGGGTAAATGCCTTTTTCATTTTCTCCTCGCTTTAGTCGATGGGGTGGTAGAAGAGGACGCGGGTGCGATGGGGTCCGGAAGCCTCCAGCGCATCCCGCCACTGGTTGGGGCGTCCGATGGAATCCCTGGCCTTGCGCGCAGTGCGTCCGCGCGCGGGCGGGGCGGGATCGCGCCAGACGAGCGCCACGCCGCGCGCACCAAGCTGCGCGGCGGCGAGCGAGCCGAAGCCCATGCCGCCTACCGTGAGCGGCTCCGCCCGGAGGAAGAAGAGGAAGAGCTGCTGGCGGTTCTGGAAGCACTCGCGCCAGAACGCGTACAGGAACTTGCGATCGACGCAGTGGAGCGGAGAGCCGAGGTCGACGCCGAAGATGTCGAGCTGGTCGTCGCCGGTGGAGTTGCTCGCCCACTTGAGGCTCTTGTAGATGTCCTGCCAGTTCATGTTCTTGCCGGTCTGCGCGTCCGCGCTCAGCGCGCCCGCGGCAAACCCCTGCCTCATGCCGTCTGCCAGGCGCGAGAAGCCGCGGATGTAGCCGCGGCTCGTCTGGCGGCTGCCGGTGAAGACATTGTTCTTCGCATCGGCCGGCGTCGACTTCTCCGGCGAGTAGAGCGTGTTGAGGTCATTGGTGCTCGCGGCGAAGTAGTCGAACGGGGTGTCCTCCACCACCGCCGATATGATGCGGGAATCCCGCGAGAACGGGTTGGCGCGAAAATCGTTGTTGCCCGCGGTTATCTCGCAGGGCGTACCGTCGTTCGCGCTGGTACCGCCCTCGCGCATGGAGTAGATGCAGTCCGTGCCATCGCCGTTGTCGAAGGTCGCATAGGTTCGCCAGTAGAACTCCTCCTGGCCGAGATTGCCGAGGACCGCCGCGGCGGTCGCCCCGATGCGGTTGTCAAACGGCTTGGCATGGAAGTCGGAATATCCGATGTAGTGACGGTTCAGCTGGTTGCCCGCCGTGCCGGGGTCGCCCACCCGTGGCAGAAACGCGAGCTCGCCGATCGACTGCAGGTACTCCTGGTCGCTCGTGAACATGAAGATGTCGCGGTCGCGGCCATCTACGCCGAAAAGCGGCGTCACCGCGTCCAGCCAGTCCTGCTTGGTGACGTTTCCGTTCTGCGCGTTCACCGCAAACCAGTTCTCGGGCGCGAAGTTGTAGCGCGGGTCGGCCACGTAGAGCCGGTTCCATCCGTCCGCGAACGAAAGCTGTGCGCCTGCCCCGGCGTAGCCCTTCGCCTGGAGCTGGCTGTAGTCGAACACGATCTCGTTGTCGGCTCCCTCGCGGAACTCGAGAATCGGCGCCGTGTCGTCGCCGCCGGAAACCTGGTCGCCCCACTCTGCGCGCGGATTGGGTAGGTCGCGGTCGCCGTAGATTTCGTCATCCTCGGGCCGCGCCGGAACTACGTCGTAGGTGTCGTCGCCGTTAAAGAGCCGCATCCACACCGCGACGTGCGCGCGCTGGGCCGGCACGCTGATCGTCTTCTGGTTGGCTCGGCCCGAAGGCAGCATCGCGTCGGTGTAGACGCCGCCCGCCGGCGCCGTCGGCGCATCGGCTGCGCCGCCGTCAAGATAGCCCTTCCAGGTGGAGCCGTTCACCGCGCCCAGGTCGACGCCGTCCTCGTTGCGCGGGCGAAACCGGTTCGCGTCGTTCTTCATGCCGTCAAAGCTGTACCAGCTCTCGGTCACGGAGCCGTCCGAGGTCTTGGCGATTTCGACATGGTAGAAGAGCGTGAGGTCGGAACTGCCGCCCGAGCATTCCGCGTCGACGTTGAAGTCGCCGAGCGCCTCGACCTGGGTCTTGATCGGCTTGGAGAAATTGAGCTCGCCCATCGCGCGCGAGCCGTAGGCAGTGTAGACGCCGTTCCTCCAGCCGGTCGGCTCGGCGTCCCACTTGCGGCCGCGCCGGGGATGGACGAACTCGTCGCCGTTACCGCTGGCACTGAGCCGGCTCTTGAGGTTCTCGGGACCGAAGAACACGCGGAAGAGCGCGTCGCCGGAGAAGTTCTTCACGTAATCGACCTTCAGGTCGGCGCGCTTGAACGGGAACGCCACCACCCCATTCGCGCCAAGGGCCGTCACCTCCACCTTGATTGTGCAACGCTTCACCGTCACCCGGTAGGGATAGACCTGCTGCCCGTTCTGCATCACTGGGGTGCCGTAGTCTCCCTGCGCCTGGACCGTTTCCTGGAAATTCATCTTCACGTTCGGGTTGTCGATACCCACGGCACAGACCATCGGCGCCGTCTCGGTGCAGGGCATGGTGTAGGAAAGCGGCACCTGGTCCTGGTCGAGATAGTCGTAGAGGCAGGCGACGCCCACGCCCTGGAGAAGCTTCATGAGCGGCGTGCCGATCCCCGGGTCGTTCATCTTGTCGAGCACCGTATCGATGGAGTCGGAGTCGCCGAAGCTCGGCCAGGGCTGGCTCTTCCCGCCGGCCTCGAGGTTGTAGGTCTTGACCGTGGAGCCGACGGAATTGGTGGGCGGGAACCAGGTGTCGGTGATGAAGAGCGCGTTGGAGACGGTCTCGTAGTCGTTGCGGGTGTAGATTTGTCCGTCCCCCATGCCGATGTAGTTCATCCACGGCGCGAAATCGCAGCCCCTGCCGGCGACGACGTTGAAGTCGGCGAGCGAGATGAAGGAGGCGGGGTCCTTGTCGACGACCCTGTCGAGGACCTCGTCCAGCTGCTGCGCGTTGTCGGGATAGAGCGAGGAGAGGTTGAACCGGCGGTTGGAGGCGCTCGTGCGCCGCTCGTTCGCGCGCACCTTGTTGATGTCGAAGCAGTCCGAGACGTCCACCGCGCAGAACGCGTAGCGCCCGAGGTCGTAGGCGAGGTTCCTCCACTCCGCCGTGCGCGTCAGGCGGGACCACACTCTTACCTCGTTGATGATCGCGGGCGGCAGGTAGGCGAGCGACTCGAGCGTCAGCGTCGAGACGGTGTACATGGGGTCGACCTGCCCGAACGGCATGAAGACGCGCCTATCCCAATAGTCGCCGTTTTCGCTGACCGGTTCTGACTGCGACGGCCCCACGCCGGGGTAGAGGTCGTCGTAGATCCCCTCCACGCGCCCCTCGTCGTCGTTGAAATCCCCATCGACGCGGGCGATGGCGTTGGCGAGCGCCGCGCGCAGCAGAAAACGCGCGGTGATGCTGCGGCGCAAGTGGCTCGAGGGCTTGCGGCTCTCGCGCATGAAGACCGAGAAGCCAACGGCGGAGACCACCATGAACGCAAGCATGCCGAGCACAATCAACAGCGCCGATCCTTTTCTGGAAGAGCCTCGCTTCATCGTCAGTTCCTCTTGGGTATGGCCCGCTCCCCCGGCTGGAGACGGAAGAAGTTGGGCAGTTGCGGGGCCGTCTTGAAGTTCGCGTCCGCGCCGGCCATGACGTCGCCGGAGCCGAGCGTCGCCGTCTTCTCGATGATGAACTCGTAGGGCTTGCCCCACGGGTCGAGCATCTTGCCACCGGTGAGCGCGGCGGCGTAGAGCACCGGCACCCTCTCCCCGCCCTCGCCCGTCTCGCCGCCTAGCACAAGCGACAGCGACTGCTCGTCGCACGTCCTCCAGCCGCCAGTCTCGTGGCCCTCGAGCGTTCGCCCGGACGCATACTGCTCGAAGGCGAGGATGGCGTTCGTGAGCTCCTTCATTTCCTGTTGCGCCTTCGACATCCTTGCCCGCCGACGCGCTGCGGCGACGCTGGAGGTCATCGCGCCGACGAGGATCATGATCATCGCCAGCACCACCAGAAGTTCGATGAGCGTAAATGCGCTGCGCTTCATTTCACTGCTCCTCGGGATAGGTGGTGAGGTCGTCGTCGGTGTCGAACCGGCCGTCGGGGCCAGACGAGCGCACGCCGACGGTGAAAAGCGAAACCGACTGCCCGGCGGAAGCCGACGAAATGCCCTGCGCCCGGCCGGTCATGGCGTCGGAGTAGGAGAGCGATTCGGTCGCGGAGTCAAAGGCACGGTCGGTCCTCAGCTGCCCGTTCTTCCACAACGACACCGCCCGGTACTCCATGTCCTCGGCGGTCTTGAGCCCGGGGAGGATGTTGTCGTAGTTGTCGTGCTTTTTCCCGAGGTCGTTGCGCGTGTCCGCGAGATTCACCACGCCAGCCATGCCCGTGCGCCAGGCGATGGATGACTGGTTGAAGACCATCGTCAGCGCCGAGACGAGCATCCCCAGGAGGAGACAGGCCACCATCACCTCGAGGAGGGTAAAACCCTTGCTGTAGTTTCTGCGGATCATCTGAAAGTTCCCTCCGCTATTTCTCCGGATCGCCGTTGAACCGCACCTCGGTGACAAAGGTCGGCATGAGCATCAGCGTCTCGCGCCGGCGTGCGCAGCGGAAGGCGAGCTGGATGACCGTTCCGCGGCGGGTGACGACGAGCGCATACTCGAAGTCCGTGGGTATCGACGGCTTCACGCCATTGTACGGCGACTTCACCTGGCCATTCACCCCGTTCCACGCGGAGTCGGCGATCGAGCGCGGCGAACCGACGACCCTGTAGCGGATTTCCTTCCCGATGACGTTGGGCGACTGGACGTACGCGCTCCAGCCGGCGCCCGGCCAGACGCCGTCGGCCACGCTGCGGTTGCGCGTAGTGCTCGACGACGGCTCGTCGCCAATCTGCGTCCACGCCGACCACGGCATATTCGTCGCCGAAAGCCCCTGGACGAGCGGCGAGAGGTATGCCTCCGCCCAGGCCGCGCCCGCGACGTCCTCCACGCTCTGGCGGTTCTCGCGGAATCCCAGCGAATAGAGCGCGCAGATGGAGAGGACCCCCGTCGCCATGACGAACACGGCGAGGTTCACCTCCAGGAGCGTAAAGCCCCGCCTATACGCTCTTATTCTCGTCGGCATATGCCTGTCCCGCCTTTCTCGCCGGCTGCGGACGTCCCTGTGCATTCGGGCGCGTCATCCAAATTTCGACTGTCTCGCTGGAAGAGGATTCCGGGTCGAACCTTATCGCCTTGGCCTCGGATATCGCCCCCGCCTTCGTCGGCAGCTGCTGGCCGAAAACGTACCCCTCGGGCAGCTGCAGCTCGGCGAACTCAACCGCGTAGCCGTCACCGACCTTCCAGGCCGACGGCTCGCGGTCGCTGGAGCCGAGGTTGTAGAAGGCGCTGGTGAAGATATTGGTGCGGTTGTTGTAGCCGCCGGTGAAGATCGTCGCCTCGCCCTCCTCGCCAGGCTTGCTGTCGTAGTCCTTGCAGTAGACGGCGTCGGCCACCACCGAATACTGCATCCTGCTCTGGACGGAGCTTTCGTCGTTGTACTTGTAGAGCCGGTGGCCGTGCATTTCCCTCAGCTCGTCCTCGTTTTCCATCTTCTCGTAGGATTGGTCGAGGTCGGCGAACTCGTCGAAGAGGTAGCGTCCCTTGACCTGGGTGATGCGCCCGACGCGGCGGATCGCGGTCATCATTCCTACCACTATCCCGGGCTCATCAGCCACCGGTTCCTTGAGGCAGACGTTGTAGCAGTAGACGACCGTCGGCAGCCGGTCGATGCGGGCGCGCTCGCCCGCCTCGCGCAACAGCGCCGACGCGGCCGCGCCGGCGCTGCGGTCCTTCATGCCGCCCACCAGCGCACTGTAGCTCGCCGCGGCGGCGACGCCCAGCAGCCCCATGATGCCGATCACCGCCAGCAGCTCTATCAGTGTGAACGCCCTGCGCATTGCCGTTCCCCCGGTATTACAACTTGACCGTCACGGCGTCGGTGCGGCAGTTGTAGACGACCTTGAAGCGGCGGAAGCGCCCGGTCGATGAGTCCTGATAGCCGAACGCCATCTGATTGAGGGCGATGCGGTGCTTGGCGTTCTTGCCAGCCACTTCGGAAAACTCATAGCCGTGCGCTTTCATGCCGTTTGCCGCGCTGGAGTCGCAGACAAACAGCGCCGAGGCGTCGATCAGCATCGACTTCTTGCCGCTGTGGCCGAAACCCTTGCCCACCACCTCCTGGAAGATCTGGTCGGCCTGGCCGTCCTTGAACTCTATCGTGTCCTTGCCGTCGGTGTTGGCCTTCTCGACGAGCGTGGGCCACCTGCCCTCCTGGGCATAGTAGGCCGCTATCGCCTGCTCAAGCGAGTTGCGCATTACGTCGGCCCGTTTCGACCGCGCCGACTTGATCGACCCCGATGCAACCGAGACGATGATGGAGAGCAGCACGGCGATGACGCCGATGACCGCCAGCATCTCAATGATGGTGAAACCGTGCCTTGCCTTTCTCACTTGCCCACCTCCTGTCCCCTCGACCAGCTGCGGACGTCGTCCTTGGTGTTCGGCTTGCCGTCCCGTCCGTAGCTCCACACGCACGCCTGGGCGCGAACCTGGACCATGCCGCCATCGTGGCCGTGGGCTACCTCGGTGATGCCATCGTAGTCGAGGTCGATCGCGTAGCGCAGGATGTGGTCCTGGATATTCCCGCCCGCCGGCAGCTTCGAGGAGAGCGACGCGGAGTCGTGGTGCTTGATGTAGTCCATCGCCCACGGCGTGACGACGCCGAAGCGGTCGTGCCCCTTGAGGACATATGTCTTGGAGCCGTCGGAATTCTCGGTCAAGCCGTAGGTTAGCGACATCACCCCGCCCTTGGCGAGCGCCGCGCCGGCCCTGGCGTCGAGCTTGCCGTCACCGTTCGCGGCCGCCGCCTGCAGCGCCGGCGGCCAGGCGTCGTCGCGCTGGTGGAGCTGCTCGAGCGCCATCTTCGTCTGGTGCACAAACTCGACGCAGCGCATGTTCTGGGCGCGGGCGGTGAATTTGCCGTACCCCGCAATCGACAGCCCGGTGACGATGGCGATGATCGCAATCGCGACCAGCAGTTCCAACAGTGAAAACGCCCTTTGTGCGGTTAGGTTCATCATTTGCCCAATGCTCC
The DNA here is from genome assembly GCA_004551905.1 of Lentisphaeraceae bacterium. Lineage (GTDB taxonomy): Bacteria > Verrucomicrobiota > Kiritimatiellia > RFP12 > UBA1067 > UBA1067. The sequence continues at coordinate 49,495 of SFPL01000065.1, forward strand.
TCAGTTGCTCATGTGCACGATGTCGTCCGACTTCCACCTGCGCGCCCGCCTCGCATCCGCGGGGCTGAGAATCTTGTCGATTTCGGTTTCCGAAATCCACGGCGGGAACGTGGCGGTCATTTCGCCCTCCACCGCCGACGAATCGTTTCCGCCGCTCCAGAGGCGGTAGCTCTGGTGCGGCGGCGGGGAGTAGTAGTAGAACTCCTCGCCCCAGCCGTCCTTGACGGTAAGGCCGTCGGGCATGAACGCCTGCGTGAAGCCGTTCTGCTCGTTCTGCAGTTCACCGGAGGAATACACCGGCGGACGGCGCCACTTGGCGTTGGTCTGCGCCCGAAAGGCGTTTTCGGACAGCCAAGTTTCTTTGTCGCCCAGCAGGTTGACGCCCCATATCGAGGTGTAAGGACTGTTCTCGCCGTGATAGAAGAAGCAGATTCCCTCAAGACACGGCAACCAGCGAGCGGTCACGATCTGCGAAGGCAACAGCGCCACTTTCCACAAATCCGGATTGTAGCTCTGGGAGCCTGGCTTCGCCTGGAGTGCCAGGTCCGACCAGCGTTCGTAGGGAACGCCGTCTTCAAACCTGCACGGCACGTTGTTGTTGTCGCCCCACTGGGCGAACTTGTCGTAGATCCCGGTGTCCCGGCACTGCATCATGTAGATGAAACGCGGCAGGAGGAAGCTCATCAGCCCGAACTTGAAAAGGTTGAGTTCAGTCCATTCCGTCTCGTCCTGCTTGCCGGAGAGCTGGTTCGGCGTCGGCAGTCCGTCAAAGGGCACGAGGGCGGTCGACCCGGAGCCATATTCACTGTCCTGCGCGGCCAGCTCCAGCAGGTCCTTGGAAAAATCCTTCACGATGGTCTGATTGTCCTCGCAGCAGGGATAGCTCATGGCGATGGGCTGGCTGAGACAGGCGGCGTGGACACGGTCCCAGACCAGCTTCCCCTCTTCCAGCTCGTCCAGGACCTGGATGCCCTGGTCGTTCAGTTTGCAGAAGATGTTGCGACTGCCGTGGAGGCGGACCGGAGGATAGGAGCCGAACGCCGCGTAGTAGCCGCTGATCGCGCTCTCCAGGGCGTGAAGCCGCAGCACCGTGGTGTGGCGGGAGCTCTGGCTTTCGCTCACCCCCATGATGCGGAAGGTAATCGAGGAGAGGATCGCGATCACCACAATCACGATCAGCAGCTCGACGAGTGTAAAGCCTTTCTTCAGCATACGCAGCGGATTATACCATAACCCCTCCCACGCGCGCAAGGGGGGGGGATGGTCAGAAGTGCTTCACCTTAGGCTGCCAGTCGGCGGCCTCGCCCTCGGACATGCGCGCAAACGCCATCACGATGAGCCGATCGCCCACCTTGCCAAGCCGAGCCGCCGCGCCGTTGAGGCAGCAGACGCCGCTGCCGCGCGCGCCCGCTATCGCGTAGGTTTCGAAGCGGCTGCCGTTCTCCACGTTGGCGCAGAGGATCTTCTCGTAGGGGAGTATCCCCACCGCCTCCATGTCGTCCGGGTCGAGCGTGAGCGAGCCCTCGTAGTCGAGGCACGCCTCCGTCACCCTGATCCGGTGCAGCTTCGCCTTGAGTACCTCGATCTCCATCTCCGCCTCCGCCAAAACCGCTCAGCCCACCGCCTTCGCCGCGGCGGACGGATTCTCCACCATCTCGGCGGTCACCTTGACCTCGCGCATCGAGTCGCTGCCCGGCGCCTCGTACATGATGTCGGTCATGAGCCGCTCCATCTCGGCCCGCAGGCCGCGCGCGCCGGTGCCGCGCGAAAGCGCCGCCTTCGCGAGGCTCTTGAGCGCCGCTGGCTCGAACTCGAGGCTCACGCCGTCCATCGCCAGCAGCTTGCGGTACTGCTTGACGAGCGAGTTCTTCGGCTCGGTGAGCACCCTCACGAGGTCCTCCTCGGAGAGGTCCTTCATCGTGGTGATCACCGGGAGCCGCCCGGTGAACTCCGGGATGAGCCCGTACTTGACGAGGTCCTCCGGCCGCACGTCCTGCGGGTTCACCTCCGCCGCGCCAGCCTCCGCCTCACGGCGCTCCGCCGCGCCGAAGCCCACCACGCCGCGCCCCTTGCGCGCGGCGACGATGCGGTCGAGCCCCACGAAGGCGCCGCCGCAGATGAAGAGGATGTTCGAGGTGTCGACCTCGATGTACTCCTGGTCGGGGTGCTTGCGCCCGCCCTTCGGCGGGATGCGGCAGATCGTGCCCTCGACGATCTTGAGGAGCGTCTGCTGCACGCCCTCGCCGCCGACATCGCGGGTGATCGAGACGTTGTCCGTCTTGGAGGCGATCTTGTCGATTTCGTCCACGTAGATGATGCCGCGCTGCGCGAGGGCGACGTCGCCGTCCGCGTTCTGCAAAAGATACCGGACCAGGTTCTCCACGTCCTCGCCCACGTAGCCCGCCTGGGTGAGCACCGTCGCGTCGCCAATCGCGAAGGGAACGCCCAGCATCTTCGCGAGCGTCTTCGCGAGCAGCGTCTTGCCGCTGCCGGTCGGGCCGATGAGGAGGATGTTCGACTTCTCGATCTCCACGTCGTCGAACCCGGCGTAGCCCGCCGGCGCCGCCTTCCGCTTCTTGCCCTTCCGCGCCGCCGCAGTCGCCTCGAGCCGACGGTAGTGGTTGTGCACGGCGACCGCCAGCACCTTTTTCACCTCGTCGTGGCCGATCACGTACTGGTCGAGGAAGCTCTTGATCTCCTTCGGCGTCGGCGTGGGCGGCAGCGGCGGCGGCTCGTCGCCGCCCTTCTTCACCGCGTCGCCCACGCTGATGAGCTCGTTCGCCCGCTTCACGCAGTCGACGCAGATGTTGCCGTCCGGCCCGGGCAGCATCGGCGCCTCGTCGGAGGACCTCCCGCAGAACGAGCAGACCAGCTCGTCGTCCCTGGTGCGGCGGCGCTTCATTTCTTCTCCGCCCCGCCCTCGGCCACGATCCTATCCACGAGCCCCCACTCCTTCGCCTCCGCGGCGCTCATGAAGTGGTCGCGGTCGGTGTCGCGCGTGACCTCCTCGACCGTCTTGCCCGAGTGCTTCGCGAGGATGCCGTTCAGCAGCTCCTTGAGCCGCAGGATCTCCCGCGCCGTGATCTCAATGTCGCTCGCCTTGCCCTCGGCGCCGCCCCACGGCTGATGGATCATGATCCGCGCGTTCGGGAGCGCGTGGCGGCGCCCCTTCGCGCCCGCGGCGAGCAGCACCGCGCCCATCGACGCCGCCTGGCCGATGCAGTACGTAGCCACCGGGCACTTCACGAACTGCATCGTGTCGTAGATCGCCAGCCCCGCCGTCACGCTGCCGCCCGGCGAGTTCACGTAGACCGAGATCTCCTTTTCCGCGTCCTGCGACTGCAGGAAGAGGAGCTGAGCGCAGACGGCGTTCGCCATCTCGTCGGACACCTCGCCGGAGATGAACACGATGCGGTCCAGGAGGAGCCGCGAGTAGATGTCGTAGGAGCGCTCGCCCTTGCCGGTCTGCTCCACTACATAAGGTACATGGTAAGATTTCATCTTCGCGACCCTTTCGTCCCTTCCCCGCACCCGCTTACTTCTTCGCGTTCTCGAGCACGAACTCCACCACCTTGGGGCCGATTTCCTTGTCGTCCGCCTCGATATTCTCCGCCTTGGCGATCGCCTCGATCACGTACCAGAGGCGCACCTGGCGCTCGGCGTTCTCCGCCGCGTCCTTGCGGATCTTCTCGGCGTTCTGCTCGAAGTAGCTCGCATCGAGGCCCGAGAGCTGCGCGCGCTGCGCCATCTCGGAGAGCATCCCCTGCATCACCGAGTCGACCTGGGTCTGGGGGACGTCGAAGTCCACCTTCTTGAGGAGCAGCTCCACCGCCTCGTCCTCGCGGCGGCGCTTCTCGCCCTCCACCCTCGCGCGCTCCATCGACTCGCGCACCGTGGACTTTAGCTTCTCGAAGGACTCCGCCTTCGCCTTCTCGGCGAGCGTCGCGTCGTCCGGCAGCACCCGGCGCCGAAGCATCTTGAGCGTCACCGTGTAGACCGCCTTCGCGCCGGCGAGCCCCTCGGGCGCGCCCTCCTTCGCGAACTTGGCGGCGACCTTCTCCTTCGTCTCGCCCGCCTTCATGCCCTTCAACGCGTCGAGGATCTCGGGCAGGAAGCGCCCCTCCTCGAGCTGGGTCCAGAAGCCCTTGCCCTCGGCGACGATCTTCGCCTCGGGGTTGACCTCGAGGATCTTCTTCCCGCCGACCGTGCCCTCGTAGTCGATCTGCACGTAGTCGCCCTCGGCCGCGGCGTCGCCCTCCTTGCCGTCCTCGAACGTGGCGTAGGCCGCGCGCAGCTGGTCGATCCGCTCGTCGACCTCCGAGTCCTTCACCGTCGCGTCCGCGTCGGCGATCTTGAGGCCCTTGTAGGTGGGCAGCTTGAACTCCGGCCGCACGTCGACGACCGCCGTGTACGAGCCGCACTCGCCGTCGAGGTCGAACTCCTTCACGCCCACCAGCGCGACCTCGTCCACACCCTCGGCCTTCAGTGCCTCGGGATGGAACTTGCGCACCATCGCCGCCACGGTCTCCTGCCTGAGCGCCCCGGCGAAGTTCTTGCGAATCACCTCGATCGGCACCTTGCCCTTGCGGAAGCCCGGCAGCTGCGCCTCGCGCACGAACTCGCGCTCGACCGACTTCACCACCTCGCCCTTCTCGGCGGCGTCCAGCTCCACCTTCAGCTCGATGCGGCACTTGCCCTGATTCTTCTTGCTCGTCTTCATTTTCCCTACTCTCCGTTTGGCGTTTCCGGTTCCCAGATCCCCGGTTTCCCCATTCTCCGATTTGTTGAAATTGGTGTTTGTGTAGTATATCAAACCCCGCCGAAAATCTCAACCGCCCTCCGGCTACGGCCAACGCATTAAAAACCGATTCTTCCCCTTCGGGGCCCCTGAATCGTTTTTTAACGTGTTGGAAGTGTTTCAGCAGCCGTATCCCCCGACGAGCGAAGCGAGGAGTCGCCGAAGGCGATGTCAACCAGGGGTGCAGCCAGCGACCAGCGGCCAATCCGAATGGTCGTGGCGCGTTTTGATGCGTTC
>SFPL01000066.1 GCA_004551905.1 Lentisphaeraceae bacterium
ACGTTCCCGGAGGGAGCCGTCTTCCGCAAGCGGGGCGAAGGCTACTTGCTGTCGTCCGATGGGCTTCAGTCCCTTTCCAAGGGCGAGCTCCGAATCGAGGAAGGCGGGTTCGTCATTGATGCGAACGGGCAGTTGGGCGCATCCGACACGACCGTCGTCGTGCATGGTGATTAATTTCATTCTCGATCCGCCGCGTTCCCATTGGATTTCCGCCCGCCCTTGACAAAAGAGGCGATTTTTGAGATGATATGCTCGTCCCATTTTGGAGCAGGCACATCTCATGAACGGAAAAATCAGGATTCGGCACATCTACAAGGCGACGGAACTCAAGCGGTTCGGCAAGCTCGAAGGCAAGTACCACCACATGGGCGAAACCCATTCCGGGGGCGACACCATGCGCATTGTCTTCGAGGATGAAAACGGGAAATGGCTGGCGCTGATGGTCTGGGGCTCGGCCTGCTACCACCTGCGACCGAGGGACGAATACATCGGATGGAACATGGCGCTGCGGCGGGCGCGGCAGAAGCTCGTCCTCAACAACAGGCGCTTCACCATCCTCGCAAAGCCCGGAACACACCCGAACCTCGCCTCGCAGTGCCTCGGCCTCGCCTTGCGCGAGCTGCCGCGGATGTGGCTGAGGAAGTTCCACTACCGCCCCCTCCTGGCCGAGACGTTCTGCGACATCAACCATTCGCCCGGAACGTGCTACAAGGCCGCGAACTGGATCCCTCTCGGCGTGACCAAGGGCTTCTCGCGGGTCAACCGGCAGGAATGCGACTTCTACATCCCGAACGACGACCCGAAGACAATCTGGGTCGCGCCCTTCGCCCGCGACGCCGTCGAGCTGCTCAACTCCCCGAACCTTCCCGACGAATGCCTGGAGGGCGCGCACTGCGACGCCGACGGGGTTCTCCCCGTCTCGCCGGCGCAGGCGGAATCGCTCTACGAGGCCATGCGCGGGGTCAGGGACTGGCGTGACGACAACAAGTCCATCCCCGCGGCCTCCATGCTGTCGATCGTCGTCATGGCGATGATGAGCGGGGCGAACTCGGTCAAGGCTGTCTGGAGGTTCGGGGAGCGGCTCACGATGGCCCAGCGCAGGCAACTCTGCCTGAGACACGACAAGGACAAGTTCGGCAAGCCGCTGAAGGCGTACTTCAAGGTCCCCTCCTACGTCACGTTCTACAAGTTCCTGAAGAAGCTCGACCTCGCCGACTTCGGAGAGAAGCTCAGCGCCTGGCTCCAGTCGCAGGAAGGGACGCTGCCCCGCAGGCTCGCGCTCGACGGGAAGTTCGTCAAGGAGGTCATGGGCGTCGTCTCGATGGTCGACTGCGAGACGGGCGCGCCCGTGGCGGTCGCGTCGTCCCGGCGGAAGGAGGGGACGGTCGGCGAGTGCGAGCTTCCGAAGGGACAGAAGCTCATCCGCGACCAGGACCTCACCAACGCCCTCGTCTGCGCGGACGCGCTCCACGGGCAGCAGGACACCGCCCGCGCCATCCTTGACGCGAACGGGGACTACCTGCTGCAGATCAAGGAGAACCAGAAGACGATCCTCAGGAACGCGGAGAACGTCGCCAAGGCCCGAGAACCGAACGGCGTTAAAAAAAAGTAGAGTCAAACCGCAGCCGGATCGAAACGCGCATCACCCGCACCTACGCGCTCGACGATCCCGTCCAACTCGGAATGTTCGGCGCACACACGCTCGTCCGGACATGGCGGAAGACCGAACACCTGGCGGGAAAGCTCAAGGGCACGACGAGCATGGAAATCTCCTATCACGCCTCGTCGGTCCGCATCGACGCACGGCATGACGCCGGGTTCTTCGCGGACGGTGTGCGCGGCGAATGGAGCGTGGAGAAGTACCACGCGCGGAGGGACGGGACATACTGCGAAGACATCCGCACCCGTCGTTGCGACGAGAACGTGACTGGCGCCCTGATGCTCGCGAGAACCCTCGCGCTCTACTTCTTCGCGAAGAGCGGCATGTCCAACTGCCAGGCGTTCAAGGAGAAGATGCAGGCAAATCCAGACATGGTATTCGACCTCGTCATGGGAAAGGAGATCTAAAGTAAATCACCATGCCGCGCGCGGTCGCCTAGCACGCCGCCCAGTGGCGGGCGCTTCGCGCGAACACGAAACGGCGCAGTGCGCCGTTCACAAAAGCCCGCTGGCGCGGGACACGAAAGCGTCCAAGCCGCTCGTCGAGGCACGAAAGCGCTTCGCCCCGTCCTC
>SFPL01000067.1 GCA_004551905.1 Lentisphaeraceae bacterium
ACACAGTTTGGTAGGGATCGCACTCCGGGCGATCCGCAACGATTTCACAACGTAAATTCGTTGGTTTGGCGTTGCGGCGCGGCCGGAGTCCGCGCCCTACCGGTTTTGACCGCTCACGACATTTCATTGCCGGAGCAATAGTTAGGCAGACCAAGCAACTCACAGGCGGAGATTATACGGCCAAAATACCCATCGGCAGGCACACGCTTCGACAGATGCCCGTCGTAGACCAGCACGGGAATGACGGATACGCCGTGCATCGCTTTCAACTTCGAGACCTTCTCCTCAACTTCCGCAACAACCCATTCTCCAACAGACTCCCTGCGCTTGATTTCCACTACATACAGCATCCGCCGCGTCTGAACAAGGAGATCAATCTGACATCCCGCCGATCGCGTCGTGGGATTCTGCACGTATGGAGCTGCCGACAGAATCAATGTCTGGTCAAGCCCGATGCACCGCACAATATCCCTGAGATTGTTGTATATGAGGCACTCGAACTGTAGCCCGAGCATCGTCTTCCACCCAGGAAGCTGCTCAAGCGAAACGAACGTAAACGTACCCCTTTTGATCAGGTCGCGATTAGGTTCAATGAACCTGAGATAAAAACGCGTGTAGTTGTCGGAAATACGATAGCGAACCACGTTCGACCTTTTCCCGGTGCCTGGATTCAGTCCCGTGTCCTTTGCCACAAACCCAGCCGTCTCCAACTCTGCAAGCCAGGAAGAAAGATGTCCGTTGTTCTCCAGCCCAAGCGCCTCGGCGACTTCGGTCGGCGTCTTCATGCCTTCCCCAAGCGCGACAAGAATGCGCTTCTTGAGGCCAAGGTTCACATCAAGCGCATCGTTGAATATCTCGTCGAATTCGTCAACCAGCAATGCTCCGGCAGTGAAGCACAGCCGCTTGACGTTTTCATCGGCCGACATTGCCGGATCTATGTTCTCCAGATACTTTGGAACACCGCCTGTGACGGACATGACATCTATCATGTCAGTACAGGACACACGGCATCCACCTCTCTTCCAGAATGCCGCACACTCGCGCATGGAAAGCTCAGGCACGAGGAGGTTAAGCGAAGGTCTGCCGACAAAGCCCTTGCTTTTGAGAATCTTCTTGTCGATCCAGCTCGATACGGATCCGCAGAGAACCATAATCAGCTTCGGACACTTGGAAAACCTGTTGTCCCACGCATATTTCAGTTCGCCCGGAAAGGCAACGTCGTATTTTCCCATCCACGATATCTCGTCAATAAGGAGCACGGTCTTTTCGCGTGGGTTCAACACCTTTGACAAGCGGGCAAACGCCGCAAACCAACTATCGGGAGTCGAATCCTCGCACCCCGTCAGCTCTGCAAGTTGTCGAGCGAACGCCTTAAGCTGTGTTTCATTATTCACGCCCGGCTGAGGCTCGACACCTTCAATCTTAATGAACCTAACATGACTTCTGCGAGCAAACTCTTCAATGAGCGTAGATTTGCCGATTCTACGACGCCCGCGGCATGTGACCAGCGACGCCACAGGCTTACGCCAAAGTGTTTTCAACTGTTCCAGTTGTTCTTCTCTGCCAACAAACATACCAACGTTCCTTTTTCGTTATTTGAACGAACTATGCGAATAATATCATATTATTGACATATCTGTCAACCACCACCTGGGCGAAAAATCTGCATTATGCATATTCTTCGCCCGAACTGGCATGTTGCCGCTCCGCACCTGTCTCACCGCCCGCGGATCGGCTTCGCCTCGGGGGATATGCGCCGATTTCACCGCCCGCCCCAAAGCAGCCGCTTCGCGGGGTCTGTCCCCCTACAGATTAAGCGCGTATGGTGTGGTTCATTCTCACTGGCGTGTATTATATCATATCCGCCGCAGTGAGATTACGGTGCGGACGAAATCCAATCCCCCGCGCAAGGTGCGGTTTGAGCCAATGTTCACGCGGGTCGCGTGAAAAAACCGCCATATCTGGTACTGGTCGCCGGGATGCGGGCGCGGCGCCGCGGGGGCCGCTCGCCGATGCTCACGTCTGGTACGGGCCGAGAAAGGCCTCCTTGAAGTCGTAGCCGCCGACGAACGCCTCGGGCGTGTCGCCGTCCTCGCGCGATATCCGGCGCCCATCGGCGAGGTTGAACATCATCTCGCCGATGTCCTCGGTGCAATTCACCCCCCACTCCGTCAGCACCGTGTAGGCGAGCGGACCGTACTGGTCGAGCGCGGTCTCGCGGAACTCCTCGAGCACGTCCTCGCCGGTGGTGTGGGCACCGTCCTTGGTGAGCGCGTGCACCACGTCCATCAGGAGCGCATACGCCCGCGCGTTGTAGCGCTGGTCCTTGGCGACGATGTCGTCGAAGGTGTCGGACGTGAAATCGATTTCCTCCATTGTTCGCCTCCGCTTTCCTAAAACCAGATCGAGAACGCCGACGCCGGGTCGTTCGCGTCGTGCGCCTGCAGGTCGGTCACCCTGACCGAGAACGCGTCCTTCCCCTCGCCGAATGTCGCCGTCCAGGTGCCGCAGCTGCGGAACGGACACCGGCCGAGGAGCGGTCTCAGCGACACCTTCTCGCCGACGCGCACCCGCCGCGGCGGATTCAGGCACTCCTCGCGGCTCGCGTCGAAGCGCGTGGACTTCGCCAGCAGGAACGGACCGTATGTCAAGTACACCCCGCCCTCGCGCCGCGCGAGACCGGCCATCTCCGGCGTCTCCTTCACCTGCTCGAAAAGCGCCGCGCGCGGGTCCGCGCCCTCGCGCGTGCGCCACTCGTGCAGCGCGACGCACGGACGGTATGTCGCCGTGAACGAAGTCGCGCCCGCTCCCGCCTCGGCTTCCACCCAGCCGTTCGTCGCCGCGCGGCCGTCGACGCTGAAATCCTCCGCCCACGGCGGTGCGCGGAACCTGACTCGGCACGGTTCGCGGCTCTCGACCGCGACGCGCAGCCGTCCGGCGAGCAGGTCGTTGGCCAGCACCCGGTAGCGCGCGCCGCCGCCGAGCGCGTAGTCGCCGCGGAAGTAGAGCAGCGCGAGGACGGTTCCGTTCGTCGCCGTCGCTGCGGCGCTTTCGTAGAGGTCGAGCGGGACGCGCGGCGCGTTGTCCACGCAGCACTGGTGGAACTTCATCCCCACCTGGTGCGGCGCGGCGAACTGCCGCGTGCCGTGCGAGCGCGTCGCGTGGCAGGCCCAGGTGCCGTCATTGAAAATCGCCGGCAGAAAGCCGTTGAGGTACGCGTTCTCGATCCTGTCGATGCACCGCGCGTCGCCAGTGGCGAGGAAGAGCGCGTGGTTGAGCCGCATCCAGTGGATGACGTCGCAGACCTCGGTGGTGGCGTTGGGGCACTCCCGCGCCGCCGAGAAATGGTCGAAGTAGCCGACCGACCCGAACGGATTCCCCTCGTATTTCTCCGCAAGGTCAGCGAAGCTGCGCACCGCCTCCACGAGCCGCCGCTCGCCGGTCGCGTCCGCGTAGTCGAGGAGCCCCTCGTAGCAGCTCATCATCTCGTAGGCCTTCGCCCACCAGCCGGGGTTGGGGTACCACTCGCTCACCGGCCTGCCGGAAAGCGCCTTGGCGACCAGGGCCGACATCGAACCGTCGTTGCGCTCCCACACCGCCACGATGGAGCGCGCGTAGTCGAGGTACTTCCTGTCGCCGGTGCGGCGATAGAGCGACATCAGCGGCTTCAGGACGCTCATCGAGGGGATGCCGGCGAAATATCCGGTCTGCTCGATCTTCACCTTCCCCTTCTCCATCTGGCCGATCCAGTGGTCCATCAGCCGGCGCGCCGAGCCGAGCAGCTTCTCCGCCGCGCCGGGGACGCGCCGGGCGAGCTCGGGATCGGTCTCGGCCAGGCGCGAGGCTTCGAGGATGGCCCAAAGCGTGTACTTGCGGCTCCAGAGGTTCCAGCAGAATCGCTCCGAACCGTCGGGGTTGGGGCCAATCGCGTTCTCGTCGGAGTAGGAGCAGATGTAGCCGTCGGGGCGCTGGAACTCGTCGACGAACGCCACGGCCTTCCGAACGATCCACTCGCCGAGGCCGCGGTCGCGGCGGAGCGTCGCGGTCGCCACCGCCCCCAGCACCGTCTTGCCCCAGTACTCGCCCTGCCAGGAGCCGTTGTCGTCGTAGTGGGTGCGGAAGGCGTTGACGGCCTCGTCGTAATACTCGCCCTTCGCCCGCTCGGAGAGGACGCGCTCCTGGACGAAGCGCTCGAGCTTGTAGTCGCCGTACGGCGCAAAGGAAGAGCCCGCGTCGACGAGCGGACCCTGGAAAGGCGACGCCGCCAGCGCCGCCGCAGGCAGCGCGGCGAGGACGACAAGCCCGACGGCGCCGCGCAGGGTCAAGCCTTCAGCTCCCCGGTCAGCCGGTCGACAAACGCGTCGAGCGCCATCGCGCCGAGGTCGCCGTCCGCGCGGCTGCGCGCCGACACCTGCCCGGCGGCCTCGTCGCGCGGACCGACCACGAGCTGGTACGGCACCTTCTCGACCGTCGCAAGGCGGATCTTCGCGCCGAGTTTCTCGGCCGACGAGTCCACCTCGACGCGGAAGCCCGCGTCGGCGAGCGCGGCCGCCACCTTGTTCGCGTAGCCGAGCGCCTTGTCGCTCACCGGCAGCACCCTCACCTGTTCGGGCGCGAGCCAGAGCGGGAATGCGCCGGCGTAGTGCTCGATGAGGATGCCGATGAAGCGCTCGAGCGAGCCGAGCACGGCGCGGTGGAGCATCACCGGATGGTGCTTCTTGCCGTCGGGGCCGATGTACTCGGCGTTGAGGCGCTCCGCGCTCGGCAGCTGGTAGTCGAGCTGGATGGTGCCGCACTGCCACTGGCGCGCGAGCGCGTCGACAAGGGTGAACTCGAGCTTGGGCCCGTAGAACGCGCCCTCGCCCGGCTGGATCTCGTAGTCCATGCCGGCCGCCTTGCAGGCCGACGAGAGCGCGGCCTCGGCGTGCTGCCAGGTGGCCTCGTCGCCGACGTGGTCCTCGGGCATGGTGGAAAGCTTTACGAGCAGGTTCCTGTCGAAGCCGAAGTCGGAGTAGACGTCCTTCAGGAGGCGGCAGAACTTCGCCACCTCCGCCTCGATCTGGTCCTCGGTGCAGAGGATGTGCGCGTCGTCCTGCACGAAGCCGCGGACGCGCATGATGCCGTGCAGGGTGCCGCTCGGCTCGTTGCGCGCGCAGTGGCCGAACTCGGCGAGGCGCAGCGGCAGGTCCTTGTAGCTCCGCGTGCGGCTCTTGAATATCTCGATCGCGCCCGGGCAGTTCATCGGCTTCACCGCGAAGAGGCGCTTCTCGCTCTCGGTGATGAACATGTTCTGCTGGTAGTGCGCCCAGTGGCCGCTGCGCTCCCAGAGCGAGCGCGGCATGATCGCCGGAGTGTTGACCTCCTGGTAGCCGTCCTTGACGAGCTTGCGGCGCATGTAGTCCTGGAGCGTGATGTAGATAGACCACCCGCGCGGATGCCAGAAGATCTGGCCGGGGTCCTCGGGGTCGAGGTGGAAGAGATCCAGCTCCACGCCGAGGCGCCGGTGGTCGCGCTTCTTCGCCTCCTCGGCGCGCGCGACGATCTCGTCCAGCTCCGCCTGGTCCTTCGCGACGATGCCGTAGATGCGCTGGAGCATCTTGTTCCTCTCGTCGCCGCGGTAGTAGCTGCCGGCGACGCGGGTGAGCTTGACGACGCCAATCTCGCGCGAGTGCGCGACGTGCGGACCGCGGCACATCTCCACGTAGTCGCCGACGGCGTAGGTCGAGATGTCCTCGCCCTCGGGGATGTCGCCGAGGCGCTCGAGCTTGTACTTCTGGCCCGCGAGCATCTTCGCGCACTCGTCGCGCGAGACCACCTTCCTGACGAACGGCTCGTCGAGCGCGATGAGCCGCGCGATCTCGGCCTCGATCTTCGGGAAATCCTCCGGCGAAAGGCGGTGTTCGAGGTCGAAGTCGTAGTAGAACCCCTCGTCCGTCGCCGGGCCGATGTCGACCTGCACGTCTTCGAACACATTCTGCACCGCGCGCGCCATCAGGTGCGCCGCGGAGTGCCGCCTCATCTCAAGTGTAGCTTCTGCCATCTCTGCTCCTTGTTGCTTAGATGTGTATTATACCATATTCGCCCGCCCGCCGTAGCCAGACAGGGCGAAGGAGTGCTGCTCGCGGCGGAAGATCAGGGGATGGCGGCGAAGAGCATGGCGAGGGCGTGGCGGACGGCCGCTGCGCGCACTTCGGCACGGCTGCCGGAGAACACCACCTTCTCGGTGGCGACGCCGGCGGCGGAGGCGAGGCCGAACCACACCAGTCCCACCGGCTTCTCGGCGCTGCCGCCGCCGGGTCCGGCGATGCCGGTGAGCGAGACGGCGAGGTCGACGCCGTAGAGCCGCCGCGCCCCGGCAGCCATCTCCGCGGCAGTCTCGGGCGACACCGCTCCGTGCCGGCGCAGGGTCTCGCCGGAGACTCCCAGCACCTTCTCCTTCGCCGCGTTCTCGTAGACCACCGCGCCGCCGGCGAACACCTCGCTCGCGCCGGCGACGCCGGTGATCGCCGCCGCCACGCCGCCGCCGGTGCAGCTCTCCGCCGTGGCGCACCGAAGCCCCTTCGCCTTCAGCAGCGCCACCAGCCGCTCCGCCGCCGGCGCGGCGGAAGCGTCCTCCGCAGCAGGGTAGACCGTCCGCGCCGCCGCGACGCCGGGGACGGCGCCGCGCTTGGCCACCGCAACACGCACGCACCCCGTCCCGATAGCATCGTAAGCCACCTTCGCCGCGCGCTCGATCATCCTGCACTCCGCCGCCTTCAGCGCCGCGCGTACGCGTTCGGCCGCCGCCGCGTAGTCGACGGTGTCGGCGAGCGCGTCCGTCTCCGCCGCGCGGTCGGGGATCTCCAGCTCCGCGTCCACGACGAGCGTCTGCTCGCGCTCGCGCTCCTCGGGCAGGTCCCCGATGACACACTCCACCTCGATGCCCTCGATCCTCAGCGTCATTCCATTATCCCCCATTCGCGCAGGGGCCCGAGCGGCAGCCCCATGATGTTCTCGTAGCTGCCGGTGTAGGACTCGACGATCAGGTCGCCCGACTCGTCGATGTCGTATGCGCCCGCGCGGTCAAGCGGCCTCACGCGACGGACGTACTCCTCGATCGCCGCGTCCGAAAGCGCACGGAACTTCACGTCAGAGCGCACCACCTTCGCCTCGCCGCAGTAGGCGACGCCGGTGTAGACCGAGTGGACCCGGCCGGAGAGCTCGCGGAGGAACCGCCGCGCCTCGTCGAGGTCGCGCGGCTTGCCGTAGATGCGCCCGCCGTACCAGACGATTGTGTCTGCCGAAAGCACCTTGCCGCCGTGTTTCGCCGCCGCGCCCTTGACGAGCGCGTTGACGCGCACCGTCCGCTCCGGATCGTCGGGGAAGGACGTCTCCTCCGCGTCGCTCTTCGCGACCGTGAAGTCGACGCCGTGGTCGCGGAGGATCTTCGCACGGCGCGGGCTGCCGCTTGCGAGCACGAGGAAAGCGACCGGACCCTCGCGCAGCACCTCGAGGACTCCGCCCGCGCACTTCGCCACCGTCGAGGCGACGCCGCCCGGCGACACGCCGCCGTCGACGACGATGTCCGCCGAGAGCCCCACGTCCGCCAGCGCGCGCGCCGCGGCGGTGGCGGGCTGTCCGCCGGAGAGGTTCGCGCTCGTCACCCGCAGCACGCCGCCGCAGCGCGCGATGAGCTCGCGCGCGAAGGCATGGTCGGGAACCCTTACGCCCTCGAATCCGCCGCCGCCCGCGGCGGGCAGCACCAGCGTGAGCGCTCCGGGCCAGTGGCGCGCGGCAATCCGCCGCGCCTGCGCGTCCATGCCGCCGAGAAAGCGCTCCGCGGCGTCCGCGTCCGAGGCGAGGAGTGCGATCGGCTTGGCGGCGGCGCGCTCCTTGATCGAGTACAGCCGTTGCACCGCATTCGGGAAGCCGGGGTGCGCCGCGAGGCCGTAGACGGTGTCGGTGGGCACCACCGTCACCCCGCCGGCGAGCAGCGTCCGCGCCGCCTCGCCGAGCCCGGCCTCGTCTGCCTTGACGATCTTCACAGGAGCCCCCGCCGCGACCCGGTCATGAGTCGTTGTGGACCGGGTCCGCGCCGGTGCTGCGCAGGTAGCGCTCGACCTTGCCCAGAATCCAGGTGAAGGTCATCACCAGCGCCAAGTAGATGGCCGCGACCGTCAGGTACGGGAGATAGACCGAATATGTCTGCGAGCGGATGATGTCGCCGCCCTTGGCGAGGTCGATGAGCGCGATGTAGCCGACGATCGACGTGTCCTTCATCAGCACGATGAACTCGTTGCCGAGCGCGGGCAGGACGTTCCTCACCGCCTGCGGCAGGATGATCCTCAGCATCGTGCGCCAGTACGAAAGCCCCAATGCGCGCCCGGCCTCCATCTGGCCGGGGTCGATGGAGACGATGCCGGCGCGGATGATCTCGGCCTGGTACGCGCCGGAGTTGATGCCGAAGGCGAGGATCGCGATCAGCACCTTTGAGTCGACCGAGCGGAGGATGATGTAGTAGGTGATGAGCAGCTGCACGACCATCGGGGTGCCGCGGATGATCGTGAGGTACGCCTTGGCGGCGAAGTTCAGGACCGGGAAATGCCCGTACTTGTCGTGGGTAGAGCGGACAACCGCCACCAAGAACCCGACGGCGAGGCCGAGCACGATGGCGGCGAGGGCGACCTCGAGTGTGACGCCGAGGCCGCCTAAGAGGTACTCCCAGCGCCCGTTCTTGACGAAGCAGAGCTGGAAGTCGTCGATGAGGCCCTGCAGCAACTTACTTGTCCTTCAGCTTGTCGGCCTCGGCCGTGTAGTCGGCGATCCACTTCGCGAGGCGACCGTCGGCCTTGACCTCGGCGATCGTCTCGTTGATGGCCTTCAAAAGCTCCGGCTGGCCCTTCTTGATCGCGATCGCGTACTCCTCGGAGGTGATGAAGTCCGAGATGGCGAGGTCCGGCTCTCCCTTCACGCAGTTCTTCGCTGGGTCGATGTCGGCAATCACGAAATCGACGCGGCCGGACTTGAGCGCCGCGACGGACTCCGCCGGCGAGCGGCTGCGCTCCGGCTCCTGCTTGAGCTCGTTGAGGACGTAGGTCTCGCTCGTGGTGCCGCCCTGGACGCCTATCTTCTTGCCCTTGAGCTGCTCCGCGCCGGCAAAGCCGACCGACTTCTTGTAGATGACCACGATGCCCGTCTTGACGTAGGGGACGGAGAAGTCGACGTTCTTCTTGCGGTCCTCGGTGATGGTGATGCCGGCCGCAGCGAGATCCGCCTTGCCGGAGATGACCGCGGGGATGACCGAGTCGAAGTCGACCGTCTCGCACGAGAACTCGCGCCCGAGCTTCTGGGCGACGGCGCGGCAGATCTCCACGTCGATGCCGACGATCTCGTGTCCGCGCAGGAACTCATACGGGGGGAACGTTGCCTCCGTGATCATCTTCACCTTGTCCGCGCCGCTGTCCGAGCAGCCGCAGAGGACCGCCGCCGCCAGAGCGGCAATTGCCAGTTTCTTCATGGTCATCCTTTCCTTGTTTTGTCCTTTGGTTGCGTATTATAGCAAAATCAGTCGCCGAACGGAGAGAAGTCGACGACTCCGGGGACGATCCCCTTCGGCGCACCAAGGACGACCAGCCGCGCGGCAGTGGCCTTGACCGGCTCGGTCTCGCGGTAGTCGACGAGCAGATCGCGCCGGTTCTGCGACGCGTCGACCACGGTCCTCCACTTCCCGTCGGCGGCAAGCGCCTCCACCCGGTACTGGAACGCGCCGGGCCTGACGCCGCGCTCGACATCCAGCCCGCAGTCGCGCCAGATGACGCGGCAGGACCGCATGGTCTTCGCGCCGGCGAAGTCGACGCGGATTGTCGCCGGCAGGCGCTCGGCCCGACAGAACGTCCCGAACTTCTGGTCGGTCGCTGCCTCGCGCCCCGGCTCGGTGAGCGCGACAAGCCGCTTCCAGCCCGCGGCGCCCTTGCCAAAGCGCGGCAACCACTGCGGCTCGTCGGTTGCCGACGACGGCGCGATGGTGCCGTCCGGCGCAAAGGAGATGCGGTCAAAGCCAAGCCGGCGCTCGAACCAGTGCACGCAGTTGGCGTTGATGGTGTAGGCGACGTACCAGTCGCCGTCCGGGCCCTGGGCGATCGAGCCGTGGGAGGTGCCGGTGATGAAGCCTTCGGTCTTGCGGAAGAATGGGTTGTTCTTCGGCTTCGTGAACGGGCCCAGCGGACTGGATGACACCGCCTGGCCCATCGCGTACTCCTTGTTCTCGGTGCCTGCCGCGGCGTAGGTGAGGATGTAGCGGCCGCCGTGCTTCACCATCCAGGCACCCTCGAGATAGCCCATCTCCGGATGCTTGCCCGGCGCGATCTCCCACGGCTGCGTGCGCGGCTCGAACGGCACGAGCCGCTTTGCCTCGGAAATGGGCCTGAGCGGATTCGCGGGGTCGATCTCGATGCCCCAGATGCCGTTCGTGGGCGTGCAGCCCCAGTAGAAGTAGAGCCGGCCGTCGTCGTCGGAAAAGTAGTTGGGGTCCCAGAGCCCGGGCGGGTCGCCGTTGAAGTTCCAGTTCTTCCACTTCGGCAGCTCCAAGGGACCGAGGTCGGCGAACGGACCCTCGGGCGAGTCGGACTGAAAGACGTGGCCGCTGCCACCGACGAGGAGGAACTTGCCGCGGTGCCTGCAGATCGTCGGCGCGTAGTTGATCTGGTCCTTGCCGCCCTCGGCGCCGCTGAGGCGGAGCGGGACGTGCGACCAGGTCGCGCCCATGTCCGTCGACTTGTAGCAGAGGTCGCCCGAGGGGTAGAGGTACCAGACGCCCTTCTCGCAGATGATTGAGGGGTCGGCGAGCTCGCGGAACTGGACGGTGCGCCCGTCCGGCGTCAGCCAGGTCTCGGGCTCGCGCGCCGGCTTGGAGCCGTTCGCGAGTCCGCGGCAGAACAACCCCACGGGATAGTTCTCGATCGAAATCGGGTTGCAGAATGTACGCACCTCGGAAGATGCGGCGGCAACCGCCGCCGCGAAGGAACATAACGCGGCGGAAATTACTTTTCTCGTTCTCATGCTATGTATTTTACCATATTGCGCCCGCCGCTGGCAAGACCGCCGCGGCGTCACAACTCGGTCTTGCCGGCGGCGCGGCGCTCCAGGAAGTCCCTGGTGGTGCGCCAGACGACCGGCGAGAGCAACACCAGCGCGATCAGGTTCGGGAACGCCATCAGCCCGTTCATCGTGTCCGCGACGCCCCAGACCACGCTGACGGTGAGGTACGGACCGACCGCTACGAAGAGGACATACAGGAGGCGGTACGCCATCAGAGTACCGCGGCGGTGGGAGCCCACCAGGTACTCGAGGCACTTCTCGGAGTAGTAGTTCCAGCCGAGGATGGTGGTGAAGGCGAAGAACGCGAGCGAGGTCATGAGGAAGAACGACGAGATTTTCGCCGAGCCTGGGCCGAGGAACGACAGCCCCCGCGAAAACGCCTCGATCGTGATGTCCACGCCCTTGAGCCCCAGCGAAGGCTCCCAGGCGCCGGTCACCACGATCGCCAGACCCGTCATCGAGCAGACGATGATGGTGTCGATGAAGGTGCCGGTCATGCAGACGAAGCCCTGGCGCGCCGGCTCATTGGTCTTCGCCGCCGCCGCCGCGATCGGCGCCGAGCCGAGGCCGGCCTCGTTGGAGAAGATCCCGCGTGCGATGCCCTTCTGCATCGCGATGAAGATCGTTCCCACCATGCCGCCGGTGAACGCCGCGGGGTTGAACGCCGCGCGCACGATGAGCTCCACCGCCGACGAGACCTTGGAGATGTTGCCCAGCAGGATGAAGCCGCAGATCAGGATGTAGAACACCGCCATGAACGGCACCACCACCGTCGAGACGCTGGCGATACGCTTGATCCCGCCGATTACCACCAGCGCGGTGCACAGCGCCACGACCGCGCCGGCGATCATGACCGGCACCGAGTAGGTGGTGCCGAAAAGCTGCACGCCGGTCGCGAGGTTGGCCGGGTCGAACCCCGGGTCGAAGAACCGCTGCGCCGCCGAGGTGATGCCGTGCACCTGGGTGATGGTGCCGATGCCGAGGATGCCGGCCATGACGCCGAAGAAGGCGAACAGCACCGCGAGCCATTTCCAGCTCCTGACGCCGAACATCCCCTTCAGCCCCTTCTCGATGTAGTAGAACGGGCCGCCGAGCACGCTGCCGTCGGGCGTGAACTCGCGGTACTTCACCGCCAGCAGCCCCTCGGCGTACTTGGTGGCCATGCCGCAGAACGCCGCCACCTCCATCCAGAAGAGCGCGCCCGGGCCGCCGGTGCCGATCGCCGTCGCCACGCCCACGATGTTGCCGGTGCCGATCGTCGCCGAAAGCGCCGTGCAGAGTGCGCCGAACGAGGAGACGTCGCCCGAGGTGCCGGCTTCGGTGCGGAACATGTACCGGAAGGCGTTCCTGAGGTTCATGAGGTGGCAGAACCTCAGCATGCCGGTGAGCAGCATACCGGTCAGGAGGATGGCGCAGATGAGCGGCAGCCCCCAGACGATCGAGTCCGCCTTGTCCACCCATGCAGTAAGCGCCGCGAGCCAGTTGCTCGAGGTCTCGACCGACTTCACCACGGCGCCGGTGAGCGCCGCCTCGGGTTCATTCGCAATGGCCTTGAGGGCCGTGGTAACTACCGCGTTCGTCATTGCAACCTCATTTCGCATTGTTTTTGCGTATTATGCGTATTATACCATAATTCCTGGCTCATTGCGCTACGCCTGCTTGCAGGGCGCGCAGAGCCGCAGGAACGCGACCGCCGCGGCGACAAGCGGGTGGCGCACGGAGAGCGGAAACGCCGCGAGCGCCTCTTTGACGTGCCCGTCCGCGATGTACTCGCGCCAGCGGTGCCGCGCCTTCAGGAGCTCCAACGCGGAAAAGACGCAGCTCGCCTCGCAGTAGCGCCAGAGCGAGCCGCCGCAGCGCTCGTCGAGCCGGCGTCGGAAGTCGAGCGCGAGGAACTTGTAGTCCCAGTTGCGCTCGCCGCGCCAGCCGGTGGCGAGATTGCCGTCCGGCCGCGGACGGTAGACGTAGAGCCGGTCGGGAATCGACATCGCCTTCTCCGCGAACGCAGCGCACGCGGAAAGAAACGCTGCATCCTCGAAAAACGTAATCCGCTCGTCGAATCTGAGTGCATGGCGCTCCAGGAAGGACCGCCTAAAGGCGCAGCGCCAGACCTGTCCCGGCTGCTTGCGCGCGGAGAGGTCGCCGCCGCAGTTCCAGCGCCGCACGTCGTCCATCGAATAGCCGAAAAAGGCGGGCAGGTAGCGCGCGCGCACCGCGTCGGCGCCGTCGTCGAGCGCGGCGGGGAAGTCCGGCCCGCCCTCGTAGCCGAAGAAGCAGAGGTCGGCGCCGCTTTCCGCGAGCGCGGCAACTGGGCGCGAGAGGAAGTCCGGCCGCGCCAGGTCGTCGGCGTCGCAGAAGAACACATATTCGCCGCGCGCACGGTCGAGGCCGCGGTTGCGCGCCCAGGAAGGACCGTGGCCGTCCGGGTCGTCGACGACGACAATCTCCGACTCGCCGGAAAAGGCGGCACGGGCCGCCTCCACCGAGCGAAGCGTCTCCGGCAGCGTCGCTTCGGCGCGGTGCGCGGGGATGATTACGCTCGCATCCATGCTCGCCCTTCCGCCCGGCCGCGCGCTCACGCGCGCTTGCGCACCTTGGCGATGATCTTCGACGCCCCGAGGTTCTTCATACCCAGGAGGAGCATTATCCTGCCGAGCAGATGCCTGGACTCCGTCCGCGTCTCCACGATCTCGATCCCCTCCTTGTCGCAGAGCGCCTGGAAGTCCTTGAGCGTGATGAGGTGGATGTTGGGGGTGTCGTACCACTCGAACGGCAGCTGCTTGGAGACGGGAAGCCGCCCCTTGAACATCAGCGTCAGCCGGATCCGGTAGGCCGCGAAGTTGGGGAAGGTGACGATCGCCTCGTCGGCGATGCGCAGCGCCTCGTGCAGCAGCCCGCGCGGATTGCGCACCTCCTGGAGCGTGTCGGAGACGATGGCGGTAGCGTAGTGGCGGTCCGGGATCATGTCGATGCCGTCGTCGTCCACGTCGTCGTACAGCACATTGTGACCGTCGGCGAGCGCCTCCTCGAACTTCTCCACCTCGATCTCCACGCCGTCGCCCTTTACGTTGCGGGTCTTGCGCAGCACGTTGAGGAGCGAGCCGTCGCCGCAGCCGATGTCCAGGACGCGCACGCCGCGCGGAACCATCCGGACGATATTCGCGTAGAGCCGCTCCTGCCACTTCATCACCTTCACCTCGCGGGAAGAGAGGAAGCCGCCCACGAGCTTGGAGAGCTCGTCGATGTGGGTGAGGAAGGCGTCGTGGCCGATGCCGTAGTCGAGATGGCAGTAGGAGACGTCCTTGCCCGCCTTCATCAGCGAGGCCACCATCTCACGGCTCTGCCACTCGGTGAAGAGCACGTCGCCGCCGTAGGAGACCACGAGGCACTTCGCCTTCACGCGGGCGAAGGCGGCGTCGAGCGAGCCGTAGGCCTTGGCCGGGTCGGCCTCGTCCATGGAACCGACGATGTGCAGGTAGCTGTTGGCGTCGAAGCGGTCGACGAACTTCTTCGCCTGGTAGTCGAGGTAGCTCTCGATCTGGAAATACGTCTTGAACAGGCGGTCGCGCTCGGCGCGGTCCGCCGCGGGCGCGTTGACGAAGTTCTCCTGCAGCCTGCGGTCGAACTTGCCCTGCAGATGCTCGCGCGAGAGGTAGGAGATGTGGGCGAGCTGGCGCGCCGAGGCGAGCCCGTTCTTCGGCCCCTTGCCGTCGCCGTCGAGATAGTAGTCGCCGTTCTTCCAGAGCGGGTTCTCGGTGATGGCGTTCTTGCCCATCACGTCGAAGGCGAGCGCCTGGGTGTTGAGCGAGGGCGAGGTGGCGACGAGAATCAGCCGGTCCATGTCGTCCGGGAACCGCGTCGCCCAGTTGATGGCCTGCATGCCGCCGTAGCTGCCGCCGATGAGCGCGGCGAGGCGCTTCACGCCGATCTGGGCGAGGAGCATGCGGAAGACGTCCACCGCGTCGTCGAAGCTGTAGCGCGGGAAGGAGGAGCCGTAGGGGCGGCCGGTGTCGGGGTTGACGGACATCGGACCGGTGGTGCCGCTGCAGCCGCCGAGCACGTTGGCGCAGACGACGTGGTAGCGGTTGGTGTCGATTGCGCGGCCGGGGCCGACCATCCCCTCCCACCAGCCGCTGGGCTTGTCCTGGCCGGGGCGGATGCCGGCGACGTGCGCGTCGCCGGTGAGCGCGTGGCAGATGTAGACGACGTTGTCGTCCTTCATCGGCGCGCCGCACTCCTCGTAGGCGACCTCGACCTCCTTCAGCACGCCGCCATAGGCAAGCCTGAGCTCGCCCTCGGGCAGCTCCAGCTTCAGCCTCTTCGGCTCGACTATGCCTACGCCTGTGTCCATTGGCGCGTATTATAGCATAAACCGCCGCCGAATTATGGTATAATTCACCCCCAGACGGAAAACGCCCAGACACATGACAACGAAGAATACGGCCGCCGCCGACCGCGCATCGCTGGTACGGATGCTCCGCGACGAGGATTTCGCCTCGCTCGCGGCGCGCGCCTACGCGGTCAAGGCCGAGGTTTGGGGGCGCCGCGTCGCCCTGCGCGGGCTCGTCGAGACCTCCAACGTCTGCGCCCGGAACTGCCTCTACTGCGGAATCCGCCGCGGCAACGCCAAGACGGCGCGCTACCGAATGGACGAGGACGAAATCCTCGCCGCCGTCGCCTGGGCCGCCGAAAACCGCTACGGCAGCGTCGTGCTGCAATCAGGCGAGACGGACGACGAGCCCAGCGCGCTCTTCTTCGAGCGCGTCCTCCGGCGCATCCGCGCCGAACTCGGCGACAGCATCGGCATCACCCTCTCGCTCGGCGAACGGCACCGCGACGTCTACCGCCGCTGGCTCGACGCCGGCGCCAACCGATACCTGCTCAGGATTGAGACTTCCGACCCGGAGCTCTTTGCGCGCATCCACCCGGCGGAGCAGTCCTGGCGCACGCGCCTCGAATGCCTGCGCACGCTCAGGGACCTCGGCTACATCACCGGCTCCGGGGTGATGATCGGCCTGCCGGGGCAGGACGTCGACTCGCTCGCGCGCGACATCGAGTTCCTCCGCGACGAAGGCGTCGACATGGTGGGGATGGGGCCGTACATCACCCACCCCGACACCCCGCTCGCCGCCGATGCGCCGCGCCTCGGACGCGAGCAGCTCCTCGACCTCTCGCTGCGCATGATCGCCGCGGTCCGCCTCGTCATACCGGACGCCAACATCGCCGCCACCACCGCGCTGCAGGCAATCGATCCCGAGGGTCGCGAAAAGGGACTCCTCGCCGGCGCGAACGTCGTCATGCCGAACATCACCCCGCGGAAATACCGCGGCGACTACCTGCTCTATCCGGGCAAACCCTGCACCGAAGAGGACTCGGAGCTCTGCTGCGGCTGCCTCGAGCGGCGCGTCAGGTCGATCGGCGAGGAGATCGCCTGGGGCGAGCGGTGCGACCCCGTGCACTTCGCGAGGAGGTCGCGGTGAAGGTCGCTGTCGGGCTTTCCGGCGGCGTCGACTCGAGCGTCGCAGCGCTCATCCTGAAGGAGCAGGGGCATGCGGTGGTCGGCGTCACCATGAAGCTATGGAGCGGCGCCTACCGCGGCGGCGAGCGGGACGCGTGCTTCGGTCCCGGCGAAGCGGAGGACATCGCCCGCGCCGAGGAGCTCGCGCGCGCGCTCGGCATCGGCTACCAGGTGATCGACTGCTCGCGCGAATACGAGCGCGCGATCGTGGGGATGTTCCGCGAAGTAACCCTGCGCGGAGAGACCCCCAACCCCTGCGTCTTCTGCAACGCCGCGCTGAAGTTCGGGCTCCTGCCGCGGCTGGTGCGCGAGGCCGGCGTCGGGTTCGACCGCTTCGCCACCGGACACTACGCGCGGATCGTCCAGACCGGCGGCAGACTCACCGTCGCCCGCGCGGCAGACGAGAAGAAGGACCAGAGCTACTTCCTCTACCGGCTCTCGCAGCGCCAGCTCGCGGAGGCGGCGTTCCCGCTCGGCGAGCTGACCAAGGCGGAGGTGCGCCGCATCGCCGCAGAGCATTCGCTCGCCGCCGCCGACAAGGCGGACTCGCAGGACTTCTATTCCGGCGACCGCAACGAACTCGTCGGCGCCGAGCCGCGCGAGGGCGAGATCGTCGATCTTTCAGGCAGGGTCCTCGGCCGCCACTGCGGCTACTGGAACTTCACCGTCGGCCAGCGCAAGGGGCTCGGCGCGTTCGGGCCCGAGCCGATGTACGTGGTGCGGCTGGACGCGTGCCGCAACCAGGTGGTGCTCGGCCGGCGCAGCGAGGCGATGACGCGGGAGTTCAGGGTCGCGAACCTCGTGTGGCAGGCGCGCGAGCCTGGCGGAAGACCGTTCGCCGCGCGGGTGAAGATCCGCTCCACCGGCGCGCCGCTCGGGCCGGTGGAGTTCGACGGCGAGACCTGCCGCGCGCCCGGAGACGGACTCTTCGGCGTCGCCCCGGGCCAGTCCGCGGTCTTCTACGACGAGAGCGGGGCGATTCTCTGCGGCGGCGTAATCGAACCGCCCGCCGCGAACCACGAACCACGAAATATGATATAATCCACTAGTATGTTCCCTGACCTCATAGACCTCGGCATCCTCCACATCCGCACCTACGGCGCGTGCATGGCGACCGGCTTCATCGTCTGCTGGTGGCTGGTGGAGCGCCTGAGCGGACGCAAGGACCTCTCCAACCTGATGATGTGCCTGATGCTCGCCGGCGTCGTCGGCTCCCGCGCCGCCTACGTGATCGAACACTGGAACGCCGAATTCGCCGCGAACCCGCTCCGCGTCATCCGTGTCGACCAGGGCGGGCTCATGTTCTACGGCGGCCTCATCCTCGCGCTCGTCGTGTTCTTCGCCTGGTGCATCGTCAAGCGCGAGCGCACGCTCGCCCTCGCCGACCTGCTCGCCGTGGTGGTGCCGCTCGGCCACGCCTTCGGTCGCATCGGCTGCTTCTTCTACGGCTGCTGCTACGGGCGCGACTCCGACGCCTGGTGCGCGATCGTCTTTCCGCCCGGCAGCCCAAGCTGGTTCGAGCACGGCCGCCGCGCCGTGAGCGTGCTGCCCACCCAGCTCTTCGAGGCGGCGGCGCTCCTCGCGCTCTTCGGACTGCTCATGCTGGCGCGCTCGCGCTCCAAGCGCGGCGGCTGGGGCGCGGGCCTCGTGACCGGACTCTACCTCGTGGGCTACGCGGCGATCCGTTTCGGCATCGAGTATCTGCGCGGCGATCCGCGCGCGGCGGTGGGGCCGCTCTCCATCTCGCAGGCGATCTCGGTCGGCATGGCCCTGCTCGGCGCCGTGATCATCGCCGTTGCCCGGATGCGCGGCCGCACCGCCGCGGAGGGCGCCGCGCAATGAGCGTACGCGTCATCATCGGCGAGGACGACTACCTGGTCGACGAAGCAGCGCACAAGACGGTCGGGGACGGCGTCGGGCTCGAGCTCGTCGACTCGATGACGGCCACCAACGAGGACCTGCAGCTCGCCGACCTGAGGCGCGTCGACGAGTCGTTCTCCACGCCGCCGTTCCTCGACCCGAAGAAGGTCACGTGGTGGCGCAACGTCCACTTCCTCCCCGGCGGCAAGTCGTCCGCCGCGGTCAAGGAAGCGCTCGAGAAGTTCGCGAAGAAGGTCGCCGCGCTCGCGCCGACAATGCCGCCGAAGCAGCACTTCATCCTCTCCGGCCCCCACCTCCTGAAGAACTCGGCCTTCGCCAAGGCCCTCGCCGGCGTTGCCGAGCTGGTCTCCTTCGGCGGCGGCAAGCCGTGGGAGCGCCGCAGGGCCGCGGTCGCGCGCGTAGTGGAGCTTGCGGCGGAGGAGGGGCTCGCCTTCGCCGACGGCGTGGCGGAGAAGTTCGTCGCCGTCGTCGGCACCGACTCGCGCTCCATCGCCGGCGAAGTCGCGAAGATGCGCACCTACCTCGGCCCCGACGCGAAGAGGATCGAGGCGAAGGACGTCGACGCGGTGACGAGTCCCGGGGCGAAGGACGAGCCGGAGATCTGGGCGGTGACCGACGCAATCGGCAAGCGCGACGCCACGGCGGCGATCGCCGCCCTCGAGCCTTTCGCGCTCATGAACGGGTTCGCCGTGTTCATGACCGGCGTGATCGAGAAGTTCTTCCGCCAGCTGGTGGACCTGAAGCGCGGCGGGATCCCGGAGGACATGAACCCGTTCGTCGCCAAGAAGAGCGCCGCGTTCCTCGCCAACTGGTCTCTCCTCGAGCTGCGCTCCGCTCGCGCACGCTTCATCGCGCTGCGCGAGAAGGTGGTCTCCGGCACCACAGCCGGCGATGTGCTGGTCATCACCGAACTGCTGCGCGCAGTTCGCAGGGCGCCGAGACGGTGACGTCCGCCTCCGCAAGCTCGTCGGGCCGCCCGTAGCCCCACTCCACGCCGACGGAAAAGACTCCGTTCGCGCGCGCGGCCTCGAAGTCGCTCGCGGTGTCGCCCACCATCACCGATTCGCGCGGCGCGGCGCCGAGGCGCCGCATGACCTCGGCAAGGAGCTCCGTCTTGGGCAGACGGCGACCAGGGAACATGTCGCCGGACCACACGCCGCCGGCGAAGGCCTCCTCCCAGCCGAAGCGCCGCGCCATCGCGGTGGCGCCGGCATGTCGCTTGTTGGTGACGATCGCGGCGGTGGCGCCGGCGGCGGCGACCGCGCGCACCTCGGCGAGCACGCCCGGGTACTCGAAGGTGTTGGGGAATCCGTCGTTGTCGTAGTGGCGCGCGAAGAGCCGGCGCACGTCGTCGGCGAGCGCGGGCGTGAAGCGGTCCGGGAAGAGCCGCCGCGTCATTTCGTCGATCGGCGGCCCGGCCACGAACACCTCGTCGAAGCGCGGGCAGTCGAGCCCGAGGTCGCGGAGCGCCGCCTTCCACGCCTCGCGAATGTCGCGGTCGGTGTCGGCCAGGGTGCCGTCAAGGTCGAAGAACCAGAATCTGCGCATGTCCGCACTCCTAATGGCTGAACTCCGCCTCGCACTCCCCTATGGCCGCGAGCGCCGCGTCGGCGTCGGCCGCCTCCTCGAGCCGCTTCACGAGGTCGGTGCCGTGCGCGAGCATCGCGAGCCGCGCGAGGATGTGCAGGTGGGCGGCGTGGTCGGTGGAGCCGATGAGGAAGAAGTGCCGCGTGCCGTCGCCGTCGGGCGCGCCGAAGAAGACGGGGCGCTCGGCGCGGCCGTAGGCGATGAAGGACTCGGAGAAGAGGTACGGGTCGTGGAAGCGCGGGTGGAGGAGCGCCACGCCCTCGCCTATTGCGGTCGATGCGGCCTCTTCGCGCGCGACAAGCTCCTTGAAGAGTGCGTCGGCGTCGTTCACCTGTCCGCCGCGGTCGGCGAGGTCGGTCATGTCGCGGAGGATGCCGGCCTTCGCCTTAGCGGCCACGGCGAGGTCGATGGTCGCGGCGCTGAAGAACCGGGCGACGCCCCAGTCGGAGATGTCGGCGCGGCGGTGCTCGTCCATCATCACGCGGTGGCGCTCGGCGAGTGTGCGCTGTCCGGCAGCGAGCAGGCTGCGCTGCGCCCACTCGTCGAGGGCGCGGTGCTCGAAGTACCATTCGCCGCCGCGTTCGACCGCCTCAAGCTCGCCGCGCTGGGCGCAGTGCTTGAGTTCGTTCGCCGCCATGTGCACATGCTCGGCGGCCTGGGCGAGGTTTAGAGTTTCGCGAGACATCTTGGATGCGCGGATTATACCATAATTTCGTCTCCAGCGGCAAAGGCGGGCGGCGGATCGCACGGATTACAAATACCCCCGTCGTCTCGGCTGCGCCGAGCCGCCGTGGACATTTGTAAGCGGTTTTGCGCGACGAGACCCTGCCGCACAGCCTGTTCAAGGCATGACAAGCCACCCGACGGGATGCCGACGGGGACA
>SFPL01000068.1 GCA_004551905.1 Lentisphaeraceae bacterium
CAATGGAACGAAAATCTTCACCCTTAGACATGGCACGAAAATTTCAGTCGAAATTTACAGTTGCTGTCCCCACCTGCCTAATGGCAGACCGCCACAATATAGATGCACCCACAGGCAAAAACCTTCAACAAAAAATCGAGCAAACACTCAAACACCCCGAAAGCATCGGAGATTTAGGATGGTTGCCTCGCAGGGACTCGAACCCCAACAAGCAGAATCAGAATCTGCGGTGCTACCATTACACCACGAGGCAATCTCGCTCGCCCTTTCCGTACTGGCGGGGTCGACGGGGCTCGAACCCGCAACCCCCGGATCGACAGTCCAGTGCGCTAACCAATTGCGCCACAACCCCGTGTTCCAGAAAGTGATGCGTAGTATATCATATTTTGTGCCGCTCGCGCAAGGGGGAGTTTTAAGCAACCTGGAACTAGCAATCAGTGATCAGTAGCCAGCAAGCCAGTGTCCAGTGCAACAAGGGCAAATTCGTCTAGGGTGCGGCAGATCTTGATTGTGTTCCAGCGCTGCGACCATGCGGGGAGCGGACGCCAGTAGGCGACGAGTTCCTTGAGGCGCCCGAGGACCGCGCGGTCGCCGGAAAGCTCTCGCCGCGACGCCTCCGCATAGCGCGCGAGCAGGACGCCGACGTCCTCGCGCTCACCAAGCGAGCGGATGAACGCGCGCCCGACCATCGCCTCGCGTCCGGCGGCGTCGACTGGCGCGACCGGCAAGTCGCCGTTGGCGACGACGGGCATCTTCGCTGCGGACGCGACGCGCTCGAAGGCTTCACGGTCGCACTCGCCGGAATACATCTGCCGCGCAGTGCGCGCATGCACCGTGAGACGCCGGAGCGGGAACTCGTTGAAGAGCGGCAGGAGCCGCTCCAGTTCGTCCGGCGCGTCGACGCCGAGCCGCGCCTTGACCGAGAAGCGCCCTTCTCCCATCACCTCGCATCCGGCCTCGAGCATCCGCCGAAGAATGTCTGGCGTGCGCAGGATGCCGCTGCCGCGGCCCTTGCGGCGCACCATCGGGAACGGGCAGCCGCAGTTGAGGTCGGCGGTGGCGAAGCCCGCCTCGCGCACGCGCCGGAGACAGCGGCGGAGCGAAGATGGGTCCTTGCCGATGAACTGCGGCGTCACCATGAGCGGGCCGTCGCCGGGTCCGCCGGCGAGCTCGCGGTCGGCGAGCGGGTCGAGTCCGGGCATGGCGGAGACGAACGGAGTGACCGCCTCGGCGAAGCCGACCTCGCGGATTGCGTCCGCGAACGTTTCGCGGAAGCACCTGATGGTGACGCCTCTCAGCGGAGCGAGGATCATGCGCGGATACGGTCGGCGAGAGCGGTGCGGCGCTCGCGCACGGTGTTGGTGGCGATTGCGCGGTCGACGGCGTAGGGGACGCCCATCAGCATCACCAGCCGGCGGCCGCGGGTGATGGCGGTGTAGAGGAGGTTCCGCTGCAGCATCACGTAGTGCTGGGTGTGGACGATCACGATCACCGCCGGATACTCGCTGCCCTGCGACTTGTGGATGGTGGTGGCGTAGGCGAGGACGAGCTCGTCGAGGTCGCCGGGACCGTACTCGACCGGGCGTCCGTCAAACACGACGACCATCGAGCGCGCGGCGGCGTCGACGTGCTTCACGAAGCCGATGTCGCCGTTGAAGACCTCCTTGTCGTAGTTGTTCCGCAGCTGCATCACCCTGTCGCCGGCGCGGAAGGACGAACCGCCGCGCACGACCGCGTCGCCGGTCGGGTTGAGCGCGCTCTGGATCTCGAAGTTGAGGTTGTCCGCGCCGAGGGTGTTGCGGCGCATCGGCACCAGCACCTGGACGTCCTGGAGCGGGTCGAGGCCGAACTTGCGCGGGATGCGGTCGGTCATCAGCTCGATCGCCCGCCTCACGCAGAGGGCCGGGTCCTCGCAGCGCATGAAGTAGAAGTCGGTGTCGCCCTGCCGCACCTCGAGCGGCTCGCCGGCATTGACGTGGTGGGCGTTGGCGACGATGAGCCCTGCCTTATCCTGGCGGAAGATGAGCTCGAGCTTGGTGGAGGGCACAGCGCCGGAGCGGATGAAGTCGCCGAGCACCGAGCCGGGACCGACGGACGGCAGCTGGTCGGTGTCGCCCACCCAGACGACTGCGGCGCCGTCCGGCAGCGCGGCGAAGAGGTCGGCGGCGAGGCGTACGTCGATCATCGAGGTCTCGTCGAACACGAAGACGTCCCCTTCTAAGCGCTCGGCGGCGTTGTAGGTGAAGCGGTTGGTGACCGGGTTCCACTTGAGCAGCCGGTGGATGGTGACCGCAGCGGCACCGACCGACTCGGTCATCCGCTTGGCGGCGCGGCCGGTGGGCGCGGCGAGCACCACCTTCAGCCGCTTCGCCCGGTAGATGTCGACGAGCGCGCGGATGATGGTGGTCTTGCCGACGCCGGGACCGCCGGTGATGATCGAGAACTTGGACGCGAGCGAGCGCTCGAGCGCGAGGTGCTGGCGCTCGGCGAGGTCGAAGCCGCTCTTCGTCTGCCACCAGGCGATCGCCTTCTCCGCGTCGAAGGCGGGGAAGGACCGCGGAGAGGCGAGGATCGCCCGCGCGCGCGCCGCCACCTCGCACTCGGCGCGGTGGAGCGTGCGCAGGAAGACCCGCCGCGGCTCGCCGCTCTCGCAGACCACCCGGCCCGCCTCCGCCTCGTCGGCGAGGGCGGCGGCGAGCGTCTCGGGCGGGATGCCAGTGAGCTCGTGCGCATGCAGGATGAGGTCGTTCTCGTAAGTCCAGCAGTGGCCGCCGGCCTCCGCCTCGGTCTCAAGCGTGAAGGAGATCGAGGCGCGGGCGCGCAGCGGCGAGTTGGGGTCGATGCCGACCGAGAGCGCGATCTTGTCGGCGGTGGCGAAGCCGATCCCCCAGATGTCGCGGCAGAGGCGGTAGGGGTCGGCCTTGACGATGGCGACGGCGTCCGGTCCGTACCGGCGCACGATCTTCGTCATCTTCGTCACCGAGATGCCGTAGGTCTGGCCGAAGATCATGTTCTCGCGCATGGTCTCGTTCGCGTGCCAGCTCGCGCGGATCTGCGCGATCTTCGCGCGGCCGAGCTTCGGCACTTCGGCGAGGCGCGCGGACTGGTGCGAGAGGACGTGCATCGTCTCCTCGCCGAAGGTCTCGACGATGCGGTGCGCGAGGACCGGGCCGATGCCCTTGATGAGCCCGGAGGCGAGGTAGCGCTCCACCCCCCTGAGCGAGCGCGGGGCGACGCAGACGAGCTCGTCGGCCTTGAACTGACGGCCGTGGACCTTGTCCTCGACCCACGCGCCGACCGCCTTCACGTCCTCGCCCTCCCACACTGCCTGGGCGCGGCCGACGACGGTGATCACCGGCGGCCGGGCGAGCTCGAAGTCGCTCGGCAGCTCGACGTGCAGGACGGTGTAGCCGTTTTCGTCGTTGTGGAAGACGACGCTTTTGACCGTCCCCTCGACCGTCTCCTTGCCGGCGGCTTCCCCTGCAGCGGCGTCAGCCATCAGCCGAGTCGGATGCGCTTCAGGCGCTTCTGGATGGCTTCGGTGACGAACGGCGCGGTGTCGCCGCCGTAGCTGGCAATCTCGCGCACAGTGGAGGCGGTCACGTAGGCGAGGCTCTCGCTCGGCATCATGAACATCGTCTCGATCTCCGGCGCCATCCGCCGGTTGGTCAGCGCCATCTGGAACTCGTACTCGAAGTCGCTGTAGACGCGCACGCCGCGGATCACCACCTTCACCTTCTCACGGCGGCAGAAGTCGACGAGCAGGCAGTCGAGGAGCTTCACCTCCACGTTCGCGAGCCCGGCGCGGCGGACGTCCTCGCGGATCATCGCCATGCGCGTCGTGGCGTCGAAGAGCGCGCCCTGCTTCTTGCTCGTCGCCGCGACCGCCACGACCAGCCGGTCGTAGAGCTTGGACGCACGCTGGATGAGGTCGAAGTGCCCGAGCGTCATCGGGTCGAACGTGCCTGGATAAACCGCCTTCCTCTCGCTTTCCATCGCTTCCTCCTGAATCGTCATTGTCCGCTGGGTCAGATTCCGGCGAGGTTAAGCTCCCGCAGTGTCGTGCGCCCGTCGTAGAGCGCCTTGCCCACGATCGCCGCGACGAGGTTTGCGCGGCCGAGCGACATGAGGTTCTTGACGTCGTAGGGCGAGCTGACCCCGCCCGAGGCCGTGACCGCGCAGCCCGGCGCGGCGTCGCAGATGGCCGCCATCTGGGTGAGGTTGGGTCCGCCGAGCATGCCGTCGGTGGCGGTGTCGGTGTAGATGATGGACTTCACCCCCGCCTTCTCAACCGCCGCAGCGAGCTCGGTGGCCCGAACCTTCGTCGTCTCCACCCAGCCGCGCGTCTGCACGAAACCGTCGCGCGCGTCGATGCCGACGGCGATCCTTTCGCCGTAGAACTCAAGGGCGGCGGAGAGGAAGGCCGGATCCTCGAGCGCGGCGGAGCCGATGATCGCGCGCGCGGCGCCGGCCTCCATCACGGTGCGCAGCGCGTCCATGGTGCGGATGCCGCCGCCTACCTCCACCGGGCCGCCGAAGGCCTCGATCACCTGGGCGATGACCGCCGCGTGGCGCGGCTCGCCGGCGAAGGCGCCGTCGAGATCCACGACATGAAGTTCGCGTCCGCCCTGCTCGCGCCAGTCGCGCGCCTGCGCCGCTGGGTCGTCGCCGTACACGGTGACATCGTCGGCGCGGCCCTGCCTGAGCCGCACGCACTTGCCGCCCTTAAGATCGATCGCTGGCAGTATCGTCATGGATTTCAGAAGAGATTGGTGAACCAGTTGCCGCCGGCGGCGTAGAGCGACGGCCCGTAGCCGGCGGCGATTATGCCCGCGAGCACCGCGGCATCCTTGCAGAATTCACGACGGTCGATTGGTTTCATGGTTAGGTGGTTTGGTAGTTAGGTGGTTGGGTGGTTAGGTGGTATTATACCATAATTCTCGGGATTCCGCGTTAGACGGCGACCGTGAAGGCGTGGCCGCACATGTGGCAGACGATCGTGGCCGGCTTCGGCAGCGCGGCGCGCTCCGCCTCCGGCAGCGCGGCGACAATCGCCTCGGCGCGCTCCTGCGAGCAGCGGCAGGCGAACGAAAGCGGCGACGTGCGTTTCAGCTCGGCGCATTTAAGCTCCAGCCCGGCGAGAATCCGCCGCGGCGAGACGAAGATCGACTTGAGGTCCTGAAGCCGGCACGAGACTAGTCCGCCGACGGCGTCGGGAAGATCCTCCACCAGCACTCCTCGCGCGGACGCAACCGTGCAGTCGTCGCCGACCTCCGCCTCCACCCGGATCGTCGCGCGCCGCTGCAGCGAGCCGGCGAGATAGCCGTCGAGCGAGGTCGAGATGCCCTGCGAGATGATCTTCCCCGGCACCGACCGCGTAACCTGCCACCGGGTGTCACCCACCACCTTGCGCGGGTCGGCCTTGCCGAGTCCGTCGAAGTCGTCCAGCACCTTTCGCTCGGTGTAGCCGCGCAGCGTCCCCGCGGCGGTGCATTCGACGTTGAGCCCGCCAAGCGGACCTAAGCACTTCATCTGGAGGGATACGACCTCGTCCTGCTCCGACATCTCCGCGCCGAGGAGCGCCGCCGCCGCCAGTCCCTCGGCGAGAAAGCGCGCGGCGACCGGTCCGGAAAGATGTCCCTGGGCGAGCGCGTTGGCGGCGGCGGTCACGTCCGCCACCACGACGGATACCTTGCGCTCGGCGTCGTACCACTCCTCGCGGCAGTTCTCCATCGCCGCGCCTACCTGAGTTTCAGCGCCTTCGCCACCGCCGCGCCAAAGCCGCGCGCGAGCTCGCACATGCCGATGTCGTTCGGGTGGCAACCGTCCACCGTGCCTTCGCCGCTGAAGCCATGCAGCTCGTCCGCGGGAAGATAGACGAGGTTCTTCCAGCCCTCAGCGACGAGCTTGTCGTAGAGCGCTCGCACGTACGCGTCCTTCTCCGCGAAGCGGCTCGCTCCGCCGGGACGGAGGAAGACGTCGCACTGCGCGGCCATGACGATCGGCACGTCCGGGCGCTTCGCGCGCAGGTTGCGGATGAACGGCTCGTAGTTCTCGTCGACGTTCCAGTTGCGGCCCTTGTCGCCAAACCCCATGTTCCAGAGGCAGTCCAGCACGTAGCAGCTCGCGTCGATCGCGGCGAGATGCTCGCTCATCTCGAACTCCATCCATCCCGACCCCGAGAAGCCCAGGTTGACGACCGGCACGTCCAGTTCGCGCCCGACGATGTTGACGAACGAGAGCCCGGGACGCGACGCGCAGCCGCCGTGGGTGATGGAGGTGCCGTAGAAGACGACGGGCTTGGTGACGCCGGAGCGGTGCGGCGGCGGCGCGGAGACGGTGGCGTTCTCGTCGATTCCGATCATGATGCTCTTGATGCCGTTGTAGAGCGGCAGGTTGACGAGGCACGTGTCGCCAGGCGTCCAGGGGACGGAAAGCTGCGCCCCGTCGGCACCGTGGACACGCCCGGTGTTCACGTAGCGCCATTGGCCGTCCGGCTCCTGGCGGTAGACGTCGATGCCGCTCACGCCAGTCGACGGCATGTGGTCCATCGCCAGGTTCTTGTTGACCGGCACCCACTTGACGACGATGCGCTTCGAGTCGGTGCGGAAACGGAGCTGCATTCCGGTCGTGTGGTTGCACATGCCGCGCACGCCGGCGTTTACGTTGGTGGTCACGGTCTTCGGCAGCCGGTCGTAGTAGGCGGCGGTGTTGTCGAAGGCGCGTCCTTCGATGGGCAGGTGGACGCCGTCGATCCATTTCACCCCGTTCTCGACCTTGGCGGTGGCGACGGCCATACGCGGGTCGTAGTCGGCAATGTCGGCGGCACACACCGCCATTGCCGATGCCGAGATTACTAAACTTGCAATCGTCACTTTCGTTTTCATGCGTATATTATATCAAAAGACGGCGCCTCTTGGCAAAGGCGCAGCCTGTGGCCCACGGATTACAAATACCCCCGTCGTCTCGGCTGCGCCGAGCCGCCGTGGACATTTGTAAGCGGTTTTGCGCGACGAGACCCTGCCGCACAGCCTGTTCAAGGCATGACAAGCCACCCGACGGGATGCCGACGGGGACA
>SFPL01000069.1 GCA_004551905.1 Lentisphaeraceae bacterium
AGGCATGTATTTGAGATGTTGCCCCCGTCCTTCGTTTAAGGTGACAATTTGGCACCTTAAACACTCATCCTCGGACAACTGGAACATAAAATCCGCAGGAAATCTCTCGATATTCCGCTTGACCTGTCGATTCAGGTATTTCGCCTCGACACCATAGAGCATGGCCAAGTCGCGGTCAAGAATCACCTGGACACCGCGGACTGTATATATTCGCGACTTTATGAAGGCGTCATCAATGTCCTTTACAATAATGTCTGTCTTGCCGACAATATCAGAA
The DNA here is from genome assembly GCA_004551905.1 of Lentisphaeraceae bacterium. GTDB lineage: Bacteria > Verrucomicrobiota > Kiritimatiellia > RFP12 > UBA1067 > UBA1067. The sequence continues at coordinate 278 of SFPL01000069.1, forward strand.
GAAAAGTCTGAGTCTTTCATGCCGCTCCAAAAAATCCATTATCGTTGATGACATTCGTATCGCTGTAAATCGCTGCAAGTGTCCCCGCGTCGTCCGCGCCGATCTGGTCCTCGTCCGCAATCGGGTAGTTGTACCAGCCGCGCCACTTCGTCAACTGGTCGCCCTTGTAGGTGCCAACGAGGACAATGCGCCCTAGATCGCCTCGCTTCGTTTCCGCTACTGCACCCCGCAAGGTCTTGCATCTATTCACTTACATCTCCAAATCGTTTTTGCACTGGCTTGGTAGTCGCCTTCGCCGCTTTCGCAATAATCCTGTTCTCGCCGTTTTGCATGACCATATAAATCACTGGTGGTCTGTCCCCTGAACTTGGAGCGGAGGGATGGCCGCGGCGGAATGATTAGGCGTAGAAGTTGCCCAGGGCGCGGAGCTTCGAATAGCGCTCCTCGACCAGCTGGTCGACGGGGACCTTCGCCAGTTCCTTGAGCGCCTTGAGGGTCGCCTTCTTCACGTTCGCCGCGGCGGCGGCGTGGTTCGTCTGGGCGCCGCCAGCGGGCTCGGGCACGATCTCGTCGATCGCCTTGAGCCGCTTGAGGTCGCGGGCGGTGATCTTGAGCGCCTTCGCGGCCTCCGGGGCCTTGGAGCCGTCGCGCCAGAGGATGCCGGCGCAGCCCTCGGGCGAGATCACCGAGTAGACGGCGTTCTCCAGCATCAGCACGCGGTCGCCGACGGCAATCGCGAGCGCGCCGCCGGAGCCGCCTTCGCCGGTGACGACGACAACGACCGGAGTGCGGAGACGGGCAAAGAACTCGAGTGACTTCGCGATCGCCTCGGCCTGGCCGCGCTCCTCGGCCTCGCGGCCGGGATAGGCGCCGGGGGTGTCCACGAAGGTGACGACGGGCAGGTGGAACTTCTCGGCGAGCTTCGCGAGCCGCATCGCCTTGCGGTAGCCGTCGGGGTTGGCCATGCCGAAGTTGGCCTCCATGTTCTCCTCGACCGTCGCGCCCTTGTTGTGGCCGAGGACGAGGCACTTGACGCCGCCGATCGTGGCGAAGCCGCCCACGAGGGCGCGGTCGTCGTTGACGAGCCGGTCGCCGTGGAGCTCCGTAAAGTCGGAGCAGATGTGCGCTATGAAGTCCTTGAGGTGCGGCCGCTTCGGGTCGCGCGCGAGCTTCACGCAGTCCATTGCACTCTTTGCCATTTTCTAGTCTCCTAAGCTAAACCACCTAACCACCCAACCACCTAACTACCTGACCACCTGACCCTAAAATCCCCAGTAGCCGAGCATCTTGGCGATGAAGCCCTTCATCTCCTTGCGCTCGACGATCTTGTCGATGAAGCCGTGCTTCTCCAGGTACTCCGCGCTCTGGAAGTCGTCCGGCAGCTTCTGATGGATGGTGTTCTCGATCACCCTGCGCCCGGCGAAGCCGATGAGCGCCCTGGGCTCGGTTATGTTGATGTCGCCGAGCATCGCGAACGAGGCGGAGACGCCGCCGGTCGTGGGATCGGTGAGCACCGAGATGTAGGGGAGCCCCGTCTCCTTGAGCTTCGCTATCGCGGCGGAGGTCTTGGCCATCTGCATGAGCGAGAGGATGCCCTCCTGCATCCGCGCGCCGCCGGAGGCGCAGAACAGGACGAGCGGCAGCCGCTCCGCGACGGCGCGCTCGCAGGCGCGAGCGATGCGCTCGCCGGTGCCGGTGCCGAGCGACCCGCCCATGAACGCGAAGTCCATCACCCCGAGCATCGCGGGATGGCCGTCGATGCGGCAGACGCCCATCACCACTGACTCCGTCTCGCCGCTCTTGGCGATCGCGGCCTCGACTTTGTCGCGGTAGGAGCCGGACGCGTCGCGGAACTCGAGGTGGTCGGAATAGCTCACCTCGCGGAACACCTCGCTGAACGAGCCTTCGTCGGCGACGAGCGCGATGCGCGCGCGCACCGGCAGCCGGCCGTGGTAGTTGCACTTGGGGCAGATGCCGCCGGCCTTCTTCCAGGCGGTCTTGCCGAAGTGGCTCTTGCACTTCGGGCACACAGCCCAAACCGCCTTCTCCGGCGGGATTGCGGGCTTCTCGGTCTTGGTGACGAACCAGGACATCGCATTCCTCCTTGGGTTTAGATCAGCTTTCGGCTCCTTCGACGATCTTGGGGAGCAGGAACTCGTCGCCGGTGCGCGCCGGCGCGTTGGCGAGCGCGGTCTCGGCGGAGAGAGACTCCCCGACCACGTCCTCGCGGAAGACGTTGACGAGCTCGCGCCCGTGCATCATCGGCAGGACGCCCTCGACGTCGACGGACGAGATCTTGTCCACGTACTCGACGATGCTCTCAAGCTGCGGCTGGAAAGTCGCCTTCTCCTCCTCGGTGAGCTCCAGCCGCGCGAGCTCGGCGACGTAGGAAACGTCGATCTTCATCGCCACTCCCTCAGCGTTGCCACACCGGCGAGATGAAATTGCCGCTCGCGCCGAAGAGCTGGCGGGGCTTGTCGCCGTCCTTGAGCGTGTCGATTATGAACAGCGCCTTGTCGCGGCTGGCGACGAGGTGGCGCATGTCGCGCGACCAGGACGGGTGCTCCCAGTTGCCCTCGGGGGTGACGAGCTCCGCCGAAACGTCGCCCTCGGCCGGGCTCATCACGGCGATCTGCGCGCCGCCGCGCTTGGTGATGTAGGCGATGCGGCCGTCGGGGCCCCAGTCGGGGTCGACGTTCTCGCGCCCCTTGGAGGTCAGCCGGCGCGTCGCCTTCGTCGCGACGTCGACGACGAAAATCTGCGGGTTGCGGGCCTCGTTGGAGACGTAGGCGATCTTCTTGCCGTCCGGGCTCCACGCGGGCTGGCCCTCGCTCGCGAGCGGGGTGTTGGTGAGCCGGACGAAGCGGTCGCCGGAGATGACGTAGAGATCGGGGTTGCCGTGCACGGTGAGGATCGCCGCAACCTTGGTGCCGTCGGGCGAGACCGCGATGCCGTCCGGCGAGCCCTTGAGGCTCCACTTCTGGCGGCGCGTGCCGGTGGCGATGTCGAGCTCCCACACCTGCGGCGAGCCCTTGAGGTCGCTGATGTACATCACCGAGTCGCGGTCCTTCCAGCGCTGGAAGATCGTCATGCGCCCATCGCCGGTGAGCTGCTTCACATCGTAGCCGTCGGGGTAGCTGACGCACATCTCGCTCGGCCGCACCTGGCCGCGGCCGGCGGACTTGCCGCGGTTGAGGAAGAGCACCCGGTCGAGCGCGAAGCCCTTCTGGTTGCCGAACGCCTCGCACATCGCGTCGGCGAAGCGGCGCGCGGCCATGCGGGCGGACTTGTCGTCGGAGAACGCCTCGGCCGAAGAGACCACCTTGCCACGGCCCTCGGCCTTCATCGCGCCAGACGCCCCGCTCACCTTGATCGAGCCGTCGCCGCGGACGGTGAAGAGCCCCGAGATCTCGAGGTTCTTCGCCAGGCACTTCGAGTACGCGCCGTTGGCGACCTGGAGCGACACCGTGAACTTCTGGGCGCCGACGCCGGAGATGTTGACGACCGTCTCCGCCGACGCGGCGAGTGCAATGGCCATTGCAGCCAGGGAGATAATTCTTTTCATGATGCGTATTATACCATATTCGTTGTTCGTGGTTCGTGGTTCGCGGTTTGTGGGTCAGGGAAGAACCTGGCCGTCGGCGACGAGGCGGCGGGGTGGAAGTTGTGGTGCCGCGAGCCGCAGGCGTCCGTCGCGACGCCGTTCAGCGTCTCGCCGTAGACGGAAAGCGCCGCGGGGCTGCTCCCGTAGACCACGAGGTCGAAGTCCTCCTCCGACGGCCAGCGCAGGAGGTCGGCTTCGCCGACTGGCAGTCCCTCGGGCTGCGCGTCCCAGCCGGCGACGCCGTCTCCGCAGAGGATGTCCACCTTGCCCTTCGCAGCGGCGGCCACCCACTTCGGCGGCGGCGCGGCGAAGCGGCAGCCGAGGTAGAGCGCCTCGCCGGCGACGTCCTTCACAGCCTTGCGCGTGCGAGCGAAGTACTCGCCGAGCAGGTAGTCGGTGAGCCCGCAGAGCTCCTGCTCCGAAAGCTGGTCGGGACCCTTCGCCACGTCGTACTTCCGTCCGTCCGCGGCAAGCCGCTTCAGGAGCGCGCGCCGGGCGGGCTGGTCGACCGGCGCGGCGAGCGCTCGCCGCGCGAGCTCGGCGTGGGTCGCGCCGAAGTCGACGTCGCGGTCGACCACGAGCCCGAGGCACCAGGGGCTGTGCGGCAGCGGACGGCGTCCGGCGAAGTCCCAAGTAACGCACTGCCCGAAGGCCGGGTCGAACGGGTCGCGCATCGCGCGCGGCGACTTCCTGAGCGGGCGCGACTCGGCGTTCACGTAGGTGACAAACGGGGTGGGGCGCGCCGGCGCGGCGGGGGAGGGACGGGCGGACGAGGCGAGGTCGCGAAAGAGGCGGCCGTCGGGGTCGACGATCCACCACGATTCGCCGCGGCGCTCGACGCGGAAGCGCCCGGTCGCCGCAAGCTGCGGTCCCCGCAGCTGGCCGCCCCACTGGTCGAGTCCCGCGGCCTCGTCGGTGCGGGCGCCGCGCTGCCGCGTCCACGAAGGCTGGTTCACGCCGTAGCCACAGCCGTGGCCGACACAATGCGAGTAGCGCATCTTCACCGGGCCGCGGAGGTTGCGGTAGAGGATCATCTGTCCGGAGGGCGGGCAGACGTAGTCGGCGAGGCCGAAGTTGATGTCGACGGGGCAGGTGACGCGCATCGCGAGGTTGACGCCGTCCACGTAGGCGAGCTCCGGCGTCCAGCGCGGGAACCAGCCGCCGATCCGGCCGAGGACGGGGTGTCCGGCGAGGTCGCACATCCAGGCGAAGGCGGGCGAGCAGTGCGAGACGTCCGGATCCAGCGCGGCGAGCGCGATCGAGCGGTAGCCGCCCATCGAGCCGCCGCCGACGGTGAGCGTGCGTCCGTCCCACTGCTCCAGGGTCTTGGCGAAGTCGACCGCCCGGACGTCGCGCAACAGCATGAGGAACGGATCATTGGCGGTCTTCGCGCCGTTGTTGCGCCAGCAGTAGCCCTGCATCACGTTGGTCCAGAGGTTCTCGTGGTAGGCGCCGTCGGCGAGCGGGTCCTCGCCGTAGCGGGTGATGTGGAGGCGGATCGCGCCGCCGTCGCGCAGCACCGACTTCTCGTCGATGCGTCCGCGACCGTAGCCGTAGCCGGGCACGTCTACGCGGATCGGCAGCGACTTCGCCGCCGCCGCGCGCGGCCACGCGATCAGTCCCGTGGCCGGTCCGAGCGAGGGGATGAGGTTGACCGAGAAGGCGTTGACGACGACGTTGGTGTCCTTGGACGCGACCGGGGTGAGCACGGGATTCATCGGCACGGACTTGAGCCGCGCGAGCTCGAGGTCCCAGAACGCGTTGAAGTCGTCCGGCGCCGGCTTCGCCGGGATGCGCTCCGCGTCCGCGGCGGCGCTGGAGTCGAAGACGTCCGAGCCCGGCACCTGCCGGCCGCCTTCGTCGACGGCGCGGACGACGAGGTGGACGAAGCCGGGCGCGTCGAGCTTCGCCTTGACGACGAGCGGCGAGTCGGAGGACGCTTCGCCGGCGCGGCGGCTGCCGTCGTCGCCTTCAAGCGTCCAGGCGACGCGACGGCCAGGGACCGGCGCGTTCTTGGCGCTGCGGTCGACGAGCGTGACCGTGAAAACCATCTCCTCGCCGCAGGCGTAGGAGAGCGGGTCGCGGTCGGTGACGCCGTGGAACGAGAGCGACTCGGCGGCGGAGGCGCCGAGTGCCGCGGCGAGCGCAAGCGCGCAGGCGAGCGGGCGGACTGTGCGGGTTGGGTTCATTTCTCTCCTTTCGTGGTCGCAGACACGACCGAGACGGCTTCGCCGCGGGCGAAGCGGGTTATGATTTCGTCGCCCCGCTTCAGCGCCGAGGCGTCGCGCACCGCCGAGCCGTCCGGCCCGGTGACGATTGCGTAGCCGCGCTCGAGCACTCCGTAGGGCGAATACGCTTCGAGCTTCGCCTGGGCCTTCTCGAGCCGCGCGGCGGCGGACTGCAGGGCGAGCGACTTCGCCGCGTCGAGCCGCGGCATGGCGCGCTCGAGCCGGTGCTCGGCCTTCGCGAGCGCGGCGGCCAGCGCGGCGGCGAGCGAGTCGCCGAGGTGGTCGAGGCGCTGCGCGGTGACGTCGCCGCGGCCCTGCAGGGCGTGGGCAAGCTTGGCGTTGAGGGCGGAGACGCGGTCGAGCAGCTCGGCCATCACCGGCACGGCGATTTCGGCGGCGATCGACGGGGTGCCGGCGCGCTTGTCGGCGGCGAAGTCGCAGAGGGTGAAGTCGGTCTCGTGGCCGACGGCGCTGACAACCGGGATCTTGGAGGCGGCGACGGCGCGGACGAGCGACTCGTCGTTGAAGCAGAAGAGGTCCTCGAAGCTGCCGCCGCCGCGCGCGACGATGACGAGATCCGCCCGCCAGTCCTGCCGTGAGTTGAAGTACTCGAGGCCGGCGACGATCAGCGGCGGCGCGTCCGCGCCCTGCACGAGGCAGGGGAAGAGCCTGATCTCCAACGCGGGGAAGCGCCGCGTGAGGACGGTGCACATATCATGCACCACCGCGCCGGCCTCGCTGGTGACGAGCCCGATGCGGCGCGGCAGGAACGGGAGCGGCCGCTTCTTCGCGGGGTCGAAGAGCCCTTCCTGCTCGAGCTTCGCCTTGAGCGCAAGGTAGCGCTGCATCAGCTCGCCGACGCCGGCGAGGCGCGCGCTGTGGACGTTGAGCTGGTAGTTGCCGCGCGGCGGGTAGACGGTGAGGCTGCAGTAGAGCGCGACCTTGGCGCCGTCCTTGAGCTCGTCGCGCACCGCGCAGCGCTGGAAGGCGGAGGAGAACATCACCGCCGAGATCTGCGCTTCCGCGTCCTTGAGCGTGAAGTAGCGGTGGCCGGAGGCGGCGGGGCGCCAGCCGCTGATCTCGCCCTCGACGATGATGCGCGACCAGCCGCGCTCGAGCGCGCCCTTGACCGCCGCGGTGAGCGAGGTCACGGTGAAGTGCTGGTATTTCGACTCCTCAGCCATCGCCTCACCTCACCAGCATCTTGCGGAGCTTCTCGCGCTTGCGGTCGCGGTAGGAGTGGATGCCCACCGAAAGGATCGTCCCCACCGCGAAGAAGGACGCGAGCATGTTCGTGCCGCCGTAGCTGAAGAACGGCAGCGCCATACCCTTGGTGGGCAGCGCCTCGCAGACGACGCCGATGTTGAAGATCGCCTGGAAGAAGATGATGAACGCCATCCCGTGCGCGAGGAAGCGCCCGAAGCGGTCCGACGCGGAGCGGGCGATGTAGACCGAGAGGAGGAAGAACGCGATGAAGAGGAGAAGCGTGCCGACCGAGAAGATTATACCCAGCTCCTCCGCGCCGATGGCGAAGATGAAGTCAGTGTGGTTCTCGGGGAGGTATTTCTGCTTCTGCATGGACTGGGTAAGCCCCACGCCCCAGACGCCACCGTTCATCATCGCCACCAGCGCCTGGTTGGCCTGGTAGGCCGCGCGCCTCGCGGCCTCGTCCATCACCTGGGCGCCGACGTCGATCTTCACGCCGAAGAACGCCGCGATGCGCGCCATGCGGTTGGCGTTGGTGGCCACCTTGTAGACGAACGTGCAGATGCCGACGACGGCGAACGGCGTGAGGTGCAGGAGGCGCGTCCCCGCGACGAACATCACCAGGAAGCCGGAGAATCCGATCACCATCGTCGAGCCGAAGTCCGGCTCGGCCATCACCGGGAGCGCCAGGAAGCCGATGAGCAACGCGGGCACGAGCGCCCCGCGGCGGAAGAGCTCCACCCGCCAGGCGGCCCGGTCAAGCCAGACTGAGACCACGATGACCACCGCGAGCTTGGCGAACTCGCTTGGTTGCAGGTTGACCGGACCGAGCGAGATCCATCGGTAGGAGCCGTTGATCCTGCGCCCGAGCGGCGGAAACACCGCGAGGAGCAGCAGGAACACAATCGCGTAGAACATCCACGCAAGCGCCGGGGTGTCGCGCCAGCGCCGGTAGTCTACCGCCGCCACCACCACCGCGAGCACCACGCCCACCCCGAGGTAGGCGAACTGGCGCTTCATGAAGTAGTAGGCGTCGCCGTGCAGCCTGACGCCGTTGACCTCGCTGGCGCTCGACAGGACTAAAAAGCCCAGCGCCACGAGGATCGCGACGACCAGGCCGAATGCGCAAAGCGCAGACTTGCGCACAGCTGCTTACTGCTGGGCTTCAGCCGGCAGTTTGATGACCTGCCCAGGCTTGAGCTGGGCGTCGGCGGGGAGATTGTTGAGCTCGCGGATCTCGGCGGCGGAGACGCCGAAGCGGATCGTGATCGACGTCAAGTCGTCGCCCTCCTGAACCACGAAGGTGGTGAAGCCGGGGGCGGCGTCCTTCTTCGCGGTGTCCTCGGCTACAGCGGGCTTGACCTCGGCTGCGGCATCCTCCTGCTTCTCGGCTGCGACAGGCTCGGGCGTGGCCTCGGCGGCGGGCTTGACCTCGGCTGCGGCTGCCTTCGGGGCCTCGGCCTTGGCGGCCTTGGTGACCTTGGCGGCCTTGGCGGCCTTGGCAGCCTTGGCGGCAGGCTTGCCGTCAGCCGGGATCTTGAGCTTCTGGCCGATGCGCAGCACGTCTCCGCTCAGGCCGTTGAGCTCCTTGAGCTGGCGGATGTTGATGCCGTTGCCATAGGCGATCGCGCCGAGGGTGTCACCGTTCTTGACGACGTACTCCTTGGTCGCTCCGGCGTAGGGCGTGTAGGACTTCTTCGCGGCGGCAGCGGCCTTGGACGCCTCGGCAGCGGCGGGCGCGGCAGTCATGGACTCGGGCAGCTTGCCGGGGATCTTCAGCTTCTGGCCGATGCGGATCGTGTCGCTCTTGAGGCCGTTGGCTTTCTTGATCGCAGCGATGGTGACGTTGCACTTCTTGGAGATCTTCGCGAGGTAGTCGCCGTTCTGGACGACGTAGATCGAGTACTTCTGCTCGGACGCGGGCACCTTTGCGCTCTGGGTCTTGACGATGCACGCGCAGTCGTCTGCGCCGCACTTGCACGGCTCGGAGTGGATGGTGCCAGGCGCGCAGAGGCAGCCCTTCTTGGCGGTGACCGTCGGCGTTTGCGCGGGAGTGACCGTGACCTCCGGCGCCTTCTCGGCTGTGTCCTGGACCGGCGTCGCAGGCTGCGTGCCAACTACGTGCGCATCCGACTGATTCGAAGCGCCGGGGCGCATGAAGTCGGGATCCTTGCAACCAGAGAACGTCGCGACTGCCGCGACCGAGAGAACCACTGCGAGCTTGTTCATGTTTTGTCTTTTCCTTGTCCTTTGACGAGTTGCGCGAAGACCTCTCCGCGTTCCTCGAAGTTTTTAAACTGGTCGAAACTCGCGGCTCCCGGGGAGAGCAGCACCTTCTCGCCGTTCGCCGCCTCGCGCTTCGCCCTCTCGACCGCCTTCTCCAGGGTGCCGCAGACCTCGCAGTCCACGTCTTTGGACCAGGCGGAAAAGAGACTTTCCGCGCTTTGACCGATAAGATACACTTTTTTGACCCACTTTGTCAAGATGGGTAGTGAAATTTCCGGGTCGTCGCCTTTGGCGAGTCCGCCGGCCAGAAGACGCACCAAACGCCCGCCAGATGCGGCTTTGGCGGCCATTTCGACGCCAGCGGAGAGCGCCGCGAGCGAAGTCGCCTTGGAGTCGTCGATGTACTCGACGCCGTCGATCTCGGCCACTTTCGCCATCCGGTGGGGCAGCGGCTCGAACGCGGCGAACGCGCGCGCGATCTCCTCGTCGCCGAGCCCGGCGACGCGCATCAGCGCCGCGGCGGCGAGTCCGTTCGCGCACAGGACGCGGTTGTCGAAGTAGGATCCGGCGAGGAGCGCGGGGTCCTCGACGCACGGCTCGTCGAGCCCGACGCGGCGCTTCGCCATCGCCCAGAGACGGCGCTTGAGCGCGTGGTACGTCGCCGCGTCGCCGTGGCGGTCGAGGTGGTCCTCCTGCAGGTTGAGGATCGCCGCCGCCTCGAAGAAGTCGGCTGGCAGCGAAGTCGTCTCGAGCATGAAGGACGACACCTCGACAACCGCCCATCCGGTGCGCTCCTCGCGCGCGATGTCGCTCACCGGCCGGCCGTAGTTGCCGCAGGGGACGGCGAATCCGCCGGCGAGGTTGATCGCGTCGGCGACGGCCTTGACGACGCTCGACTTGCCCTTCGAGCCGGTGACTGCGAGGAGTCGCCAGCCGCGCTTCTTCAGCTCGCGGCAGCCGTACTCGAGCTCGCTCATGACGCGCACGCCGGGGCTCGCCACTGCGAAGTCGACGCCGTCGGCGAACTCCACCTCGCCGCCACCAGCCGCCGCGAGCGCCGCCGCCGCCTCGCCGCTGCGGCCGCGTCCGATGACGAGCACCCTACCCATGGAGCTTGACGACGCCGAGGTCAGAGGGAATCCACCAGCCGTGCGGCGAGAGGTCGAAGGAGAACACCTTGACTCCGTCCGGCGCGCAGTTGCGCTTGAAGGCCTGGGTGAAGAAGCGGCGCAGGAAGATCGCGAGGGTCGCCTTGATCTCCGCGTCGGCGAAGCGTCCCCGGAAGAAATTCTTCGCCGCGTCGGCGAGCCGCTTCGGCCCCATCTCGTTGACGATGAAGTTCCAGAGGAAGAAGTCGTGGAGGTCGTAGGGCCCGATGGTCCGCTCCGTGACCTGCCCCTTCACAAGCTCGGGCGAGACCGGCGTCGCCACGATGTCCTCGATTGCCGCAGCCGCCTTGCCGGGATGCCGCTCCCCCCACCAGGAGCACACCCTGCGCACCACGGTCTTGGGGACGCCGGAGTTGACGCCGAACATGGACATGTGGTCGCCGTTGTAGGTGCACCAGCCGATCGCGATCTCGCTCAGGTCACCGGTGCCGACCACGATGCCACCGACCATGTTGGCGCGATCCATCAGCACCATCGTGCGCATCCGCGCCTGCGCGTTCTCGTAGGCGACGTCGGGCGTGGTGCCGTCGTGGCCGATCTCCTTCAGGTGGCGGCGCACGATGCCGCCGATCGGGATCGTCTCGGTCGCGACGCCGAGGCCCTCCGCGAGCGCGAGCGCGTTGCCGCGCGTCCGCCGCGTGGTGCCGAAGCCTGGCATGGTGATCGCGCGGATACGCTTCGGGTCGAGACGGAGGCGCGCGAACGCCTCGCGGCAGACGAGGAGCGCGAGCGCGGAGTCGAGCCCGCCGGAGACGCCGATGACGACATCGCGGCAGCGGATCGCCCGAAGCCTGCGCACAAGCCCCGCGACCTGCGCAGCGAACACCTTCGCAGGGCTGCACGGGAACGGCGCGACCGCCCCCTTCTTCGGCGGCAGCCCCAGAAAGGCGCGGTGCCCGGCGAGCGAACCAAGTTCCCTTTTCATGCAAGTTTTCCTAATCGTAATACGAAAGCCGCTTCTCGATCCGCTCCATCACCCAAGCGACGGCGAAGTTGAAGACGTAGTAGAAGACGCCGGCGGCGACGAGCGGGGCCATCGTAGTGTTGGAGCTCGAGAGCTGGCGGGCGATGGTGAACATCTCGGTGACGGCGATGGTGAAGGCGAGCGAAGTGTCCTTGACGAGCGTGATCACCTCGTTGCCGACCGCCGGTATGACACGCTTCACCACCTGCGGCAGGATGATGCGCATGAATGTGGTCGTGCGCGGGAATCCGAGCGCCGCGGCGGCCTCGCGCTGGCCGGGGTCGATCGAGAGGATGCCGCCGCGGTAGATCTCGGCGAAGTAGGCGCCGTAGTTGAGGCCGAAGGCGATCACCGTGGCGAGAAGCCGCGGGTAGCTCGAGAGCGGCATCCCGAACATGAAGTAGGGCGCGAAGTAGACGAAGATGATCTGCAGCATCAGCGGGGTGCCGCGCACCACCGAGATGTAGAGGCGGAAGAGCCCGGAGATCACCGGGCTCTTCGACATCCTCCCGAGCGCCACCACGAGCCCGAGCGGCAACGCCACCGCGAGCGTAAGGACGAAGATCCCCACCGAGACCGCAAGTCCCGAGAGGAGATCAACGACCATGCCGGAGTACGACATCCTACTTGAGAATCAGCGCCGACTTCTCGATGCCGTACTGCTCGGCGATCTTCGCTGCGGTGCCGTCGGCAAACAGCTTCCTGAGCGCCGCCTCCACCTGGTCGCGCAGCTCCTCGTTGCCGAGCTTGAAGCCGATGCCGTAGGTCTCGGTCATCACGATTTCGCCGAGCAGCTCGAACTTGCCGGGCAGGTCGGACATCTTGCGCTTCGCGACGCCGACGTCCATCGCCACCGCATCGACCGCGCCGGCGGCGAGCTCGTTGACGGCCTGGTTGTAGTTAGGCTCGACGATCAGCTTCGCGAAGGTGGCGCCGAGCTTCTCGTGGTCGCCGCCCTTGGAGAGCGCCCTCATCACCGGGGTGTCGGTCTGGACGCCGACGATCTTCCCGGCGAGGTCGGCGAGGGTCTTGATCGGCGAGCCGGCCTTGACCAGCACAACCTGGGAGTTGTCCACGTAGGGCGAGGACCAGGTATACGCCTTCTCGCGGCCCTGGATCGTGAAGCCGTTCCAGATGCAGTCGATGGCACCGGAGTTGAGCTCCATGTCCTTGGCGTCCCAGTTGATCGGGTTGGCGACAAACTCCCATCCCTTCGCGGCGCACACCGCGCGGGCGAGGTCAAGGTCGAAGCCCTTGTACTCCGAGCCCTCCTTGAAGCCGTAGGGCGGGAAGTCGGCGTCGAAGCCGACCACAAACCTGCCGTCGGTGAAGGTCGAGCGCTGCGAGCAACCGGCGAGGACCGCCAGCGCGGCGGCCGCGATCAGGATGTTCCTCATGTCGTTTCCCCCGTTAGCCAACCGAGATTAGAACGCGAAGCAGATGGAAACTCCGCCGTAGAGCATTCCGTCGTGCGTGCGGTTCCAGGGGCTGTCAATGTCTTCCGGGTCGCGGACCGAATAGGAATCCCATCCCTGGCAGTGACGTACCCTGTGGTCGAGCTTGTAGAGGAAGTTGAGGTGCCCGCCAATCGTGAGGTTGTCGGTGATCGCATAGCTCAGGGCGACGCCATTGTCCCAGCCGCCGAACGCAGCGCGGCTGATCTCGCCGCCAGAGAGGTAGTCGGCATACTCAGAGGTGTAGAGCGTAGTCTTGGAGGTGAGCTTGAGCGAAAGCTCCTCGGTGAGCTGGAAGGTGTGGGAGAGCGCAAAGTCGAACATGAACGCGGCGCCCGGCTCGTTTTCATGGCAGTACTCCCAGTAGAACTTGACACTCGGGACGAGGATCTCGTTGTCGTATTCAGCGCCGAAAGTCCAGAAGTTCTGCGACGTCCAGCCGCAGCGCGGATAGGTGTACCAGAGATGGGACGCGGTGAGGTTCACCGGCCCGATGGAGTTGCCGTAGACGATCTCGTAGTCGAACTCGCCGATGCCGCCGAGCCGCTTGCCGCCGTTGCCGGTGTCGACCGAGCTGTGCTTCTTGTTGAGCTCCTGGTTGGCCCAGACGTCGACCCCGATCCAGCCGAAGTTCTCCGGGAGGTTAATCTTCCCCCAGATGTCGTACTGCGCGACTGGCGTGTCGGAGTAGATGCGGTTGTGGGAGACGTAGGCGGACTTGATGTCGAGCTGCAGCGCGAACTCGAAGAGCGGGGACTCTTCCGTCTCCAGTTCATCCTGCTCGACCTGGGCCGCCTCTGGCTTGGCAGCCTCCTTCGGAGCGGGAGTCTCGTCGGCATACGCCGTGAATGCGACGGCTGCGGCGGCCGCTGCGCCGAGCACGATCATTGATTTTTTCATGTGCTGTTTCTTCCTTTGGTGGGTTTGTAGGGAAATCGGTCCACTATTGACGTGGCATCTCGTTGATAACCTGCTTGAGGTGCTCGACCTCGTCCTCGGTGACGACGTCGTCCGCCAGGATGGCCTTGAGCTCGCCGCGCACCTTGCCGAGGAACTCGCCGAGGCGCCCCTGGTGCTCATGGCCGAAGATCTCCGCCGGGGTGCCCTCGTTGGCGATGCGCCCGCCCTCGAGGAAGAGAACGCGGCTCGCGACGTCGCGCGCGAAGCGCATCTCGTGGGTGACTACGACCATGGTCATGCCGTTCCTGGCCAGGTCCTTCATGACGTCGAGAACCTCGCCTACCATCTCCGGGTCGAGCGCGGAAGTGGGCTCGTCGAAGAGCATCACCTTCGGCTCCATCGCGAGCGAGCGCACGATCGCAACGCGCTGCTTCTGGCCGCCGGAGAGCTGCTGCGGGTACGCCTTTGCCTTCTCCGCGAGGCCGACAACCTCGAGGAGCTCCATCGCCTTCTTCTCGGCCTGTTCCCGCGGCAGGCGGCGGACGAGCCGCGGCGCGAGGGTGATGTTGTCGAGGATGGTGAGGTGGGGGAAGAGGTTGAAGTGCTGGAACACCATGCCCATCTCGGAGCGGACGCGATTCTTGGTCTTCTCGTCGGCGCTGACGATGTCGATGCCGTCGAAGATGATCGAGCCCTCGGTCGGATGCTCGAGGAGGTTCATGCAGCGGAGGAAGGTGGACTTGCCGCCGCCGGACGGGCCGATCATCACCACGACCTCGCCCTTGCGGATCTCGGTGGAGATGCCCTTGAGCACCTCCAACTTCCCGAAGCTCTTCTTCAGGTTCTCTATCTTAAGCAGCGTTTCGCCCATCTTCTTCTCCGTTGGCGCGTATTATACCATATTTTCGGTTCGTCTGACCAATGAAGCAAAATTCAAGGTTCAATCCTCGCGCTACTCGGCGGCGGCGGCCTCGAGGCGCGGACGGTACTCCGCCACCAGGCGCCTGGCGCCCAGCTCGCGATCTGCCCGAATCTCTTCGTATATCTCCATCCCCAAACTGTACAATGCGCGCCGCGCCAAAAACGTTCAGCCCAATCGGGTTTGGTGCGACTGACTGGGCTCGAACCAGCAACCTTCGGCTTCGGAGGCCAACGCTCTATCCAATTGAGCTACAGTCGCGTTAGGTTGGTGTATTATACCAAAAATCACCGGTCGGCAGGGGCGTATTTTTCGGCCCGCTCCTCGACGATGCGGTCGTATTCGTCCTCCTCCTCGGCGTCCTGGAGCTCCTCTGGCCGGTCCGGCATGACCGAAAGGAATCGCAGCGCCGCCGTCGCGATGCGCCGGAAGACGACGCCGGACGAGTTGCCGCCCTGGTGGAACTTGGTGTAGCGGTCGAAGTCCAGGGTAACCAGCACCACAATACGCGGGTCGGTGGCCGGCACAATGCCGCAGAAGGTCGCGCGGTACTGCCCTGGGTAGTAACCCCTGCCGCCCGGGATGCTCTTCTGCGCGGTGCCGGTCTTGCCCGCCACCGAGTATCCGCGGATCGCCGCGCGGCGGGCCGTGCCCCCGGGCGCGGCAACGCCGAGCATCATGTCACGCAGCGTGCGGGCGGTCGTCGCCGAGACCGCCCTGCCGGCCGGCGAGGAGTCCCAGCGGTAGAGTTCGCTGCCGTCGTGCGCGACCACCTTCTCGACGACGTGCGGGCGCATCCTCACCCCGTCATTAGCGATTGCCTGGAAGGCGGCAGCGAGCTGGATCGCCGTCACCGCCACGAACTGGCCGATGCCGGCGCGCGACCGCGACGCCTTGTCCCACATCCGCTTGTTGGGATTGGGCACGATGCCGTACTGCTCGCCAGGAAGCTCGATGCCGGTCTTCTCGCCGAATCCGAACCGTTTCATTCCGGCGAAGACCGTCTTGGGTCCAAGGTCGTAGGCGAGCTTGCCGATGACGATGTTGGAGGAATGGACGATCGCGTCCCTCAGCGTCATCGTCGCCGGCCAGGTGTGGCCGGCGTCGCTGGGCAGCTTGAAGTAGTTGGGGTCGTCGCGGTTGGTGCGGAAGACCGTCCCGGGGCCGTACTTGCCCGGCAGAGTGTCGATGGCGGTCGCGGCGGTGATCACCTTCATCACCGAACCCGGCTCGTAGTTGAAGGCGATGGCGCGGTTGAGCTGCTCGTCCTCGGTGGTGCGGCCGTAGGTGAGCGGCTCGAAGTCGGGCAGCGACGCCATCGCCAGCACCGCCGCGGTCCTCGCGTCCATCACGATGCACCAGCCGGTGCCGGCGCCGAACTCGCCAACGCCCCACTTGAGCGCGTTCTCGGCCTCGAACTGGATGTTGTGATCGATGGTGAGGTAGACATCCGCGCCCGGCACCGGGTCAATGGAGATCGTCCGCTTGTCGTAGAGCTCGAACCCGCGCGCGTCCTTCCTGCCTCGGACCATCCCCGGGGTGCCGGAGAGCTCGCGGTTGAAGCGCTGCTCGACACCGGCGGAGCCGACGTGGCCGGCGTTAACCGACCCGAGCACGTGCGCGAGGCGCCGCCCGTGCAGGTACTGGCGCACCTGGCGGTCGTGGATGGCCACGCCGGCGACGAGCGACGAGTCGGCGAGGATGCGGTGGACCTCGGGGTCGGACGAGAGCCCCAGCGGCTGGTTGCGCCACCCTCTGCGCGGCGGCGCGTCGACCATCCCCTTCAGTTTGCGGTAATCCATCCCAAGCGCGTCGGCGATCGTCTTGACGATCGCGTACTTCGGGCGGCGCGGCTCGCCGCGGCGCCTGACGACGGCGTTGGTGAGCGCCAGCGGGTCGAGCGCGTACTCCCAGAACGGGACGCTCTTCGCGAGCGGGTAGCGCTCGCCGTAGGCGGAGTAGATCGTGCCGCGGCGGGCGGGCAGCTCTCGCTCGAAGTCGTAGGTAGGCGCGGTGACCTTGGGGTCGACGTGCGCGCGCACCAGCTTCTGGCCGGCGTACGCCGCCATCAACAGCAACAGCAGCACCGGCGTCCAGAACCGCCACGTCTCGCCGCGCATCGCCATCGATGCGTCAGCGGCGGACGGCGGAGCGCTTCGTGGACATGCGGGCTCCCCCGCCGGCGCCGACGCTGGCGACGTTCATCTGGCGCTGGCGCGCCTTGGCGACGGAGATCTGGCCCGGGTAGGGCTCGCCGTTGGCCTTCATGTGCACTTCCTGGTCGGCCCTCGCCGCCCTCATCGACAACCCGTGGCGGAGGAGCGCCCGCTCGATCTTATCCGGCGTCTTCATCTCCTCCCAGCGCGACGCCTCGCGCTGGCGGGCGTCCTCGAGCCGGGCGAGCTCGCGCTCGTCCTCGCCGATCGCCTTCAGCAGCTGCTGGCAGCTCGACGACGCGAGCAGGTTGATGATAGACATGACGAACAGCATGCCGAGCACCGCGCCGACACGCATCGTGTTCGTCATCACCACCGACCTGCGCTTGGGAATACGCCTGTTCTTCGCCATTTCGCTATGCCCTTTCTATCGCGCGGAGCTTCGCGCTCCGCGCACGTGGATTAGCCGCCATCTCGCCTTCGCCGGGCGCCACCGCCCGGCGCGTCACCGCGCGCGCGCGCGGCTCCGCCCCAAACCATTCCTCGCCGCCGGCCTGCAGGGACTTCATCCTGCCGACATGCGACGAGAAAAAACCCTTCACCTTCCTATCGCTGAGGCTCTCGAAGGTGATCACCGCGAACCTGCCGCCGGAGCGCAGGATCGCCAGCCCCCCCTCGAGCGCCCGGTCGAGTTCGCCGAGCTCGTCGTTGACCGCCATCCTCAGCGCCTGGAAGACCCGAGTCGCCGGATGCCGCGGACCCGACCTCCCGACCGCGCCGGCGACTACGTCGGCAAGCTCGGTCGTGGTCTCTATCCACCCCTTCGACTCGCGCCTCCTGACGATCGCCCGCGCGATGCGCCGCGCCCGCGGCTCCTCGCCGAGCTCGCGGAAGACCGTGGCGAGGGCCTCCTCGCCCTCGGTGTTCACGAGGTCCGCGGCAGTCAGCGGGGACGACCGATCCATGCGCATGTCAAGGGGTCCCTCGCGCAGAAAGCTGAACCCGCGCCCGGCGTCATCCAGCTGAGGAGACGATACGCCCAGGTCCAGCAGGACCCCGTCGACTTCATTCCATCCGTGTTCATCCGCAATCTCCTTGATGTCGCCGTGCCTTCCGCGAACGGCGATGAGTCCCTCGATCCCGCCGATCTCCTCGAGCGCCTGGGCGTCGCGGTCGATGCCCAGCACGCTGCCACCGCGCGCAATGATCTCGCGCGCGTGGCCAGCGCGGCCAAGCGTCCCGTCCACGTAGCGGCCGCCCGGCTTCACTGCGAGCGCGTCGACGGCCTCCTTCAGGAGGACCGGCACATGCAGGGATGATGATATCGTATCGATCATCACGCCTCCAGCATGTCGAGCGCCGCGTTGAAGTCGGCCAGGTCGCCGCCGGACTCCACGGCATACGCCTTTGGATTCCAGAGCTTGGCCATACGAACCGAACCCGCCATCACGACCGTCGTCGTCAAGTTCGCAAACTGAAGGAGCTTGTCGCTGATGCGGATTCGGCCTTGAACGTCAAGCATGAGCTGTTCCGAGTTCGCGCCGATGAGCATAGCCGCCTTAGTCAGCGCCGGATCAAAGAGCGCCTTCTCGCGCAGCTTCGCCAGGAGCGACTCCATCTCCGCCTTAGGCAGGAGATCGAGGCACTTACCGTTTCGGTCGCGCATCACGTAGACGAAGTCGGGATTCCCCATCGCCTGCCGCCATTCGCGCGGAATGGTGAGGCGCTTCTTGGGATCAAGCGAGTGCTCGAACTCGCCCATAAGCGCGTTCGACCCGCCCGACGTTGCCTCCGCAACACTCTGAACAACCTTCTTTGACATTTCGTGACACAATTATACACTATTTGACACCGAGCCGTCAAGGGGGCACGGATTACAAATACCCCCGTCGTCTCGGCTGCGCCGAGCCGTGATTGACGCGGGTGATTGACGCGGGGCGAGTTGAGAAAGTGCGAATACATGAGAAAAGGCTGATTGACGCGGGGCGAGTTGAGAAAGTGCGAATACATGAGAAAAGGCGCGACCAGGTGAGACAGAGCCGCGCCAGTATTGATTGCGAACGCCGCGAGCATCGCGACCGCGCCGCCGATCGAGCGCGAAGTCGATTTGAGAAAATCACCCGCGCCGAACGCACGGAACGCGGCAAAGATACAAATTGTTGAGAAAATCAAGATGAGCGCCGAGCGCCGCGCTCGACCACTTCGAGGCAAAAGGAAAGCGCCCTGCATGATCTCTGCAAGGCGCTTTCACTTCGAGGACAAGTCCCCTTCTCGCGTCAGATTTTCGCGCGCTCGCGGCGAAGACGAGAGAGGTGAGCGTTGAGCATCATCAACACCGCCTTGACGTCGGACGGCGAGAAGCGCGTCCAGGTCCCCAGGGACGCAAGGCTCTCGGCGAAGAGCTTGGTCGGCTTCCCCTCGACAAGTCGCGCGCGGCACATGACGCCGGCGATGTATTCGTATGGCGTCGACCGCACCGGCTCCGGCGAGGCGGCGAGGATCTGCCGCGCCGCCTGGACACAGAGGAACCTGAGTCGGATGAGCGACCCCTGGGCGTAGGGAATCGCGCGCTCGAAGTCGCCGGCGTCCTGGTGGATGCGGGACATGAGCCGGTCGAAGCCGTCGCCGCGCGACACTTCCGAAAGATGCTCGACGCCGAGCTCCTCGCGGAGAATCCGCTTGCGGTAGCTTTCAGGATCCTCGCCGACCTCGATCGCGGCCGGGCGAAGGTACGCGAAAAGCGTGCGGCGCTGCATTGCTGAGAGCGGACGTGTACCCATAGGTTTCCCCTTCCCTTCAGATCGCCAGCCTCAGCTGGTGGCGGTCGATGCGGTTGCGGATGTAGTCCTCCTTCCTGACACGCTCCTCAAAGTAGACACGCGCCGAGGACTGCTCAGCCGCGCTGCCATAGCGGACGGCGCGGACGAGCTTCTCGGCGAGCGGCACGAGGACGTGGTGGACGGTCTCGGCAATCGGCTCCGGCGGGCGGCCTTTGAGCTGCCGCAGGGTCGTTACCAGGGAAAGAAACCTGCCGCACTCTTCGGTTGTGCAGCGAAGGTTGACACGCTCAGGGCGCGATATGCTACCCGAGTTGTCGGGCGCGAACTCTCTTGTGCGACTTCTGCGGCTCATTTTATCTCCTTATATATAAGGTGGTGGTTTCAGTTCTGCTGCCGGCCGTCCTGGGACTGGTCGTCACGCTCCTGGCGTTCCTGCTGCTTCTGCCGCTCCATCGACTCCCGGCAGCCGGGGCAGTAGCCGAACCGGCTCTCGGAAGAGTCGTCGCGGTATTCGCAGCCGCTGAGAAAGCATTTGTGCCAGCTCATGCGATCGCGTCCGTCTTGGGGTCAATCGCAAAAGTCTCGCTCTGCGAGATCCGCAGCTTGAAGCCGGCGAGCCATTCCGCCGTCTTCTTCAGGAGCCCGCGTTTGTCGATGTCCTTCTTGACCTTGACGAACGCCCTGCCCTCCTTGCTCGCCTCAAGCGCCGCGGCGACGTCATCCCAGGTGTCCTTGGAGGAGAGGGTCTTCAAGGTCGGGTTGCCGTAGCGGAACGAGAGAATCGCCAGAGGCGTTTCGCAGCTCTTCTTGTCGGCGAAGTACTCGGCGCGGTGGTTCTTGGCGAACATGGCGACGAGCGCGATCTTCGCGTCGATGGCCTTGTCGTTCGCCTCGATGAGCGGATTGTATTTGTCCTGCACATCCTGAATGTGCTGGTCGCGTTCGGCGGCGAGCGCACGGTTGGCGACGATGTCGCGCGCGACCTCGTCGGCGAGCGCGAACGCCTCTTCCTTTGATATTTCCTTGACGGTTTTCCTGGCCATGTTGGTTTCTCCTTTCAGTTTTTTTCTTCAATGCAGATACAGATCGCCTTCGCGGTGAGGGACACGTCATCAAGATCATCCCGGACCTCTGCAATAAAGTCCGCAACATCTTCTGTTGTGGCGCCAGTAGCGGTGCCGGTGTTCAATGGCGGCAAGATATCTCGGATCTGAAGCTCGAGTTTTTCGAGCGCGCGCGCGAGTTTCCAGTGCAATACCGGGAGGTTCTGCCTTGAGTGGTTGGCCTGTTGAGCGGGCTTCAGCCGGGGGTTGAAAAAATCAGGCGTTGGCTGTATGCTTTCTTGCAAACACAAAAAACGCAAGGAGGCAT
>SFPL01000070.1 GCA_004551905.1 Lentisphaeraceae bacterium
AGAGTTAGGTCTCTGGACCCCAAAGAGCCTCGTCGCCGCAGGCCCGTCTTGGGAGGCCTTCCCTTGACGGGCCGTTCTTACCAGGCACTATGCCCGGTGAACAGTAGGGTAGTCTACCAAAATCCGATTAGACAAGACCCCGAGCCTGCCGTCTCAAGTCTCGCGTCTCAAGCCCCGGTCCCGAACCACGAGCCACCCGCACCCGCCTACGCCAAGCGCCGCAGAATCTGAACTCTTATGTTGGCGAAATTCCGCGGATTGCGCACGGAATCACAAAATGCTATACTATGCACATCTACCTATGGGATGGTAGTGGATTTTGATAAAATACGCGGCATTGGGGGAGATGAACGCCGAAGGAACAAAAGATTGTCGCAAGACACGAGATGCAATGCCTTGATGATGCGTTAAGGAAAGGACTATCAATGAAGGACATACAGGGGATAGTTGATCTGTCGAGCGCGTTCTACGGGAGCGCGGTGCTGTTCGCCGCCATCGACTGCGGCGTGTTCGAGAAAGTCGAGCGCGGCGAACTGGACGTGGATGCGCGCGGCATGCGGCTGCTGGTCGACGCGTGTGTGGCGCTGGGGCTGCTGGAGAAGCGCGACGGCAAGTACGCGAACACGCCGGCGGGTAAGGCGGCACTCGTCCCGGGAGGCCCCGCCGACCTTACCCGCGCCATCCGCTACAACCGCGACGTCTACCCCGCCTGGGGACGGCTCGCCGAGTTCGCGCGCACCGGCCGCCCGGTGGAGCGCCCGGGGCTGCACCTCGGCGACGACCCCGCGCGCACCCGCGTCTTCGCGGACGCGATGTTCGGGCGCGCGATGGGCATCGGCCGCGGGGTGGTGCCGATGCTGAAGGGGCTTTCTGGACGCCTCCTCGACCTCGCGGGCGGGCCTGGCGCCTACGCGATACTGATGTGCCAGGCCAACCCTGCGCTCGAGTGCGTCACCGTGGATCTGCCGGCGATCTCGGAGTGCGCCAGGGAGTACGTGGCGAAGTTCGGCCTCGCCGGGCGCATCGAGTGCCGCGCCGGCGACTACCACGCGGACGACTACGGCGAAGGCGGGTACGACGCGGTCACGATCTTCGGCGCGCTCCACCAGGAGTCGCCCGCGGTAATCGTCGACATCCTCCGCCGCGCGGTGCGCGCGCTCAGGCCCGGCGGTAGGCTCTTCGTCCTCGACATGATGACCGACTCCACCCGCGCCGCGCCGGCGTTCTCGGCGCTCTTCGCGGTCAACATGGCGCTCACCACCGAGAACGGCTGGGTGTTCTCCGACGAGGAGCTCAAGGGCTGGATGCGCGAGGCGGGGCTCGTTCCCGGCGACACCGTCCCCGCCCCGCCGCCGATGCCGCACTGGCTGGTGACGGCGTCGAAGCCGTAGCGGTTTTGATATAATACACCCTACCATGAAACCGATAACGATCGAGTACCGGGTGCCCTACGCCGACACCGACAAGATGGGCGTCGTCTACTACGGCAACTACCTGACGCTCTTCGAGCGCGCCCGCAACGAGCTGATGCGTTCCTGCGGCTTCACCTACGCCGAGTGCGAGGCAGAGGGGATCATGCTCCCCGTCGTGCACGCCGAGGTCGACTACCGCGCACCGGCGCACTACGACGATGTCCTGGAGCTCACATCCTGGGTGAAGGAGCTCAGGGGTGTGCGGATCGAGATCGCCTGCGAGGTGCGCCGCAAGGGCGAGGACCGCGTCCTCGCGAGCGGCTTCACCCGCCACTGCTTCGTCTCCTCCTCGACCTTTCGCCCCGTCCCCCCGCCGGAGCGCCTCGTCGCCGCCATCGGCTGACCGAGAGCCGCGAATTATGGTATAATATGTCTCATTATGGCAGAAGAAAGCAAATCCAGTCTCGACGCGCTGTCGGCGCTGTGCAAGCGCCGCGGCTTCATCTACCACTCCTCCGAGATCTACGGCGGCATGCCCGGGTTCTGGGACTACGGTCCGCTCGGCTGCGAGCTCAAGGCCAACGTCAAGCAGGCGTGGTGGCAGTTCACCGTCCGCGGCCGCGAGGACGTCGCCGGCCTTGACGCCACCATCATCATGCACCCGAAGATCTGGAAGGCGTCCGGCCATCTCGACACCTTCGCCGACCCGATGACGATGTGCAAGGACTGCAAGAAGCTGATGCGCGCCGACCAGGTGAAGGACATCTACTCCGACCAGAAGAAGAAGCCCCAGCCCAAGGTCGCGGGGTCCGACTTCTTCTGCCCCTACTGCGGCGGCGAGCTCACCGAGCCGAAGCCGTTCAACCTCATGTTCAAGACGGTCGTCGGCCCGATCGACGACCCGTCGAACGTCGCCTACCTCCGTCCCGAGACGGCGCAGGCGATCTTCGCGCAGTTCCTGAACGTCACCGCCACCTCGCGCATGGCCGTCCCCTACGGCATCGCCCAGATGGGCAAGAGCTTCCGCAACGAGGTGACGCCGCGCAACTACACCTTCCGCTCGCGCGAGTTCGAGCAGATGGAGCTCGAGTTCTTCATCCGGCCCGACGAGGCGGTGGAGCTCCAGTACGGCCACGTGGTGACGCTCGCCGACAACCCCGACCTGAACGGCCCGGTCCAGGACGACTGGGGCTGGGAGGTCTGGCACAAGTACTGGGTCGAGCAGCGCAAGAAGTTCCTCAACGCCGTCGGGCTGCCGACCGAGAAGTTCGTCGAGTACTGGCAGAAGCCGGACGAGCTCGCGCACTACGCCCGCGCCTGCGTGGACATCGAGTACGACTTCCCGTTTGGCCGCCAGGAGCTCGAGGGCATCGCCGCCAGGAGCGACTTCGACCTTTCCCAGCACCAGCTCCACTCCAAGGTGCCGCAGACCGTCTTCGACGATCCGCTCAAGCAGGCGTGCAAGAAGCTCACGGACGACGACAAGGCCGCGTTCATCGCCAAGACCCAGGCCGAGTGGCTCGACCGGAAGCAGAAGGCCGCCTCCGCCAAGGCCGGCAAGGAGGTCGTCTTCTCCGACGAGGAGAAGGCGGACATCGCCGCGAAGGCGAAGGTCTTCTGCGAGAACCTCTTCGACGGCAAGTACGTCCCCCACGTGATCGAGCCGTCGGCCGGCGTCGACCGCCTGATGCTCGCCCTGCTCTGCGAGGCGTATGAAGAGCAGAAGCTCACCGACGAGAAGGGCAAGGAGGACATCCGCACGGTGCTCCACTTCAACCCGAAGGTCGCCCCGATCAAGGTCGCTATCTTCCCGCTCATCAAGAAGGACGAGGCGCAGTTCAACTTCGCGCGCGACATTTTCAGGAAGCTCCAGCAGAAGGTCAATTGCATGTGGGACGTCTCCGGCGCCATCGGCCGCCGCTACCGCCGGCAGGACGAGGCGGGCACGCCCTGGTGCATCACCGTCGACGAGCAGTCGACCAAGGACGGCACCTTCACGGTCCGCGAGCGCGACTCGATGGAGCAGAAGCGCATGAACTACGCCGAGTTCCTCGCCATGATGTACGCAGCGCTTGAGTTCTGATGACGTCCGCGTGCCGCAGAGTCGTGCTGGCCGCTGCGGCCGCGGTTCTCGCCGCCGCCGCGTCCGCGGCGACATCTGCGGTGCACAGCCTGCGCTACAACCGCCCGGCCGAGGACTCCGTCCGCGGCTGGGAGCGCGAGTCGCTGCCGGTCGGTTGCGGGCACTTCGGCGCGTCAATATTCGGCGGCGTCGGGCGCGAGCGCGTCCAGATCACCCACAACGCCGTCCTGACCGGGCGGGACCCCGGACGCGAATGCGGCAACCTGACCGACGCGCTCGAGCTCGTCTTCGAGTTCGGCCGTCCCCAGAGCGGAACCTACCAGCGCGGGCTCGACCTCGAGCGCGGCCTTGCGTGGGTTGATTACGAGGCGGGCTGGACACGTTTCCGCCGCGAGTACTTCGCCTCGTATCCGGCGCGAACACTCGCGATGCGCTTCGTCACCGCCGCGAAGGGCGCGCTATCGTTCACCCTGCGGCCGGAGATCCCGTTCCCGGGACCGTCTGCCGCGGAAGGCGGCGACGACCTCTTCGCCCGGAGCGGAACGGTCCGTGCCGTGGCCGACGGCCGCATCGCCGTCGACCAGTTCCTCACGTTCTTCGGCGTGCGCTTCGCCTGCAGGCTCGCGGTCGTGCCCGAAGGCGGCGAGATGTCCTCCGACGGCGCCTCGGTGAGCGTGAAGGGCGCCGACGCGGCCACGGTCTACTTCACCTGCGACACCAACTACCGCCTTCGGCCCGAGACCTTCACCGCGCCGCGCCGCGAGAAGCTCGACGCTGGCGACGACCCCGGCCCGCGCGCGGACGCGCTGCTGGCGGCGGCAGTGGCGCAGGGATGGGACGCGCTCAAGGCCACGCACGAGGCGGATCTCGCCGCGCTCCTCGGCCGCGCCGCGGTCGACCTCGGCGCCGACCCGGCTGACGCGCTCCTGACGACGGACGCGCTGCTTACCGGCTGCCGCAACGGGCGCCGCAGTCGCTATCTCGAGGAGACGTACTGGCAGTACGGCCGCTACCTGCTCGTGGCGTCGTCACGCCCCGGGTCGCTGCCGGCGAACCTGCAGGGCGTGTGGACGGCGCACCGCAAGTCGCCGTGGGGCTCCGGCTACTGGCACAACATCAACGTGCAGATGAACTACTGGCCGGCGTTCAGCGCGAACCTCGCCGAGTGCTTCCGGCCATACGCCGAGTTCAACGCTGCGTTCCGCCCCGGCACGCGCGCGTATGCGATCGAGTACCTGCGCCGCCACAGTCTCCCCGACCTGCCGAAGGACGACGAGGCGCAGGACATGTGGTGCGTCGGCACCGCAGTGTGGCCGTATGTCGTCGAGGGCGGTCCCGGCGGACACTCCGGCCCCGGCACCGGCGGGCTCACCACCAAGCTCTTCGTCGACTGGTACGACTTCACGCTCGACCGCGAGGCGCTGGAGCGGTACGTGTGGCCAGTAGTGCACGGCATGGCGGACTTCCTCACGCGTTGCGTGGTCGAGACCAACGGACTCTTCCTCTCCAAGTTCTCCGCCTCGCCGGAGCAGATGGTCGGCCATCTCGAGGACAATTTCCGCTGGGGCGTCGACAAGGCGAGGTACTACACCACCGTCGGCTGCGCGTTCGACCAGCAGATGATCGCCGAGAACAACGCCGACTGCCTGCGGCTGGCGAAGGAGCTGGGGATCGAGGACGGCGTCACCGCGAAGATCCGCGCCCAGGTCGCGAAGTACGATCCGGTGCAGGTCGGCGCCGACGGCCAGATCAAGGAATTTCGCGAGGAGACCCACTACTCCGACATCGGCCAGCGCCACCACCGCCACATCTCGCAGCTCGTCTGCCTGATGCCCGGCACGCTCGTCAACGCCACGACGCCAGAGTGGCTCGCGGCCGCGCGCCGCACGCTCGACCTGCGGGGCGACGAGTCGACCGGCTGGGCGCTTGCGCATCGGCTCTGCGCCCGCGCCCGAGCCGGCCAGGGTGACCGCGCGCACCGGCTCCTCGGCAATCTCCTCTCGCAGCGCACCTTCGACAATCTCTGGGACGCGCACCCGCCGTTCCAGATCGACGGCAACTTCGGTGCCACGGCCGGCATCACCGAGATGCTCCTCCAGTCGCACGCTGGTTTTGTCGACCTGCTGCCCGCCCTGCCTGCGGCGTGGGCGGAGCACGGCTCGTTCCGCGGGCTCTGCGCGCGCGGCGCGTTCGAGGTGGACTGCGAGTGGCGCTCCGGCGTGCCGACAAGGGTGGCGGTGCGAGGCTACGCGGGCCGCAGACCCGACGTGCGCTTCCGCGGCAAACCGGTCGAATTCGAATTCAGGCAGATTTCCAAGAACCAGAAGGACGGAGGACTCAAATGAGGATCGGATTCATTGGGGCAGGCAAGATGGCGGAGGGCATCCTCTCCGCGATCGAGGAGAGGAAAGGCGTCATCATGGCCGAGAAGGTCGCCGAGCGCGCGGCGGAAATGTCGCGCAAATACGGCGTGGCCACGACCGGCGACGCGAAGGTGGTCGCAAAGAAGGCGAAGTTCTTCTTCCTCGCCGTCCGCCCGCAGGACGTCGACGCGGTCGCGGCGGAGGTGAAGCCGCTCCTGACCGAGAAGCACACTCTCGTCTCGATCGTCGCCGGCAAGACGCTCGCGAAGCTCAGGAAGGCGTTCGGCGCCAAGGCGAACCTCGTCAGGGTCATGCCCAACCTCGCCTTGCGCGCCAACGCGGGCATGTGCGCGATCTGCCCGGCCGCGAAGACTCCGGCCAAGGACGTGAAGCTGGTCGAGAAGATCCTCGGCGGCGCGGGCGCGACGGTCGTCCTCAAGGAAAAGGACTTCGACGCGGTGACGGCGCTCTCCGGCTCCGGCCCCGCCTATTTCGCCTATATGGAGGAGGCGATGGTCGAAGGCGGCGTGAAGCTCGGGCTCAAGCCAGCCGTCGCGCGGCTTCTCGCCGAGCAGACGATGTACGGAACCGCGAAGTTCCTCCGGGAGAGCGGCATGGACTTAAGGCCGTTCATCGAGGGGGTCTGCACCAAGGGCGGAACGACTGCGGCGGGCATGGAGAAGCTGGACGACCCCAAGTTCAAGCAGATCGTCGCCGCTACGCTCGCCGCCGCCGCGAAGAGGTCGCGCGAGCTCGCATAGACTGAGGAGGACTCGATGAAGCTCGGCATCTACGGCGGAACCTTCAACCCGGTCCACTTCGGGCATATCAACCTCGCGCGGCGCACAATCGCCGACCTCGGGCTCGACCGGCTCATCGTGGTGCCGGCGAACGTGAGTCCGTTCAAGACCGGCTCTTTCTCCGAGTCGCCGCTCTGGGACCGCGTCGGCCGCGTCCAGGCCGCCTTCGCAGGCGTCGAGAAGGCCGAGGTGAGCCTCGTCGAGATCGAGCGCGGCGGAGTGTCCTACGCCATCGACACCGTGCGCGAAATCGCCGCGCGCTTCGCTGCGGAGTCTCCCAAGCTCTACTTCGTCGTCGGCGAGGACTCGCTCGCCGGGCTCGAGCGCTGGAAGGACTACTCCGAGCTCGTGAAGCTCGTCGAGTTCGTCTCCTATCCCCGCACCGAGGAGTCTTCCACCGAGATCCGCCGGCTTTTCGACGATAACCACGTCGCGCTCAACGACGACGCGCATCTCGCCGCCGCAGTCGAGGCGGGGGTGAAGCGGAAGAACGGCTTCTGCCCCTGCCGCCTGCCGAAGAACCCCGAGTTCTTCTGTCCCTGCCGCGAGTTCCGCGAACAACTCGCCGACCCCGGGTTCCACGGACTCTGCCACTGCCGCCTCTACCGCAAGCCGTGAATCCATTCTTTGAGCGCTCCGGGGCACTGCTCGGCGAGGAGGCGATGGCCCGCCTCGCCGCCGCGCGCGTGCTCGTGGTCGGCGTCGGCGGCGTCGGCAGTTGGTGCGCCGAGGCGCTGGCTCGGACCGGCATCGGTGCGCTCACGCTCGTCGACGACGACGTGGTTCAGCCCTCGAACGTCAACCGCCAGTGTCCCGCCACCGCCGCGGCAATCGGGCGGCCGAAGGTGGAGGCGATGCGCGAGCGCATCCTCGCCGTTAACCCCGCCTGCGAAGTGGAGACAAGGTGCGAACGCTACGCCGCCGGCGGCGACTTCTCGCGCTACGTCGCTGCGGCGGACGCGATCGACAGTGTCGGCGCCAAGGCGGAGCTGATCCTCGCCGCGACCGCGGCGGGCGTGCCGTTCGTCTCCTCGATGGGCGCCGCGCTGCGCATGGACCCGACGGCAGTCAGGGTGACGCGGTTCGAGAAGGTGGAGGGCGACGGACTCGCCCGTGCGCTGCGCCGCCGCTTCCGCGAGCTGGGGCGTTTTCCCTTCGCGCGCTTCGGCTGCGTGTGGTCGCGCGAGGCGCCCGCGGCGGAGTTCGCCGCCGGTGCGCGCGGCAGCCTGATGACCGTGACCGCCACCTTCGGGATGTGCCTTGCGGCGGAGTGCATCCGCGCAATTGCCGCGGACGGAAGGGAGTCCGGGACATGACGGCGCGGGGTGCGATATTCTTCGACCTCGACGGCACGCTTTTCGACACCCGCGCCGACCTCGCCGCCACGGTGAACCACACCCGCCGCGACCTGGGGCTTGCCGATCTGCCCGTCGACGAGGTGATTGTGCACGTCGGCTGCGGCGCGCGCTATCTGCTCGAGCACGCGGTGGCGGAGACAGACCGTCCCTACGACGACCTCTGGCGCATCTTCATCGGCCACTACGCCGAGCATTGCTGCGAGAAGCTCGTGCCGTATCCCGGCATGCTGGAGACCCTGGACGCGCTTGCCGCCGCCGGCTGGCGGCTTGGCGTGAATACCAACAAGCCGAACTTTGCGGTGAAGCTCATCCTCGAGAAGTTCGGACTCGAGCGGCTCTTCGGCGCGGCGGTGGTGGCGGGAGGTGACGGCGTGCCGCTCAAGCCCGACCCCGCGTCGATCTGCGAGTGCGCCGCCAGGTTGGGCGGCTGGCGGCTTTCCGCGCGCGACTGGATGGTCGGCGACAGCTGGACCGACATGCGCTGTGCCGAGGCCGCGGGCGTCAACGGCGCCTTCTGCGAGTTCGGCTTCGGCCGTCTCGATGACGCGCCGTGTGCGGCAAGGCTTTCGTGCTTCGGCGACCTCGCCGCCGTCGTCGGCGAGGGCAAGGTCAACCAAGTTGAGGGTGCGCAATGAGGGCGTTTGTGGTCGCGATGGAGTGCGAGGCGGAGCAGGTGCGTCCGTTTCTCGGCGAGGGGGATGTGCTGGTCGTTTCCGGGATCGGCAAGGTCAACGCGGCCGCCGCGGCGCAGAAGGCGATCGACGGCGGCGCCGACGAGATCCTCAACTGCGGGCTTGTGGGCGGGCTCGACCCGGCGATGTCGGTCGGGGACGTCTTCGAGGTCTCGCAGGCGGTCGAGTACGACTTCGACCTCGCGGTCCTCAACGGCACGGGCCTCGGCGTCCACGACGAGCGCGACACCCCGTACTTCGATTGCGCCGTGAAGGGCGTCTATCCCGTGCGCATCCTCGCATCCGGCGACCGCTTCACCAACGACTTGAAGGACGTCGAGGACGCGAGCTTGCTCAGCGCGTCGCTCAGGGACATGGAGGGCGCGGCGATTGCCCACGTATGCGAGCGCAGCGGGATGAAGTGTAGGATGCTCAAGGTGGTGAGCGACGTCCATGGCAAGGGGACAATGACCGGCCAGTATCTGCAGAACCGCGAGTCCACGCTCGCGCGCCTCCGCGCCTCTATCCCCGCCTGGCTCTGAAACAACAACGGAAGACATTGTCATGGAAGGCAACAGCAAGAACCGCGTCGTCCGCGGGGCGTAGAAGCTACTCGACCTCTCGCTCCGCAACCGCCGCGGAAGTGCCGCGTACTGACCTCGACAAGGTCTCGAGCGACACGCTCCGTGCCAAGATGACGGAGGTCGAGCGCGGTCTCGGCCGCTGCGACACCGCCACGCTCTACCGCGAGACGGCGAGGCGGTTCGGCTATAAGACGCTCTCCCCCAAGGCCAGACAGCGCCTCGAAAGCGTGCGGAGATTCTAACCAAGAACTACGAGCCACGCGACAATTTGAGCCCCCTTGACATACATACCGGAAAGTATGTATAATACGCGCCAACTATGTCGAAGAAGACGAAAGAGGAGGCGGAGAAGACCAGGCGGCGCATTCTTGCGAGCGCCCTGGTGCTGTTTTCCAGACGCGGCTACGACCGCACCACCTTCAACGACATCGCTGCGCGGCTGAAGCTGACGAAAGGGGCGATCTATTGGCACTTCGAGTCGAAGGATGCGGTGCTGATCGAGCTGGTGAGGCTGGCGCTCGAGAGGTTTCATCGGCAGATCGAGAGCGTGATGCCGGAGGGGGAGCTGTCATTCCCGCTGGTGGCGGAGATGATGGTGAAGAACGCGGCGATCGTGGTCAGCGATCCAAGGGCGGCTGCTTTCTTCCGGCTGATGAAGTGCCAGATCCACTGGGAGAAGAAGTCGATGTCGGAGGTGCGGGCGGATCTCATGAACAATGCGGCGTTCGGTCCAAAGGAGGCGTTCCGCGAGGCGATCGCGAACGACGTGCGACGCGGCAGGGTGAGCGAAGCGGTGGACGCCGAGCAAATCTCGACCGTGGCGGTGGCGCTCTGGGACGGGCTAGTGCAGATGCGGCTCGAGCATTTCCTCACCTGCGACCTCGAGGACACGCTGCGGAAGTCCTACGAGGCGATATGGCTCGACATCTCAGGCAGAAGAATGTCAATTGAAAGCAACAAGGAGGACAAATCCAAATGAACGAGAACAAAGGTTCGGCGATCGGTTCGACGATCGGGGCGCTGGTGCTCGCGGCGGTGTGCGTGGCGGGCGGCTGGGTAGGCTGCGGCATGTGGATGCGCGCGGCGATGGCGAAGGCGGGGAATCCCGCGGCGATGGCGGCGATGGCCGCAGCCGCCGGCGGCGTGACCGTGGCGGTGACCAACGCGGAGATGCGCGCCTACAACCTCCCGGAGCGGTTCGTCGCGCACGCCGAGGCGGTGCAGGAGGTCGACCTGCTGCCGCAGATCGACGGCTACGTAAAGGAGATCAAGTTCAAGGAGGGCGACGTCGTCAAGGCCGGGCAGACGCTGTATGTCATCGACGACGAGCGCTATCTGGCGGTGGCGAACCAGCGCAAGGCCGACCTTGCCGCGGCGGAGGCGGAGGCGCGGCGCGCGGTGCGCTACTACGAGCGCATGCAGAAGGCGGACGAGCGCGGCATCACCCAGCTCGAGCGCGACAACGCCGAGGCCGCGGCGGAGAAGGCGAAGGCGGCGGTGCTGCAGGCGAAGGCCAACCTGGTGGTGGCCGAATACGACCTGAAGAAGACAACCGTCATCGCGCCCATCTCGGGCCAGATCGGCAAGTCGTCCGCGCACGTGGGCGACTACGTGGCGCCGTCGAAGGGCGCGCTCGCGAAGATCGTGCAGATCGACCCGATCCGCGTCTCGTTCCCGCTCACCGACCGCGCCTACATCGCCTGGCGCCAGGAGCAGCGCTCCGGCTCGGCCAAGTCGTTCCGCATGCGGCTCATCCTGCCGGACGGCAGCGACTACGACCGCGAGGGCGCGTGGGACTTCGACGACAACCAGATGTCGCGCGAGACGGCGTCGATCATGATGCGGCTCAAGTTCCCGAACCCCGAGCGGCTGCTTATCCCGAACAGCTACGTGACGCTCCTCACCGACTTCCAGGACCCGCCGAAGTTCCCGTCGGTGCCGCAGCAGGCGCTCATCGACCTGCCCGGCGGCAACCAGGGCGTGTGGGTGCTGAGGGACGACATGACGGTGGAGCAGCGTCCGGTGGAGACGAAGGAGGCGTTCGCGGGCTGGACGCCGGTCGTGAACGGCCTCGAGGCCGGCGAGCGCGTCGTCATCTCCGGCGTCGCCAAGCTCGGCCCTGGAGTTAAGGTGTCGGTCGTCCAGCCTACGTCGAACGACGACATCAACGCCAACCACAAGTCGCCGATCATGGAGTGAGGAGGAGAATATGACAATGACGAGCAGACGTGATTTCGCGCGCGGGGCCGTAGGGCTCTTCGGCTATGGGATGTTCGCCGGCGGCCTTGGCGGCTGCCGCGTGCTTTCTGACTGGGGCGGTCCGCGGCTTACTGTCGGCATTCTGAGCGACATCCACATCCGGCTCGCCCGCAAGGACGGCCGGGACGAGTTCGAGGGCTCGGACCGGTTCCGCAGGGCGCTTGAATGGTTCCGCGACCAGGGTGTCGACTGCGTCACGGTCAGCGGCGACATGGCGGACCGCGGCTTTGTGGAGGAGCTTGAGGAGGTGGGACGGGTCTGGCGTTCAGTGTTCCCGGGCGACAGGGCGCCAGACGGAAGGCGCGTCGAGCGTCTTTTCGTCTACGGCAACCACGACTGGGAGGGGTTCAGATACGGCAACGGAGGGGAAAAGGTCCTGGGCAAGGACTATGCCTCGCACACGATCCGCACCGATCTCGCGGCCGCGTGGAAAAAGGCGTTCGGCGAGGAGTATTCGCCGGTCTGGCGCAAGGAGGTCAGGGGCTATACGTTCGTCGGGGCGCACTGGATTGCAGACCAGTGCAGGGAGTTCTATGAAACCGGCGTGCCGCAGGCGCCGGAATGGTTCAGGGAGAACGGACGGACAATCGACCCCTCGAAGCCGTTCTTCTACCTCCAGCACCCGCCGCCCAAGGATACCTGCCACGGCCCGTGGCTCTGGGGCCACGACGACGGCAGAATCACCGAGACGCTCTCGCGCTTTCCCAATGCAATCGCCATAACCGGTCATTCCCACGCGTCGCTCACGCGCGAGCAGGCGATCTGGCAGGGGGCGTTCACCGCCATCGACGCGAGCTCGCTCAGCTACACCGGGCTTGAATACGGCGATCTCAGGCCGCATTGGCGCGAGAACGACAACAACAACCGCGCCGAGTCCGCGGAGAATGCGAGGAAGATCATGCGCATGATGCCCACCTGGGACGGGCATCAGGGAATGATCGCGCGGGTGTACGGCGACCGCATCGTCTTCGAGCGCCGCGACTTCGAAAGCGGTGACCGGCTTGGCGACGACTGGATCATGCCGCTTTCGGTTGCCGAACCGCCGCCGTTCGCGTTCGAGCCGCGCGCGGCGGCAAGCATCGCCCCGCAGTTCCCTGCCGGCGCCGCGCTCGCAGTCCGCATGACCAAGGGCACGAACCGCGGCGACGGGAGCGTGAAGTCCGGGGAGCGCCGCGTCCTTGAAGTGACGATTCCCGCGGCGAACCGCGCGGACGCCGGAAGGTTGTTCGACTATTCCATCGAGATCTCGGGGACTGACGGCGGAACGGACCGTAAGTTCGTGTTCGCCGCCGGCTTCCACCGGTCCGCCGGCAGCAAGGAGGCCGCCGAGCCGACGGTCTTCCAGATCGACGCCGATCTGCTCAGCTCGAAGGGCGACTTCAGGATCAAGGTCGTGCCGCGCAACTGCTTTGGCGTCGCCGGCGCCGCAATCGGCTGCTGACGGAAGGTGCAGGTCCTTGGCAAGACATGTTACAGACTCAGTCGAGGCGAGAAAACAGGTTAGACCTGTTTTCTCGCCATTGCGCACCTTGCACAAGGCGATGCCGCGCTCGTTTGTCGGCTGGGCTCTGTTTTTGTCTGCCGTAGGCGGGTTGATCCACAGCGCCGCCACTAAAGAAGATCAGGGACTTGACCGCCCATGAAGTTCTTCAATATGCTCTTTCGCATGGCGGCCTGCGTAGTGGTCGCTGCGCTTGCAGTGTATGCCGGAAGGCGGCTCAGCGCTATCAGAAAAGAAAAGGAGAAATGAAATGAAACTGTCGATAAGACCCGCGATTGAGGCGCTCAAGCCGTTCTCGCGCATCTTCGTGGAGCGTCCGCGCTTCGCGATGGTCATCGCTATTGTGCTGTCCATTGCCGGCACGATGTCGATCTTCAACCTGCCCGTCACGCAGTATCCGCGCGTGACGCCGCCTTCGATAGAGGTGAGCTACAACTATCCGGGCGCCAACGCGAAGGAGGTGCTGAACACCATCGCGATGCCGCTCGAGGACGAGGTGAACGGCGTTGACGACATGCTCTACATGACGGGTCAGTGCGGCGACGACGGAAGCTACTCGCTCAACGTCTCGTTCGAGGTCGAGTCTGACCGCGACATGGACCAGGTCAAGGTGCAGAACCGCGTCGTGCAGGCGGAGCCGAAGCTCCCCACGGAGGTCAGGCAGCTCGGAGGACGAATCCGCGCTGAGGACTCCGACATGCTCGGCTTCATCGCGGTACGCTCGCCGAACGGGACGCTCTCGCGCCTGCAGATATCCGACTACATCTACGCTAACATCCAGCCAGTGCTCCTGCGAGTTCCGGGCGTGGGCGACGCGACGGTGTACGGTCCAAAGCTCTCGATGCGCGTCTGGCTCGACCCTGCGCGCATGGCGGCGCAGGGCATGAACACCGAGGAGGTGATGGCCGCCGTCTCGAAGCAGAACATCCAGGCCTCGCTCGGATCCGTCGGCGCCGCGCCGACCGGAGGACACGCCGCGTGGACGATGTCGCTTCTCGCAAAGGGGCGTCTCATGTCCGCGAAGGAGTTCGACGACATCATCGTGCGGCGCGACGCGAACGGAGGCGTCGTGCGCCTGAAGGACATTGCGCGCACGGAAATCGGCGAGCAGAACTACATGTTCACCGGACAGCTCAACGGCGGGAACGCCGTCCCCATCGCGCTCCAGCAGAAGCCGGGCGCGAACGCCATCGCGACGATGAAGGCGATACGCAAGGCGATGGCGCAGCTCGAGGAAGCGTTCCCGGACGACCTCGAGTGGGTCATCCCCTACGACGCGACGGCCTACGTGAGCACGTGCATCGACGAGATCGTGTACACGCTGCTCATCACGTTCGGACTCGTCGTGCTCGTCTGCTACCTTTTCCTGCAGGACTGGCGCGCGACGCTGATTCCGTGCCTCACCATCCCCGTGTCGCTTTCCTCGACGTTCATCCTGATGGCCTTCCTCGGCTACTCGATCAACATCCTCACTCTGTTCGGACTCGTCCTCGCGATCGGCGTCGTGGTAGACGACTGCATCGTCGTGGTGGAGCGCGTCCAGTTCCTCATCGAGACGCGCGGCCTCAACTCGAAGGAGGCGACGATCCAGGCGATGAGCGACGTGACGAGCGCCGTCATCGCGACGACGCTCGTCCTTCTCGGAATCTTCGTCCCCGTCGGCTTCATGAGCGGCATCACCGGACGCATCTACCAGCAGTTCTCCGTGACGCTCTCCGCCGCGGTCTGCTTCTCGACGGTGTGCGCGCTCACGCTCGCGCCGGCGCTCTGCTCGCTCATCCTGCACGAGGCGAGGCCCTACAAGCACGGACCTCTCGCGTGGTTCAACTGGGCGATCAACACGTTCAAGGGGCTCTTCGTTAGGCTCGCGAAGTGGCTCGCGTCGCGCATCTTCCTCGCGTTCATGCTCCTGATCCTCACGGTTCTTCTCACGGTCCAGATGTTCAGCGGCACGCAGACGGCGTTCCTCCCCGAGGAGGACCAGTGCGTCATCTTCGCATCCATGGAGATGCCCGAGGGCTCGACCCGCGACCGCACGCGCGACGTGTCGCTCCGCGCAGTTGACCTCCTCCTCAAGGTCCCGGAGGTGCGCAGCGTCCTGACGATCACCGGCTTCTCGATGGTCGGCGGACGCGGCGAGAACCAGTCGATGGTCATGATCGACCTCAAGGACTGGTCGGAGCGCAGGGGCAAGGACCAGAGCGCCGCGGCGATGGTGCAGAAGCTGCAGGCCTACCTCGCGCAGGTCCCGGAGCCGAACTGGAAGGTGTTCATGCCTCCGGCCATCCCCGGCCTCGGCATGACGAACGGCATCAGCGTCGACCTCCAGGACAAGGGCACGGCGGATGCGATCCGCATGGACGGCGTGAAGAACCGCGTCCTCGCCGAGCTCAACGACAAGACGAAGCATCCTGACATCATGGTCGCGTACTCGGGCTACAACGCCGTCACACCGCACCTCCGCTTCAACCTCGACCGCGTGAAGGCCGAGATGTACAAGGTGCCGGTCGCGACGGTCTACTCGACGCTGCAGAACTACCTCGGCTCGCGCTACGTAAACGACGTCAACCTCGGTACGCAGGTGAACCGCGTGACGGTTCAGGCAGACTGGGACGGACGCGCCACGCCCGAGGCTGTCTCACGCCTCTATGTGCGCGGCGAGAACGGGGCGATGGTGCAGATCGGCTCGCTCGGTGACATCACGCGCGAACTCGGTCCGCGCACGGTCTACACGCGCGACAAGTACGTCTCGTGCGGCATCACCGTGATGCCGATGCCCGGCGTCGCATCCGGCAAGATCATGAACGACCTCAGGCAGGTCTTCAAGGATGTCCTTCCGGAGGACTACGGATACGACTGGGCGGCGCTTTCCTTCCAGGAGGCGAGGAACGAGGGCGGCGCTGCGCCGCTCATCCTTCTCGCGGTGCTGTTCGGCTACCTCTTCCTCGTCGCGCAGTACGAGAGCTGGACGATTCCGCTTCCGGTGATGCTCTCCATTTTCGTTGCCGTCCTCGGCGCTCTCTGCGGGCTCAGGTGGTTCGGCGTCGTCATGACCGGGTCGCCGTATCCGCTCTCCATCTACGCGCAGCTCGGCATCGTCCTTCTCGTCGGCCTCGCCTCGAAGAACGCGATCTTGATCGTGGAGTTCGCGAAGGACAAGCGCGAGAACGAGGGCTTCTCGATTGTCGACGCCGCAGGGGCCGCCGCGGGCGAGCGCCTGAGGGCGCTCTTGATGACCGCGCTCACGACGCTCCTCGGCACCCTGCCGATGATGCTCGCCACCGGCGCGGGCGCGGCGAGCCGCAACCACCTCGGCACCACCGAGTTCTTCGGTATGCTTTTCTCCGTCGTTTTTGGTATACTACTCGTACCCGGCCTCTATGCGCTGTTCCAGACCTGGCGCGAGAGGATCAAGCTGATGTTCGCGTTCATCTCGGCTCAGGCGCGCAGGCGGCGCAGGCTGAGGGACGGCGCGACCGGGGAAGCGGCGATGTAAAGCGAACAATGAAAGGACACTCGATGAAGTCGATGAAGATGGCGGCGGCGGCCGCGGCGGCGGCCGCGTTCGCCGGCTGCACCCAGTACATCCCCTCGGTCGGCCCGTCCTACGAGGAGCCGGAGGTGACGGCGGAGTCGCATCCGCTCCCCGACGCCGGCTACCCGACGACGAACGTGGCCGCCGACTGCTCGTACGTGCCGGCCGCGACCAACGAGGACCCGCGCGTCGAGATCTCTCGCGACGCGGTGGCGCACTGGTGGGAGCACTTCAACGACCCTGTGCTGGAGGAGCTCGTGCTCGCTGCGGCCACCAATAACCTCTCGTTCCAGACCGCCAAGAAGCGCCTTGAGCAGGCCAACTACGAGCTGCTCGGCTCCTACGCGGCGTTCCTGCCCCAGTTCGACGTCAACGGCTCCTGGACGCTCGCGCGCTACGGCGCGAACGTGCCGGCGGGCGGCGGCGCGGCGGTAGGCTACAAGACGACGAGCGTTGCGCTCGACGGCCAGTGGGAGATCGACGTCTTCGGCGGCAGCCGCCGCCAGACCGAGGCCAACATCGCGCTTGCCGAGGCGGCGAGCTGGTCGGTGGCGGACGCCTGGGTGGAGCTCACCTCCCGGATCGGAGAGCAGTACGTAAACTTGCGCACCACCCAGGAGCGCATCGCGGTGGCGCGCACCAACCTCGTCCTCCAGACCGAGACGTATGACATCCTGAAGTCCCGCTTCGACTCCGGCATCGGCGACGAGCTCGCCGTCAAC
Source organism: Lentisphaeraceae bacterium (assembly GCA_004551905.1). Lineage (GTDB taxonomy): Bacteria > Verrucomicrobiota > Kiritimatiellia > RFP12 > UBA1067 > UBA1067. Next base: position 17,289 of record SFPL01000070.1, read on the forward strand.
CAGTGCGCCTACATCGTCGAGCAGACGCGCGCGCGCATTCCGCAGCTGCTCGCCGTCGAGGAGAAGCTCAAGAACGCGATCGCGGTGCTGGCGGGCGGGGTGCCGGGCGCGCTCGACGCGGCACTCGCGCCGCCGAGGGAGAGCCGTGACTGGATGCTCGCGCCGCAGAAGGTGTCGGACCTGCCGCTCGACATGATGCGCGCCCGGCCCGACGTCAAGGAGCGCGAGCGCAAGCTCGCGGCCATGACGGCGTATGTCGGCGTCGCCAAGGCGCAGTGGTTCCCCAAGCTCTACATCAACGGCACGGTCGGCTTCTCCAAGCGCGGCGGAGTGAAGCTCTTCGACCGCGAGTCGCTGTTCTCCACCATCGGCCCGGCCGTGAGCTGGCCGATCTTCCAAGGCGGCGCGATCTACGCCAATGTGAAGGCGGCGGAGGCGAAGATGGACCAGGCCGCGCTCGACTACGCGCTCGCCGTCGAGCAGGCGTTCGCAGACGTGCGCGACGCGTACTCCGCCTACACCCAGGAGTACCACCGCTTGCAGGCGCTGACTGCCGCAGTGAAGGCGGCGTCGGACGCGGTGGCGATCTCGAAGGACCTGTACCAGAACGGACTCAAGGACTTCAACAACGTCCTCGACGCGCAGCGCTCGCGCCTGCAACTCGAGGAGGAGCTGGTGGAGTCGCGCGGCGAGATCACCGTGACCCTAATCAAGCTCTACAAGGCGCTGGGAGGCGGCCTCGCGGCCGACTGACGATATGCCGCGCAAGATAGTCCTCGTCGTGTCCCTCGCCGCCGGCGTCATCGCCGCGGTCGTTACCAACATCGCCTTCTCGGCCAAGGAGGCCGAGGTGGCCAGGGCCAAGCGCGCGATCAACGAGCGCTACGGCACCATCGACGCGGTGGTGTTCAGCGCCGACGTTCCGGCCGGGACGGTGCTCTCGACCGAAGACCTCGGCTCGCTGAAGCTGCCCGCGCTGGGGCTGCGCGGCCAGGCGGTGGAGGAGTCGGCCTACCGCGACGTGCTCGGCCGCAAGCTCCTTGCCGCGCACAAGCGGGGCGAGGTGCTGTTCTGGTCCGACGTGGAGGGCGGAGACCCGTCCGCGAAGGGGATTTCCGCCGACATCAAGAAGAACATGCGCGCGGTCTCGGTGAACTGCTCCGGCGCGGCGAGCGTCTCGGGGATGGTCAGGCCCAACGACCACGTTGACGTCATCGGCACCTTCGACTTCGACGGCGCGGCGGGCCGGCGCGACTTCGTTACCTGCACCATGCTCCAGAACGTGCTCGTCCTCGCGACCGGCTCCGAGACCGCCAAGGGGCGCGACCGCACCGCCGGCCTCCGCCAGCAGTACTCGACCGTCACGCTCGAGGTGACGCCGCGCGAGGCCGAGATGCTTGCCTTCGCCGAGCAGCTCAAGGGCAGGATCGTCCTTTCGCTCCGCAACCGCGGCGACACCTCCTACGAGAAGGAGCTCCCCAAGGTCGACTTCGAGAAGATCCGCTCCGAGATCGAGGAGCTCAACCTCAAGCGCCAGTCCCAGCGGCTGGCGGTGCGCTGAAGGGGAGTGCGGCGATGCACCTGACGACGATCGTCGACGGCGTCAAGGAGACGCGCGAACTGGAGGACGGCTCCTACCTCGTCGGCCGCGCCGAGGCCTGCCGCATCCGGCTGCCGTTCCCGGACGTCTCCGAACGCCACGCGCTCATCGCGGTCAGCGGCGAGAGCGCGGTGATCGAGGACCTCAACAGCGCCAACGGCACCTTCGTGAACGGCGCCGCGGTCGAAGGCCCCGTGAAGCTCGACGACTCGATGGTGGTCCAGATCGGCACCACCCTGATGCGCGTCAGCGGCGACGAGCCGCAGCCGGAGCCGGAGGAGGAGGAGGCGCCGCGCGTCGAGCCGAAGGCAAACGGCGGCGATTACGACGAGGCGCCCGGCGAGTCGGCCGACCCGATGCGCGAGATCCGCCGCAGTGCTCAGGAGCAGATCCACCGCGAGCTCCTCAAGCGCCTCGACATGAAGCGGCTCACCGTCGAGGGCGTCGACCGCGAGGGGCTGGAGCAGACCGCGCGCGAGAAGATCCGCGACATCGTGGACGAAGTGGTGTCGAGGGGGAGGCTCCCCGAAGGCATCGACCCGGTGCGGCTCGAGGACGACGTCTTCAACGAGGCGATGCGGCTCGGTCCGCTCGAGGAGCTGCTCGCCGACGACTCCGTGGCCGAGATCATGGTCAACGGACCTTCGCGGGTGTACGTCGAGCGCCACGGCCGGTTGGAGCTCTCCGACTGCCAGTTCTCCGACGACGCGAGCGTCCTCTCGGTGATCGAGCGCATCGTCGCCCCGCTCGGACGGCGCATCGACGAGTCGCAGCCCTACGTGGACGCGCGCCTCGCCGACGGCAGCCGCGTCAACGCGATCATCGCGCCGCTCGCGCTCTCGGGACCGACGATCACCATCCGCAAGTTCTCGCGCAAGGCGCTCACGGCGGAGGACTTCATCCGCTTCGGCACCTGGACCGACCAGGCGGCCGAGTTCATGCGCCTCTGCGTGCGCTTGAGGAAGAACATCATCGTCGCGGGCGGCACCGGCTCCGGCAAGACGACGCTCCTCAACCTGCTCTCCGGCTTCATCCCGCGCACCGAGCGCATCGTGACCGTCGAGGACGCGGCGGAGCTGAGGCTCCAGCAGCCGCACGTGGTACGACTCGAGGCGCGCCCGCCGAACATCGAGGGCAAGGGCGCGGTGACGATCCGCGACCTGGTGAAGAACTGCCTCCGCATGCGCCCCGACCGCATCATCGTCGGCGAGTGCCGCGGCGGCGAGGCGCTGGATATGCTTCAGGCGATGAACACCGGCCACGACGGCTCGCTCACCACCGTCCACGCAAATTCGCCGCGCGATGTCGTCTCGCGCCTTGAGACGATGGTGCTGATGAGCGGCATGGACCTGCCGTCGCGCGCCATTCGCGAGCAGATCGCGAGCGCCGTCGACATCATCATCCACGAGTCGCGCATGTCCGACGGTTCGCGCAAGGTGGACGCGATCACCGAGGTGACCGGGCTCGAGGGCACGCAGATCGTGATGCAGGACCTCTTCACCTTCGTCCAGAGCGGCGTCGGCGCCGACGGCAAGGTGATCGGCGAGTTCAAGTCCACGGGGGCGGTGCCGACCTGGATCGACCAGGCGCGGAGCTGCGGCATCGACGTCGACATGTCGATGTTCGCAGGCGAATAGGGGGCGCGAAGGGGATGTCCGCCGACCTCATGCACGCCGTCGCCACGCTGCTCGCCGCTGCGGCCGCCGCCGGCGTCGCCTGGTACTTCGCCGCCGGGGTGAAGATCAAGGCCGGCTGGCAGAACGGCACCAGTCCGCTCGCGCGCTGGCTCGACGCGCGCCGCCGCGCCGCCTTCAATGCCCAGCTTCCGGAGGCGCTGGCGACGATGTCCAACGCGCTCCGCGCCGGCTTCTCGATCTCGCAGGCGTTCGACTCCGTGGTCGAGCAGGGCGAGGCGCCGATGAGCGAGGAGTTCGCCATCCTAAGGCAGCAGCTCCAGGTCGGGATGAGCTTTGAGGACGCGCTGGAGTCGCTCTCGCAGCGCGTCGGGTCCGACGACCTCACCCTCGTCACCACCTCCATCCTCATCTCGCGCCGCACCGGCGGCAACGTGACCGAGATCTTCGACCGCATCTCCGACACCATCCGCGGCAGAATGCGCATCGAGCGCAAGATCCGCTCGCTCACCGCCCAGGGCAGGCTGCAGGGAGCCATCGTCTCGCTGATGCCGGTCCTGCTCGGCGGCGCGATGCTCGCGATCAAGCCGAAGATGATGATTCCCTTCCTCTGCAGCGCGACCGGCGCCGTCTCGGTGCTGGTGATGTTCGCCCTCATCGCCATCGGCTGGGCGATGATCCGGAGAATTATCCGCATCGACGTCTGAATTTTTTGGTATAATCCGCGTCAATGAACAACGACTTCCTCGTATTCGACCACGTGACCAAGCGCTTCGGCGCGATGACTGCCGTGAACGATGTCTCGCTCACGGTCAGCAAGGGCGAGTTCTTTTCGCTCCTGGGGCCGTCTGGCTGCGGCAAGACGACGCTCCTGAGGATGCTCGGCGGATTCGAGCGGCCAGACTCCGGGCGCATCTACCTCGAGGGCAGGGACATCACCGACCTGCCGCCGAACCAGCGCCGCGTCCACACGGTCTTCCAGAACTACGCGCTCTTCCCCACCATGACGGTGTGGGACAACATCGCGTTCTCGCTCAAGCTCGCGAAGAAGTCGAAGGCGGAGATCGAGTCGAGCGTGGACGGCATCCTGGAGATGATCCAGCTCTCCGACCAGGCGTGGAAGTACCCGAACCAGCTCTCCGGCGGCCAGAAGCAGCGCGTCGCCATCGCCCGCGCGCTCGTCGACCGCCCGCAGGTGCTGCTCCTCGACGAGCCGCTCGCGGCGCTCGACCTGAAGCTCAGGCAGCACATGCTCATCGAGCTCGACACGATCCACGACCAGGTCGGCATCACCTTCCTCTATGTCACCCACGACCAGGGCGAGGCGATGTCGCTCTCCGACCGCATCGCCGTCATCAACTGCGGCCAGGTGGAGCAGCTCGACGGCCCCGCCAAGATCTACGAGGCGCCGGCGAGCCGCTTCGTCGCCTCGTTCATCGGCGACACCAACTTCTTCTCTGGCGAGATTGTCGCGGTCGAGGGCGACTACTGCCTGCTCGACGTCGACGGCTTCCCGCAGATCAAGGCGTACAACGACAAGCAGCTCAAGGTCGGCCAGCGGGTGGACCTCTCGGTGCGCCCCGAGAAGATCCGCGTCACCATGTCGCCGCCGCCGCCTGAGAAGGGCGCGTCGATCAACGTCTTCCCCGCGAAGGTACGCGACATCGTCTACCAGGGCGTCTACACCAAGTTCTGGGTCACCGCCGGCGACCTTAGGATCCAGTCGCTCAAGCCCCATTCGCGCTTTCTGCTCGATCAGGAGACCATCACCTGGAACGACGACGTGTTCGTCTGGTGGCATCCGGACGACGGCTACATGGTGGAATCGAGGCCGTGAACAACCCTCTGCGCTCGAAAAGGACCGAATGGGTCGTCACGCTGCCGGGGTTCCTCTGGCTGGCGCTCTTTTTCGCCGTGCCGGCGCTCATCGTGCTGGCGTTCACCTTCCACGGCCACGACGCCTCGGGCGGCGTCGGCGAGTGGTCGCTCTCCACCTGGCGCGAGCTCGTGGACCCCGACTACCCGGCAATCGTCTGGAACACGATCAGGATCTCGTTCGAGATTACGGTCTGGTCGATCGTGCTCGCCGTCCCGTCTGCCTACGCGATCGCGCGGATGAACTCGCGCTGGCGCGCGGTGGTGGCCGGCTCGATCATGCTGCCGTTCTGGACGAGTTTCGTCGTGAGGGTCTTCGCCTGGAAGACGATGCTCCATCCCGACAGCTGGCTGCAGGCGTGCTACTGCGCCTGGCTTCGGACGCGCGAATGGCTCTTCAGCTGGCTGCCCGCGGCGCTCCAGAAGCTGCTCGTCGCAATCGGCGCGGCGTCGTCCGAGCCGTTCTCGGAGGCCACCTCGACCATCCTCGACTCCGAGGCGGCGGTGGTGCTCGTCTCCGTCTACTCCTTCCTGCCGTTCGCGATCATGCCCATCTACACTGCGGCGGAGAAGTTCGACTTCTCGCTGATGGAGGCGGCGCGCGACCTTGGCGCCAAGAACTTCTACGCCTTCCGCAAGATATTCCTCCCCGGCGTCAGGCAGGGCGTCGTCTCGGCGGTGCTGATGGTGTTCATCCCGGCGATCGGCTCCTACGTCATCCCGCAGATGCTCGGCGGCACCAACTGCGTCCTCATCGGCAACAAGATCTTCATGCGCGCGATCCAGAACCGCAACATCCCCCACGCCTCCGCGCTCGCCGCGCTGATGGCGGTGTCGGTGCTGGTGCCGCTGGGAATGGCGCTGTGGTGGAAAAAACGCCAGGACGCGCGCGGACGCCGCCGCATCCAGGTGCAGTCGGCGCGCGTGGGCGCGGAAGGGGGGCGCGCGTCATGAAGCGGTCGATGTTCTCGGTGGCGGTGCTCGCCGCAGTGCTCGCCTTCCTCTACGTGCCGATCGTGCTCGTCGTCGTCTACGGCTTCATCCCCAACGGCATCTCGATGTCGTTCTTCGACGCGCACGGCCGCTTCATCGGCTTCACCTGCAAATGGTACGCCCAGATATTCTCCGGCAACTACTCGGTGAAGGCGCTGATGCAGAGCTTCTGGCTGTCGCTTACCGTCGCCGGGCTGTCAACTCTCGTCTCCTGCGTGATCGGCACCACCTCGGCGCTCGCCCTCCACCGCTGGCGCGATCGGCTCCAGACCATCCACCACGCGCTCGTCTACACCCCGCTCGTCATGCCCGACATCCTCATCGGCATTTCGCTCCTGATGCTTTTCGTGGCGGTCAAGATCGACTGCGGGTTCTGGACCATCCTCGTCGCCCACGTCACCTTCTGCGTCTCCTACGTGGCGATGACCGTGCTCGCGCGGCTCCAGGACTTCGACGACCGCATTACCGAGGCCGCCTACGACCTCGGCGCCGGGCCGTGGTACGCGTTCTTCCACGTGGAGCTCCCCATCCTACTCCCCGGCATCATCGCCGGCGGGCTGCTCGCGTTCACGCTCTCGATCGATGACGTCGTCATCACCTCCTTCGTCAACGGCGCCGGCACCAACACCTTCCCGACCTATGTCTCGTCGATGACCAAGCACTCGCGCAACCTGCCGAGCGTGTTCGCGCTCTCGACGCTGATGCTCATCTTCACCTGCGCCCTCGTGGGCGCCTCCAAGCTCATCACCAGCCGCAGCCACGCTACGGCCAAGAAGGGATAGCCGGTCATCATGGCGGAGAGAAGGCAGAGCGAGGAACTGAACCGGTCGACGGCGTTCGACAACCGGCTGCGCCCCTCCGACTTCGACGGCTTCGTCGGCCAGTCGAAGGTTCGCGACCGCCTGATGCTCGCGGTGAAGGCGGCGAAGGATCGCGGCGAAACGCTCGACCACGTGCTCTTCTCCGGCCCGCCCGGCCTCGGCAAGACCACGCTCTCCTACATCCTCGGCGAGGCGATGGGGGTGAACGTGAAGACCACCTCCGGCCCCGTCCTCACCAAGCCTGGCGACCTCGCCGGACTCCTCACCTCGCTCGAGCCGGGCGAAATCGTCTTCATCGACGAGATTCACCGCATGTCCAAGACGGTGGAGGAATATCTCTATTCGGCGATGGAGGACTTCTCCATCGACATCCTGCTCGACCAGGGGCCCAACGCGCGCTCGGTGCGGCTCGATTTGCCGCGCTTCACCCTCGTCGGCGCCACCACCCGCATCGGCCTCATCGCCGCGCCGCTCCGCGCCCGCTTCGGCCTCGTCAACCGCCTTTCCTACTACGAGCCGGAGGAGCTCGCCGAGATCGTCCGCCGCTCCGCCGCCAAGCTCGGGGTAGACATCGACGCGGACGGCGCCGCGGAGATCGCCCGCCGCAGCCGCGGCACGCCGCGCATCGCCAACAACCTGCTCAGGCGCGTGCGCGACTACGCCCAGGTCAAGGCCGGCAACTTCATCACCGGGCAGGTCGCCGCCGACTCGCTCGCGCTCCTCGAGATCGACCCGCACGGGCTGGACGAGATGGATCGCAAGGTGCTCGAGACGGTGTGCGTCAAGTTCGGCGGCGGACCGGTGGGGCTCTCCACCATCGCCGTCTCGGTCGGCGAGGAGCCGGACACCATCGAGGAGGCGTACGAGCCGTTCCTGATCATGGAAGGGTACCTGGAGCGGACGCCCAAGGGACGCGTCGCCACCGACCTTGCCTTCTCAACCCTCGGCCTTCGCCGCGGGAATGGACAGGGGCAGCTGTTCTGACGGGAGGGGCTGTGAAGACTGCATTGGCGATGCTGGCGCTGTCGATTCCGGCGAGTCCGCTGGTGAACGAGGACGTGCTCGAGCCTTCGGTGGAGAACGAAGTCGAGCACGCGCTCGCCGTCGCACCGTCGAACGAGGTCGCGCGCGCCGCCGCCGCGGTCGCCGCGCCAGCGTATGCGCCGCCGCTCGCCGAGCTCGGCGCTACGGGCGCGGTCACGCGGACCGCGCTCGCGGTGAAGCTGGTCTCGGAGCAGCGCGCCGACGGACGCTGGCTCGCGGGAACGAACGACGTCACGGCTGCGGCGGCCGGGGCGCTGATGTGGTGCCTGCGGTAGTGGTTGTTGCCGTTTTAGTTGCGCTGGTCGTCCTCTCCGCGTTCTTCTCGAGCGCGGAGACGGTGCTCTTCTCGCTCACCGGCTCCCAGCGCTCGCGCATCCGCGCGCGCAGCCCGAAGGCGGACGCGCGCATCGCCCGCTGCCTGGCCGACAAGGCGGTGCTCTTCTCGACCCTGCTCGTCGGCAACACCTTCGTCAACTTCGCCATCGCCACCATCGGCTACCAGCTCTTCGCGGGCTGGATTCCCGGCGGCGGCTGGCTGGCGGTGCCGGCGATGACGGTGTTCCTGCTCGTCTTTGGCGAGATCACCCCGAAGCGCCTGGCGCTCAAGTTTACCGAGGAGATCGCCCCCGCCTATGCGCGGCTGCTCTGGTTCTGGAGGTCAATCCTCTTCCCGTTCAACGCGGCGTTGAGGGCGTCGTCGCGCGCCTTCGCCCCGGCGCTTGCACGCGAGCGCCGCGCGCTCTCGGACGCGGAGCTTGTCTCGGTGATGGAGTCCGCCGCCGAGCGCGGAGAGGTGTCGGAGAAGGACGCCGAGATGGTGGAGGGGGTGCTCAGGCTCTCGGAGCTCTGCGCCAACGACGAGATGATTCCCCGCGTCGACATCGAGGGCTACGACACCGACCGTCCCGAGGCCGAGCGCGCCGCCGCGCTCAAGTCCGCCCGCCACCGCCACCTGCCCGTCTATCGGCGTACGCCGGATGCCATCGAGGGCGTAATCGCCCGCGACACCGGCGAGGTCGAGGACGCGCTCTTCGTGCCCGAGACGGTGACGCTCGACGACCTGCTCGTCACTTTCGCCAAGAGCCGCAAGCCGCTCGCGGTGGTGCTCGACGAATACGGCGGCACCGCCGGCATCATCTCGCCGGACGACATCCTCGAGGTGATTTTCGGCCCCGGCGTCTTCGCCCGCCCCGACCAGGAGCCGCAGATCGTGAAGAAGGGGCCGAACGTCTGGGAGATCGACGCGCGTGCCTCGCTGGACGAGGTCAACCGCGAGCTCGGCCTGGAGCTGGAGGCGGAGGACGCCGACCGCATCTCGGGCTGGGTGCAGTTCCACGCCGAGCGCCTGCCGCACGTAGGACAGGAGATCGAGGCCGACGGCTGCCGGGCGACCGTCGTCCGCCGCCGCCGCCGCCGGGTGGAGGCGGTGCGACTGGAGGTGCTGTCGCGTCCCGAGGCCGACACCGACGAGGAGATCATCGCCGACACCGACGAGGAGGTCGCGCGCACGGAGGAGGACGAGGAATGATCGAGATCCTGCTCTTCCTGGCGGCCATGGCCGCGCTCGCCGGCGCCGCGTTCTGCGCGGGCGCGGAGACCGGATTCCTCTCGGTAAGCCGCGAGCGCATATTGCACCTCTCGCGCGAGGGTGGGGTCAAGGCGGCCAAGGTGCAGCGGGCGCTTGCGGACATGGCGCGCACCACCACCACGCTGCTCATCGGCAACAACCTCGCCTCGGTGGGCTACTCTTCGGCGTTTGCCGCGCTCTCGGCGCGGATCTCGGGCTCGAGCACCACCGCGAGCGCGGTTCTCGGCTTCGTGGGCGCGTTCATGCTCCTCTACTGCGCCGAGTTCATGCCCAAGCTGCTCTTCGCCGCGCGCCCGCTCCGGCGCATCCTTGCCGTCGCCGGCGCCTACGAGATCCTCGCCGCCGCGCTGAAGCCGGCGGTGTCGCTGGCAATGCGCTTCACCGACCTCTTTCTGCCGCGCCGCGAGCAGAAGTACAAGCTCACCTCGGCCGATCTCCTGAGGATTCTCCAGGACCGCAAGGACGGCGTCTGCCTCACCGACTTCGAGTCCGCCCTCATCACCCGCATCTTCGTCCTCCGCGCCAAGGGCAGCCCCATCACCCGCGAGTCGATCCTCGACGCCCTCGGCTGACTGCTGCCACGAAATTTGGTATAATACAGCCATGCAGACATGGCGGCAGAGGTGGCGATTCTGGAGGCACAGGCTTCCGGATGTCGTCGTGTCGCTGCTGGCTGTGCTTGTCATGACCCGCTACGCCGCCACCAAGCCCACGAACCAGGTGGAGAACAGCGGAATCGTGCTGTTGCGGTCCGGCGGCGTCGAGGTCGGCATAACCGCCGAGGACGTGGAAAGGGGATACGCGGTCTCGCTGGCGAGGACGAACGAGACCTGCTCGTTCGCGATGCCGGCGGGCGCGGAGGAGGCGCGGCGCTGGCGCATCCGCGGCGCCTCGTCGGACTGGATCGCGTTCGACGCCGGCGGCTGGTCGTTCCCTATCGGCACCAACTCCGCCTCCGCGTTCTGCGTCGACTCCTCCGGGCGCGTCGACGCCTTCGCGGGCGCCGTCTGCGGCCAGCCGCTCGCCTCGTTCCTGCCGGTGAACGCGCCGCTGGGCGTCGTCCCCGAGGCCAACTGGCGCCTCCTGCCCGAGTCCGCCCGCCCGAGCCGATTCTGGCACCACCTCACGCCGTCCAACACCCTCCAGTTCACCTGGGAGAACGCGCTCCTCGGCCGCGCCGCCGCAAACCCCGTCTCCTTCCAGGTCGAGCTTTCCGGCACCGGGGCGTTCGTCTACCGCTACGACCTGACCCGCGTCGCCGCCCCCGACACCAACCTCTTCGCCTCGGCGGTCTTCGGCAGTTCCGCCAATCCAGCCATCGCGCTGTTCCCCGGTTCCGCAGTTCCCCAGTCCCGCAGCTCCGTCTCCTTCTACCCGCTCTATCCCTCCGACCTCGACGACCCCGACCCCGACGGCGACGGCATTTCCACCGCCGACGAGATCCGCGTCCACGGCACCGACCCGCATCTCGCCGACACCGACGAGGACGGCCTTTCCGACTACGACGAGCTGTTTGTCCACGGCACCGATCCGCTCGACCCGCATTCCCTCGGCGGTCCCGGTTCCGACGGGCTCGCCGCGCGCCTTGCCGGCGAAAGCCCGTTCGCGTTCCCCGACGGCTCCACCAACACCGTCTACGAGCACGTGTTCTACTCCGGCGCCACCAACGGCCCCGTCGCGTTCCCGCAGCCCACCGAGAACATCGCCGTCCTCAGGGTGAGCGTCTCCGGCGACGGCGAGGGCGACCTGATGGTAGGCGACCGCGTCTACCCGCTCCTGCCGCCGCCGCGTCTGCGCTCCGGCGCGGCCACGAACACGCTCCTGATCGCAGTCGGCAGGGGTCGGCGCGAGCGGCTCTGGTGGCGCAGGCCGGACGGGCTCGACGTCGCGCTCAATTCCGAGGACTTCATGGTCGGCGAGTTGCCGTCGCTGCACCCGGGCTGGATCGCCTTTCCGTTCACCGACGCCACGATCCCCTGCATCCACCGGCTGAGCGACCGCAGCGTCAGGGTCCGGCTCGTCACCGGGTTTCCCGACATGACCGCGACCTGGTCCTCTGGCTCGGCGGACGTGGTGGTGACGAACCTTCCGCCCGACGCGGCGAAGATCACTGGCAGGTTCGACGCGGACGAGGAGCGGGCGGTCGTCTACACGGTCTGGCACCCGGACCGGCTCGCCGGCCAGACCAACTACACGCAGTCGGTCCGCTTCTGCCCCAACAAGCCGCCGCCGCGCGGCGAGTCTCCGGACGTAACGGAGGGCGAGTCGCACCATGTCATGTGCAACTGCAGCGAGTCGGTGTCGGGGATCTGCCGGTGTGACTGCGCCATATACGGCCACGAATGGAACATGATGTGCGACTGCGGGGACGACTGCGCCTACGCCAACCCTCCCGAGATGACGGGCGGCGAAGAGTCCGCGGCCGAGGACGAGTACGAGGCGGCGGTCGTTCTCCAGCCGCTCGAAGGGGTGCTCCACCTCTACGGCGACAACGCCGACCAGGTCCACCTCGACGTCCCGGTCGGCGCGTTCACCAACTGCTGCCCCTGCCCGGAACACAACCGGTCCAACTTTGTGGCGGCGGCGTATTCGTCGAGCCGGCTCGAGGTGCTCGAGTCGAACGACGTCTTCCGCATCTCCTACCGGCCCTGCGACGTGACCGTCCGCGGCGTTGCGCCGAGCCGCAGCTGCAACGACGCCTCGGTGTGCTTCTCGACCAACGGCGGCTGGTACATCTGGCGCGACTACACGGTTCTCGGCCTCAAGCTGGACACGCCCGGCGACCTTCCGCCGATCGAGGTCTACAACCGGCTTTCGCCGTCGCTGGGCTTCCCGGCCACGGTCACGACCAACGAATACCTCGCCGCGTCGCTGATCCTCAGGAACGACCTCCTCCTCGCCGACGGAGTCGTGCGCGTCGCGGTGGAGAACGCCGCCGGCGACGTCAGGGTCTGCTTCGCGGGAAGCGAGGACTACTACGCTGACCCGGAGACGGTTTTGGACACGGCGTTCGCCTCGGAGCGGTTCTTCCCGATCCGGCACTGGTATCGGCTCGTCCGCCGCCACAACTGGGAGTTGGGCAACGTCCGGGTGCTGGTGATGGCGTCCGAGCCCGGCGCGTTCGACCTGGTCGTCGAGTACGCCGGCGTCGTCGGCGGCAAGGCCGTCCGCGACGTCGCCCGCCAGCGCGTCACCGCCATCCGCCCGCCGCTCATGGCGGACTACAACCGCGACGGCGGGATCGACCTCGCCGACGTGGCGGCGTACCTCGACGGAAGTCCGTTCAGGTACTGGGTCAACGACTGCAGGGTGAAGGGGTCGGTCTGGGAGGAGCCGTCGCTAATGGCGGGAATCGCGCCAGGCCTCTCCTCGCCGCTCAACCGCGGCAACCTCAAGGTCGACGGAGCGTACGACCTCCTGAACTTCTTCCCGGTTGCAGTCCGCTTCGAGCCGTTTTTCTCCGACTGGGGACATGTCGCATCGTTCAGGGTGTCGACGGACGTCGGCATCAGCGAGTTCAACTGCACCCTTGCGGAGATACCGCACCTGAAGGCGGGCGAGATGCGCACCGCGCCGCACGTCGACGTCTTCGGCGATCCGCTGACCAACGCGACGCTGGTCGCCCTCGACCATTCAGGGATTTCGCTTTCGAACGCCCAGGCCGGTTTGTTCGACACGAATTCCTGTCTCCTGGTCGTCGAGTCGAAGTATTCAGGCTATTCCGGCATCAGGTTCTCGGTTTTCGTCGCAGGGACGGAGCTGTACTCGTTCTGGCTGCCGGTCTGCACCAGCTCAGTGGACTACATGTACAGGTTCGTCAACATCAGGGGCGCGCAGGACGGCGAGATGTTCCAGTTCGCTGTGAACACGCCGTGGAACAACCCTGACTACGAGCTTGCTGACAGGGACGTCTTCTTCGTCCACGGATTCAACGTCGACCTCGACGGCGCGAGGAACTGGAACCGGGAGATGTTCAAGCGGCTCTGGGTGTCGGGGATGAACGCCCGGTATTGGGGCGTGACTTGGTCTGGTGATAGCGGATGGGTTAACGGACTCCACTACCACCGCGATGTCCGCCAGGCGCTCATGACCGCGCCGACGTTCAGGAACCTCGTCAACTCCAACGGCGTCGACGCGGTCGTGATCGGCCACTCGCTCGGCAACATGGTCGTCTCGGAGGCGCTGCTCAAGGGCGCGAGCGCGCGCACGTACATCATGCTCGACGCGGCGGTCGCATCCGAGGCGTACAGGCCGGAGCTCCAGGCTGACAGCGCAGAGGCTGTAGACAAGTACGTGCCGTCGGACTGGGACGGCTACCACGAGCGCACCTGGGCGTCGAATTGGTACACGTGGTTTACGAACACGCCAAACGACGCTCGCGCTGACATCGGATGGGCTGGGCATTTTGCGCCGCTATTGGGAAGACAGGGGCTTGCGGTCTATAACTTCTATTCATCGGGTGACGAAGTGTTTGAAGAGAATTCAGAAACTCCGGGAATAACGACTGGTGTATTCCACTGGCCCACATTGAACCTTGAATGGCCTTTCGTTCACCTTAACTGGGAACTGGACGCATATCCGTGGCAGAAGCAGGAGGTGCTTAAGGGCGTAGACATGGCAGGATCTCTTTCTGCTGGATGGGGCTTTCATTGCTGGATGACAAACCGTAATGACCAGATGGTTACCGTCAAGTATTCTGTCGCCGAAGCGAATGCATTGGTCGCGAATGGAACCATCCCTGCCAACGCCGTCTTTGACCGCGGCGTCTCGGCGATGTTTAATTCGACGATTTCAGACTACGACAAGGCCGACATCCTCGCCTACCACATCCCTGCCGTCTCCAGCCCGGCAGGGAAGGTGGCAATTCGGACGGCTCAACAGGGGCAAATGACTAAAGACTTTAACTTAAATGAATTGACGTATCGAACAAATGGGTGGGGGAGAGAAGGTGTTGACGTCGAAAATGAGCAAGGGCAGGTAATAACCACTTATAATTGGCTTCACTCAGATGTTAAGAACATGGCCTATTATTTTGTCTACCCAGCATTCACAAACATTGTTGAAAAAGGAGCACTAAGATGAAGACATTAATTATTGTTGGCGTTGCGATGTTTGTCCTAAAGGTTGCACTTGCGGGCATCCCAAAACATAGCGCGACATATTATGAGGCTATAAAACCAGAAGTGCAGGAGGCTCAGCGCAATGGAGCCAAAGCCAAAATAGTTTATCGTGTTGTAGATGATACGGGAACCCCAATCACAAACACTGTCGTTCAAGGCACATGGCAGAATGACTATCCACGAAAGACGTGGAAGGAAAATTTTGTTACGGATGATAAAGGTGTGTTTGTTGCAAAGGGCAAAGTCGGGGGGAAATTCTCGTGTCATATATGGAAAGCCGGTTATTATTCTTCCTGTGCTGGCGTTAACTTCCATTGGCGCGAAGGGGTTTCACCACTGGTCAAGGATGGTAAGTGGCAACCATATGGTGAGGTGAAAACGATTATCTTGAAGAGGAAAAAGAACCCCATAGACCTGCAGTGCCATGTCTGGGGAAGCTGTGGATATAACGCTCCGGTGACAAATGAATGGGTAGGACTTGATTTCGAAAAAGGTCAATGGTGCTCGCCATACGGTGCAGGCGAGCATGAGGATGCCCTTGTGAGGTTTAGCGGTGCAGTGATAGATGATTTCACATGGGATACCGTAACTGAGGTCTCGTTTACGAATGTTCCGTATGCAGGGTATTATGAGATGTCAAAG
>SFPL01000071.1 GCA_004551905.1 Lentisphaeraceae bacterium
GCAAAAGTCAAGGGGGAATCTGCAAAAAAGTCAAAATATGCAGGACGGGCCGGGATGGCGCGACGCCATCCCGGCCCTGTGGACAAAGGTCGCCTCCTACGGCCTACCTGTGCGAAGAATTAGGGATTTGTAATCCGTGACAACGCGGCTGTTATCTCAAGGAGACGCGGAAGCGGTCGGCGGCAGGACCTGTGCTGCGGCAGGAGCCGTTGGCGAAGATCCACAGCGCAGCCAGGACGCCGGATTGGGGAAATTCTTCCGTGACGGAGCGCATCAGTCTCGAACCATCCTCCGGTCCCAGCACGAAGAGCGCGGTGGAAAGACCGTCCGCCCACATCGCCGAGCGTGCAAGCACGGTGACCGACTCGACGCCGTTGGAGACCGTTGCGCCCGTGCGCGGGTCGCGGATGTGGCTGCCGCGGAAGTAGGTGGCGCTCGTCGCGAGCGCCTCGCCATCATGAAGTTCTACGACAGCGGCAAATCCATCTCCAAGCGGATCGCGCACGCCGGTGCTCCACGACCGGTGCGATCCACCCTCACCTTCGAGGGCCTTGAGGTTGCCGCCGAGGTCGAGGAGCGCGTCGTTGCCGTCGACATAGGTCGACTCCGCCGCCAGATCAACGGCGAAACCCTTGGCGATGGCGCCGAGGTCGAGGGTGTTCGTCCCGCACCAGCGCGGACTGAACGCGCCGCCGGAGAGCCGCTCGAGCACAAACGCCACGGCATAGCACGGGCGCATCCGCGCGTCGCACCGCGCCAGGACCGCGTCGTTGCCGAGCGGCGCGAGGCGGCTCAGCTCCGAATCTGGGTTGTGGGCGTTCAAAAGCCGCTCGACTTCGGCGAAGGCGTCCGCGGCGCTCTGGCGGTAGCTGGACGCGGGGAGTCCGCCGCCGCCGCGCACCTGCACCGCGGCGACGGTGCCCATTACCGGCCACTCGATGCGCTCGACGGGGCGGCGGCAGCCGGCCAGGGCAAGGCAGCAGAGGCCAGCCAGGCTAAAGCTCGACCACTTCATCCTGTTCAAGTATGCGGAGCGCGACGTCGGTGCGCCCCATTTCGCGCAGCGTGTCGCGCATTGCGTTCGCGGCGACGTGCGGCACGTTGCAGTCCTGCGAGAGGTGGGCGAGCGCGAGGCGCTTCAGGCGCGTGGGCGCGAAGCGGCGGACGAGGTCGCACGCCTGGTGGTTGGAGAGGTGGCCGCGCGGGCCGAGGATGCGCTGGACGAGCGCAGGCGGGCGCTGGCTGGTGCGGAGCAGTACCTCGTCGTGGTTGGACTCCACCGTCGCCGCGTCGGCCTGGGCGAGCTTGACGCCGACCGAGTCGAGCGGCGAGCCGAGGTCGGTGACGTGGAAATACGTCTCGTTACCGTGGATCAGGTATCCCACGGGGTCGCTGGCGTCGTGCGGTACCGAGAACGGCGAGACCTCGAACGGGCCGACGGCGAAAGGCTGGCCGTTCTCGAAGCAGGCGAAGGCCGACTCGTTCACGCCGGTTTCGTGGGCCACGGCCTCGGCGGTCATCGAGTTGGCGTAGACGGGGACGTCGGGGTGGCGGCCGACGAACACCGCGAGGCCGGCGTAGTGGTCGGAGTGGGAGTGGGTGAGCAGCACCCCGGCGAAGCGCGGCAACTCGGGGAAGACGGACTTGAGCCGTGCCGCCAGCGTCCGCCCGGCGAGCCCGCAGTCGACGAGCAGCGCCTCGCCGTCCTGCTCGACGACGTAGGCGTTGCCCTTCGACCCGCTCGCGAGCGAGACAATCCTCATTGCCGCGCGCTCTCCCGCTCGAAGGCGCGGTGGGCGATGTCGCGGCGGAAGAACATCTTGTCGAAGGAGATGCCGGCGATGCGCGCGTAGGCGCGGTCAACCGCCTCGCGCAGCGTCGCGCCGAGGCCGGTTACGCTGAGGACGCGTCCACCGGAGGTGAGGGTCCTGCCGTCGGCTTCCTTCGTGCCGCAGTGGAAGACGATGGCGTCGGCGGAAGCGGCGGCGAGGCCGGAGATCTCCTTGCCCTTCTCGTAGTCGCCGGGGTAGCCGCCGGAGGCGACGATTACGGTGGCGGCGACGTCGTCCTTCACCACCAGGTCGGCTTCGGAGAGAGAGCCGGAGGCGGCGTTCAGGAGGAGCTGGGCGAAGCTGCCGCCGAGGCGCGGCAGCACGGCCTCGGTCTCGGGGTCGCCGAAGCGGGCGTTGAACTCGACGACATTGACCTCGGAGCCGCTCTTCGCGAGCGGGCCGCGGGGGTTCGAGTTCGCGTTGTTGACCATCAGCCCGGCGTAGAGGACGCCGCGGTAGACGATGCCGCGGCGCTTCAGCTCGCGGAGAACCGGCAGGATGATGCGGTCGCGGATGCCGGGGAGCATCGAGTCCGTGACCACCGGTGCGGGCGAGTAGGCGCCCATGCCGCCGGTGTTGGGACCCCTGTCGCCGTCGAAGACGCGCTTGTGGTCCTGGGAGGACGGCAGCAGCACGGCGCGTTCGCCGTCCACCACCGCCAGGATGGAGCATTCCTCGCCGTGGAGGAACTCCTCGACGAGCACTTCCGCGCCGGCGGCGCCGAAGCGGTTGCCGACGAGCATGTCGTCGATCGCCTGCTCGGCCTGGGCGAGGGTCTCGGCGACGACGACGCCCTTGCCGGCGGCGAGACCGTCCGCCTTGATCACGACGGGGAGCCCGAACGACGGGAGCGCGGCCTTGGCCTTGGCGGCGTCGGTGAAGGTCTCGGCCTTGCCTGTGGGGACGCCGGCGGCGTCCATGACCTCCTTGGCGAAGCGCTTGGAGCCTTCGATGCGGGCGCCGGCGGCGACGGGGCCGAACGCGGCGATTCCGGCGGCGGAGAGCGCGTCGACGAGTCCGGCGACGAGCGGCGCTTCGGGTCCGACAACGACGAGGTCTGGCCGCTCGGCCTTCGCCCAGGCGACGATGCCGGCGGTGTCGTCCGCCTTGAGCGGCAGGTTCGTCGCGACTGCCGCGGTGCCGACGTTGCCCGGCGCGCAGAAGAGCGCGTGTCCTTCGGCGTCCTGCCTAAGGCGCCAGGCGATAGCGTGTTCGCGGCCGCCGCTTCCAACCACCAGTATCTTCATCACGCCCTCCTCACTTCTTGGGGATCATCAGCTTCTGGCCGATGCGCAGGTTGTTGTTCTTGAGGGAGTTCATTTCCTTGATCTTGTCCACGGTGGTCCCGAACGCGCGGGCGATGATCGAGAGGCTGTCCCCCGCCACCACCTCGTACTCCAGGTGGGGGCCGATCACCCTCGGCTTCGGCGGCGGAGGCGTGGGCGTGGCGGGCGTCTGCGCCCTCTGGATCTGCACAATCTTGGCGGTGAGGTCCTTGACGATTTCGCCACGCATCGCCGCCATCTCACGCTTCAGGTCGGCAATCCGGGCGCGCAGCGAGTCGATTTCGGCCTGGAGCCCCCTGGAGCCGTCGGAGCCCTCGATGCGGCGCACGCGCGCGGAGAGGTCCTCGAAGTTCGACTGCAGCACGTCCACCTGTCCGAGCACGCGCTGCATCTCGGCGTACGCCTGCTGCTTGAGAAAGGCGTCCTGTCCGCCCTGCTGGGCGAAGGCGATTCCGGCGGACAGCGCCGCCGCCAACACCAGTGTTGTTTTCATTTTTGCATCCTTTCAGAATATGTAGAGGACCAGCCAGCACGCGGCGATCGCCGCGGCAATGAGGAGGAACCGGCGGTGCTTCGCGTGCGCCATATCCTGGGAGATCGTGCGCCCGAAGGTGTGCAGGCCGCCGCCGGCGAGGTAGCGAACCAGGCGACTGCCGAACGCGCCGTGGGCGTCGATGATCCACGGTGACTTCTCGCGCGTGTATCCGTGGGCGGGGCCCACCATCGACATTGGGATCGTCTCACTCATTTCGGCAGTTTCAGCTTCTGGCCGGTCTTGACGCGGCCGTCGGTGGAGATGATGGCGCGGTTGGCGTCGCGGATGAGCTTCCAGGCGGACGCCTTGCCGTAGAACTTCATGGCGATCTTGTAGAGGGTGTCGCCCTCCTCGACGACGTACTCTTCGGGGATCTTGTCGCGCATCGCCTTGAGCGCGGCGGCTCGGGCTGCGGCCCTGCGCTCCGCCTCCTCCTTCGCCGCGTCGCGCTGCTTCTTGGCGTCCTTGGGCTGGGCGATCGGCGCGACGGCGGCGAGGTCGGGGTCGTCCTCGGCCAGCACGTCGCGTCCGGCGTTCGGCGTCGGCACGGAGGCGGCGTCGTCCTCGCCGGCGAGGAGCGCCTTGACGTCGCGGACGTCGCGGGAAGGCGCTTCTGCGTCTGGCGAGTCGCTGACCAGCGACTTCAGGTGCTTCACCTGGGCGGAGAGCGCGGCGATTGACTTCTTCGCCTCGGCGAGCTCATTGCGCTGGGCTTCGCGCTCCTTCTCGGAGGCGGCGAGCTTCTCCTTGAGCGAAGCGATCGCCGCGGACGCCTCGGCGCCGGAGTCGGCGAGGCCGTGCTTGGCGGCGAGCTCGCGGGCGAACTCCTTCTCGCAGGCGGCGAGGCGGTCGCGCGCGAGGCGCTCCTTGTCGCTGCCCGGCTGCTGGAGCAGGTATTCCCTGAACGCGCAGTAGGCGCCGGCGTGGTCGCGCGAGGCGTCGAGCAGCAGGCAGGCGAGCTGGAAGCGGGCGGAGGAGTTGGAGGGGTCGTCGCGGCAGACCTTGCGGAAGCCGGCGATGGCCTGGTCGAGGCGTCCGGCGCGGTAGTCCTCCATCGCCGCGCGGTAGGCGGCATCGGTGCGCTGGCCGGACTGCGCCCTGCCGCCGGCGTAGTCGCAGGCGGAGACAAGCGCCGCGAGCAGCGCGGCAAACACGGCCTTATTCATCATCTTCGCCCTCCCCTTCTTCGTCATCCTCGAACTCTTCTTCGTCTTCGTCGTCGAACTCGTCGGGAGTGTCGTCGATGAAGAAGTCGTCTTCGTCTGCGGCCGGCGACTGCTTCTCCTCCTCGGCAGCGGGCGGCTGCTCCTCCAATGCGACGGGAAGCTCCGGCTGGGCGTCCTTCTTGTCGTCCTTGCGCTTGTAGGCCTCAGCCTTCTTCTTCGGGTTCGAGCGCTGAAGCGTGGGGTCGAGCTCGTTGAGCTGCTGCAGCGAGGAGAGGCCGAAGTGCTCGAGGAACGCGGCGGTGGTGCCGTAAAGGAACGGGTGGCCGGGGAGCTCGGACTTGCCGACGAGGCGGATGAGCTGCATGTCCATCAGCGTCTTGATGTTCGCGGAGACGTCCACGCCGCGGATCTCCTCGATCTCGCTCTTGGTGAGCGGCTGGCGGTAGGCGATGATCGCGAGCGTCTCCAGCGAGGCGCGGCCGAGGCGGCTGGGGCGGTCCATCTTCAGCATCGCGCGGACGTAGCGGCCGCAGCTCGGCTCGGTCTGCAGGCGGTAGGCGCCGCCGGCGCAGACGAGGCGGAAGCCGGTGCCGCCGACCTCCAGCGCCTTCTCGAGCCCGCGGAGCGCCTCGTCGACCTCCTTCGAGGTGCAGGTGCGGTAGACGTCCATGATCTCCGCGTTCTCACCCTCCTCGGCGCCGACGGCGCGCACGCATTCGCGCAGCTCGGCGGCGGTAAGCGGCGTCTCGCTCGCGAAGAGCAGCGCGCCCACAATCTCCTGCAGGGAGTGCGGCAGGGGGATCTTCACATCTTCACTCATAGTCGTCGGGCCTTTCAAGCGGTTTGTCGTCCGGCTCCTCGCGGGAGGCCAGGATGGTGATTTCGTGGAACGCTGCGTTCTGGTAGACGATCACGCGGTGCTGGCGCAGAAGTTCGAGGAGCGCGAGGAAGGTGACGATGATCACGCCCTTCGGGGCGCGCTCGGGGTCGAAGAGGGAGAGGAATGAGAACTGTCCCTCGCGGCGCGTCCGATCGAGGATCTCGTCCATCTTGTCCGGCACCGAGTAGCGCACGCCCTTGAGCTCCTCGTGGGGGATCTCGTTGGCGCGGGCGAGCACCTCCTGGAACGCGGTCAGCAGGTCGTAGAGGTCGAGGTTGGCGAGCGCGCCGCGCGCGTCCGCGGCGGTCTTCTCGAACTTGGGGCGACCGCCGCCATAGTCAAAGCTGTTCGCCTGCAGGGCCTCCATGCGCTCGAGCCGGACTGCGGCGTCCTTGAACTTCTTGTACTCGATGAGCTGGCGGACGAGGTCGAGGCGCGGGTCGACCCATTCCTCGTCCTCGCCGTCCTCGGCGGCGCGGCGGGTGACGGGCAGTAGCATCCGGGACTTGATGACCATCAGCGTAGCGGCCATGACGATGAACTCGCCGGCGATGTCGAGGTTGAGCCTGCGCGCGTCCTCGATGAAGCGCATGTATTCGGCGGTGACGTGCTCGATCGGGATGTCGTAGATGTCGAGCTCCTCGCGGCGGATCAGGTACAGCAGCAGGTCGAGGGGACCCTCGAACACGTCGAGGTTCACCTTGTAGTCGTCTGCGAAAAGCTGCTCCTGGGCCATAAGTACGAGTATTATACCAAAAATGTCACCGCGCCGTACCCGTGAACTCGGTCATGGTGGCTTCGCCGTGGTGGGCGATGTGGCGGGGGAAGACGACCTGGAAGGCGGTCGCCGCGAGGATCCAGAGGTCGAGCGCAAGCGAGCGGCGGTCCACGTACTCGACGTCGTAGCGGAACTTCTCCTCCCAGGAAAGCGCGTTGCGTCCGTGGATCTGCGCCCAGCCGGTGATGCCCGGGCGCACCTCGTGGCGTCGCGCCTGCTCCGGCGAGTAGCGCGGCAGATACTGGGTCGGCAGCGGCCGCGGGCCGACGAGCGACATCTCGCCGCGGAGGACGTTCCACAGCTCCGGCAGCTCGTCGAGCGACGACGCGCGCAGGAAGCGGCCGAAGCGGCCGAGGCGCTCGGCGTCGGCACCCGGACCCTCGCGCATGGTGCGGAACTTGAGGATAGAGAACGGCCTGCCGCCGAGGCCGGCGCGCTCCTGCCGGAAGAGGACCGGGCGGCCGAGCGCGAGGCGGACGGCGAGCGCGACCGCCGCCGCAATGACGAGCGCGACGGGCGCGGCGCACAGCGTCAGCGCCACGTCGAGCGAGCGCTTCACGCAAAGCGCTCCATGATCGCCGCAAGCGCGGGGTCCTTCACGCGCACTTCGGCGAGCGAGAGGCCCTCGATCTCGTGGGGGAAGACGAGCCAGTCGTTGCCGATGTCCTTGGCGATGTAGTCGGGCTTGATGTGGGTCTTGTTCTTCTCGGGCTTCCAGTAGACGCAGGCGATCTTCGCATCGGCGCCGACCTTGTGCATCCGGTCCATTACCGCCGCGGCGGTCTTGCCGGTGTCGAAGACGTCGTCGATGAAGAGCACCTTGTCGCCGACGCGGAAGAGGCCGAAGATCTCTTCCCCGAAGGTGAACACCACCTTGCCCTCGTTCTGGCCGATGCCGGTGTAGGAGGCGCACTTGAGCGGGATGTGGCGGACGTCCCAGCCGGTGCACTTGAGGAACTCGTGCACCGCAATCGCCACCGGCGCGCCGCCGCGCCAGAGGCCGACGAGGAAGTCCGGCCGCCAGCCGCCGCCGCGCACGAACTCGGCGAGGCGCCACTGGTCGCGGAGGTAGTCATCGGCGGAGAGATAGTGCTTTTCCATGGATTTGCCCCCTTGGCTTGACAGATCAGAAGAACCACTTGGCGCAGGCGAGCAGGCCCTGCTTCCAGGGGACGCGGTGGGAGACGCCGCTCTTGCCGGCGAACTCGGAGAGGTGCTCGACGTACCAGTCGTAGTTCCTCACCAGCGCCTGCTTGTTGGAGTACTTCGGGGCGAAGCCGAGGAGCCTCTCGGCCTTCTCGACCGAGACGAAGGAGTCGGTCGACGCCGTCTCGTAGACCCACGGGTAGAGCGGCGAGGCGTGGAGCTTCTCGAGGATGCGCAGGATGAAGACGACCGGCTTCACCGGCATGCCGCGGATCTTCTTGCCGTGGCCGGCGCGGTCGAGCACCGCCTGGTAGTCCTCCCTCATCGTGGTGAACTCCTTCGCGCCGATGTTGAACGCGGTGGCCACCACGTCCTTGGGGTAGGTCATAGAGCTCCAGATCGCCGCGCAGAGGTCATCGACGTCCATCAGCTGGTAGCGGTTGTCGCCGGAGCCGATCATCGGGAAGCCGTGGCCGGTGTAGGCCCAGTCGTAGAGGAGCGCGAACACGCCGAGCCGCTCTGGGCCGATGAAGCTCTTCGGGCGGATGATCGAGACGCAGTAGCCCTCCTTGATCGCGGCGCGGCAGACCTCCTCGGCTTCGATCTTCGCCTGGCCGTAGGGGCCGACGCCGACCAGCGGGTCGGTCTCGTAGATCGGGTGCTTCTTCGGCACGCCGTAGACGGCGGTCGAGGAGATCTGGATCATGCGGTCCGCCTTGAAGCGGCGACAGGCGCCGAGCACGTTGCGGCAGCCGTCGACCTCGGTGGTGAAGATGTCCTTCTCGCTGTAGAGCGGCAGCGCCGCCGCGCAGTGGACCACGACGTCGCAGCCCTCGACCGTGCGGTCGACCGCCGCCTGGTCGCGCACGTCGCCGAGCGTGAACTTGAGCCACGGCTCGGACTTCTCGGGGTAGTCGAAGTCCGCGATGTCAAGCACCCGTATCTCCTCCACGCCCTTCGCGCGCAGGAACCTTATCAGATTGATTCCGAGAAACCCGGAACCGCCGGTTACTAGAACTTTCATAGGGCGTATTATAGCATAATTCACCGCAAAATCCGATAGCCCCAGTAGCCGACGTACTCCTTGAGCATGAAGGAGTTCTTCATCAGCATGTCCGCCGACGGCGCGAGTGACCGGGGCAGAGCCAGCGACTCCGCTGCCACGATCCCCTCGTAGTCGATGGCCGCCGGCACCACCTCGACGTCCGCGGCGTGGCGGCGGAACATTAGGAGCGCGCGGCGCATGTGCCAGGACGAGGTGACGAGCAGCACCCGGCGGCACCCGGGGCGGTCCGCAAGCAGATTCGCGACGCGGCGCGCGTTCTCCTCGGTGTTGCGCGACTCGTTCTCGACCAGGATCGCCTCCTCGGGCACACCGAACTCCTTCAGGAGCGGCAGCGACGCCTCGCGCTCGCCTTCGCCCGAGGCGATCACGACCGGCGCCTTGCCGGCCTTCACGATCCGCGCCGCGTGCAGCACCCGATCAGCCCCCATTAAGAGCTCCGCGTAGACGAGGCTGTTCGTGTCGGCGCCGACCCCCCCGCCAAGCACCACCACCGCGTCGGCCTCAGGCAGGTCCTCCACCCGCTGCGGCGGGTACATCCGCTCCAGCCGGCCGCCGAGGACCGCGTAGGCGAAGCCGGTTGAGAATATCCACAGCCAGAGCGTGCCCACGAGGACAAGCCACGTTCCGCCGCGGCGGCGTCCGAGCGCCAAAAAGACCAGCCCCGCGACGACCAGCGTCAGCGCGACCGACAACGGGCTCGTAAAATATCCCACCATGCGGTTGACGGCAACCCCCATCCTACGCCTCCAATCCCTTCTTCCCGGCCGCCGACGCGAGCGCATCCGCAAGCATCGCGACGCGCTCCTCGCCGCCGGCGGCGAGATATCCCTTGAGGTAGACGAGTTCAGCGCCAGGCGCGGCGGCGGGGCCCGCTCCGTCCTCCCAGGCCGGCGCACCGTCGGTGGTAACCACCTTCTTGCCGCGCGAGAGCGCCTCGGCGACGACGATGCCGAAGTTCTCGCTCAACGTCGGCAGGCAGAAAACGTCGCACCAATCGAACGCCGCCTCCTTCTCCTCGCCGCGCGCGTCGGAGACGACCCTGAGCTCGAAGCCGAGCCGCCGCGTCGCCTCCTCCAGAAACCGCACTCCCTTCAGCTGATGACGCCTACCCATGTAGAGGACACGCGGAGCAGCAGCAGAAATTGATAATTTAGGTCTGACCTTAATTATCACTTTTGGACCCCAGCCGAAGCCGCGGATGTCGACCACCTCGGCCTTCGCCTTCGGCTCGTACTTCTCGATCCACCCCTTCTCCGCCGCGCAGGTCGCGACCACCCGCGCCGCCTTCCGGAGAAAGAGGCGCTCAAACGAGCGCACGAGCCGTTTCTTCCAGGCACTGTACTTCAGGCGCACCGGATCGTAGCACGCCTCCGGCATCCTGACGAGCCGCCGCGCGAAAAGACCCGCCCACCAGAGGCACGGCAGCCAGCCGCAGTGCGTCCACACCTCGTCGGCGCGGCGGAGCGCCGCGGGCGAGGCCCAGGTCGCGAACGAAACCTCGTCGCCGCGCACCGACTGCCGTTCGGCGATGCGCCGCGCGATGACGGCGGCGCCGTTGGTGTCCTCCCAGCCGGCGCAGACATGGAGGATCTTCATCTCGCCGCCCTCTTGAGCCAGCGCATGCCGCACTGCTCATCCACGCCGCCCAGCGCCTCGTCCACCGCGCGCGTCACCCCGAAGCGGGCGTTGCCGTAGTCGTGGCCGGAGAGAACCGCCGCGCTCGACGACTTGAGAAGCGCAAGCTCGCGCGGATGCGAGGCGATCCTCCACAGCTGCGCGAGCTTGTTCATGAGCCAGTCGGTGGCCCAGAGTCGTCAGGCGCCGAGCTGCATGCGGCAGAAGCGCTTCACCGCGACGGGCGCGCCGATTTCCTTGGAGATCGAGGCGAGGTACTGCTCGACGGTGATGTCGCCGTCGGCGACGTAATCCTGCTTCAGCAGGCAGATCTGCGAGCAGAACTTGGCGGCCATGCCCTTCTTGATGCCGACGAGCGCCTGCTCGGGCGGGAGCTTTCCCTTCTGCTCCTTGAGCACGTTGAGCTTGATCTCAAGCTCGGCATCGATCTCGGCCTGCGGAACCTCGTCCGGCTTCACGTACTTCGGCGCGTTCGCCGCGACGTGGAGGCAGACCATGTGCGCCGCCTCGTCGAGCTTCGCGTCCGCCTTGTCGCAGGCGAGCTCCACCAGGACGCCGATCTTGCCGCCCATGTGGATGTAGCCGGAGAGAACGCCGGCGCCGGAGAGCTCGTAGCGCTCGCTGCGGCGGATCTTCACATTCTCGCCGGTCTTGGTGAGCAGCATCTTGTAGTCGTCGGCGAGGGTGGACTCGATGTCCTTGCCCTCAAGCGCGACCTTCGCCGCGTCGTCCACGAACTTCACGAACGCCTCGGTCTTGGCCACGAAGTCGGTCTCGCAGTTGACCTCGGCGAGCGCCATCGACTTCCTGTCGGCGGCCTCGGCGAGGGCGACGATGCCCTGCTTGGACTCCTTGTCGACGCGCTTGGCGGCGACGGCGAGGCCCTTCTCACGCAGGTACTTGACAGCTTCGTCCATGTCGCCGTTCGAGGCGGCAAGCGCCTCCTTGCAGGCGCCCATGCCCGCAGCGGTTGCTTCGCGCAGCTGCTTGATCATGTCAATCGTGATAGTCATCGAAATTCTCCTTACTTTACAGTTGCTGGGTTGATGCTTGCTTGCCGGACCCCGCCTCACTCGGCGGCGGGAGCGGCGGGCGCCTCGGCAGGCGCCTCGACCGGAGCCTCGGCAGGGGCGGCGGCCTTGACGGCGGCCTCGGCCTCGACGACGGCGGCCTTGCGCTTGGCGGCGAGGTCGGCCTTCGCCTTCGACTCGGCGGCCTCCTTGGCCTTGCGCGCGGCGGCCTTGACGTCGGCGCCGATGCCCTTCTTCGAGCCGCGGCGCTCGCCGGACGGCTTGGTGGCCATGGCCTTGCGCTCGGCGCGGGCGGCCTTCTCGGCCTCGTCGCGGGACTTGCGCTCGGCTTCGCGGCGCTTGTTCTCCTCAGCGGCCTTGGCGCTGTACTCATCGTTGGCGGTCTTGATCACCTTGGCGATGCCGTCGAGAATCAGCTTGACGCCGTTGACGCTGTCGTCGTTGCCGGGGATCACGTAGTCGATCGGCTCGGGGTCGGCGTTGGTGTCGACGACGGCGACGACCGGGATGCCGAGGCGGGTCGCCTCCTTGACGGCGTTCGCCTCCTTGACGCAGTCGACGATGAAGACGCAGCCGGGCTCGACCGCCATTTCGGCGATGCCGGAGAGGTTCTTCTCGAGCTTGGCGAGCTCACGGCGGAGCATCGAGTTCTCCTGCTTATGCTCGGAGAGCTGGCCACCGTTGGCCTTAGCCGTCGCCTGCAGCTGGTGCATGCGCTTGACGGAGGAGCGGATCGTCTTGGCGTTGGTGAGGGTGCCGCCGAGCCAGCGCTCGGTGACGTAGAACTGGTCGACTTCGACCGCCGCGGCCTTGACCATCTCGGCCATCTGCTTCTTGGTGGCGACGAAGAGGATCTTCTTGCCAGCGAGGACCGTGTCGCGCACGAACGCGGCCGCTTCGTCGAGCATCTCGACCGACTGCTGCAGGTCGATGATGTGGATTCCGTTGCGCTTGTCAAAGATGTAGCCCTTCATCTTCGGGTTCCAGCGCTTGGTCTGGTGGCCGAAGTGAAGACCGGCGTCAAACATGTCCTTGAGCGTGATGCCCGTGAGGGCGGACGTAGGCATTTCCATATTCTTTTCTCCTTTTTGAACTGTTGATTCAATCCGCTTTGGCAGGGGATGGAAGGCCCCGGCTCGTTCGCTTCAACCCGCCCACCATGGGCGAATCGGTATGTAGTATACCAAAACGGGCTGCCGCGTGTCAAACGGGGGTAGCCAACGCCACGGATTACAAATACCCCCGTCGTCTCGGCTGCGCCGAGCCGCCGTGGACATTTGTAAGCGGTTTTGCGCGACGAGACCCTGCCGCACAGCCTGTTCAAGGCATGACAAGCCACCCGACGGGATGCCGACGGGGACA
>SFPL01000072.1 GCA_004551905.1 Lentisphaeraceae bacterium
AGCTCGGCGCGTATCCTCTCGTGCACCCGGTGCAGCCATCTGGCGTGTGTTAACGTCAATGTATTTTTGCCCAATCGCGCCAATTATTTTTGCCCCATCGCGCCAGCTCACGATGTCCAGCCGCACCAATGCAAATTGCCCAATTCTGGCTATTCTTCTTTCATCTTCCTTTCCGTCGGCACGTCCTTGAGCCTGTAGGAGCGGCCGGTTATCTTGATGACGTGGCAGTGGTGGCAGATCCTGTCGGCGATGGCGCTGGCGGCCACCTCGTCGCCGAACACCTTCGCCCATCCCGTTATGCCAACGTTGGTGGTGATGATCGTGGACCGCTGCTCGTAGCGGGTGCTCACCAGCTGGAACAGCAGGTCGGCGCCGCCCTCGTCGATGTCCAGGTAGCCCAGCTCGTCGATGATGAGCAGCTTCGAGTGGGCGTAGTACTTCAGCCTCTTCTTGAGTATCCCCCTGGACTGGGCGTCCTTCAGGTCGTCCACGAGCCTGGCGCAGTCTATGAACCTCACCTCCTTGCCGGCCTTCACGGCCTCTATGCCGATCGCGGTGGCGAGGTGGGTCTTGCCCACGCCGGGGCTGCCCACCAGCAGCACGTTCTCGGCCCTGTCCACGAACCTCAGCGTCGCCAGCTCCTCAACCAGGGGCCTGGGCACGGAGGGCTGGAAGGACCAGTCGAAGTCCGCCAGCGTCTTCACGCACGGGAACCCCGACGAGCGTATCCGCAGCCTCGTGATCCTCTGCGTCCTGGCCTCCACCTCGACCTGCGTCATCTGCGCCACCGCGGAGCAGAAGTCCGCATCGCCCTCCGACACCATCCGCATGTAGTCGGGCAAAAGCGCCGACATCTCGTGCAGCCCCAGCGTCCCCAGGTTGTTCTGGGCCCTCACGTAGGGGCTGGCCTCGATCGCGGGATCCGCCATCACTTTCCTCCCATCCGCCCGAGCAGCTCCAGGTTCGCCCGCGCCTGCTCGCGTATGTCCTCGTCGGCCGCCCAGGCCTTATCCGCCATGGCCTCCACGTAGTGCTCTTCTGTATAATTGATCTTGCTGGCGCCCTGCGCCGCGTCGTGGACCGCGACCAGCTCGCCCGCCACGGTGATGCGGATCTGCCCGCCCGGCATCGTCACCACCCTGGCCTTCCTCCCGATGCACCTGCGGGGCACCGACCACTGCCTGCCGGCGGCCCTGACGAGCATCGTCGGCGGCACCACCTGATCAGAGACGTCGCCGACCATCGATTCCAGCAGGGTCGCGTTGCCTATCGGCCGCAGGTGCTCCTTCTCCCGCATGAATAGCGCCGAGGGCGGCAGCCCCGTCGTGTCGTTGGGCTCCGAGTTGCTCCTGGCCTCGATGCGCGCGATGGCCGCCAGCAGCCCGTCCAGGCCCACGAAGTCGCGATCGTAGGCCGAGAGCCTGTTCAGGAAGCGGTTGGCGGACTCGTCCTTCCCCTTGGTCTGGGGGGCGCCCGCCCGGCAGAGCTGCAGGTCGAAGCCGGCCTCCTTGGCGAACCGCCACGCCCTCTCGTTCCTGACGCGCCGGCCGGTGGACATGCTCACCAGCGACGACATGTTGTCGGTGAGGCACTCCTGCGGCACGCCGCCCATGAACTTGAACGCGCCCAACAGGCAGGCCAGCAGGTCGTCCGTGGTCCGGGTGGCCGAGTAGGTGAACTTGTGGAGCCTCGAGTACCCCAGGGTCGCGGAGAACACGTTGAACTCGAAGACCTCGCCGTTGGCGTCCACCATGGTGATGCCCTCCTTCCAGTCGAACTGCATCTGGCGGCCCGGAGGGGTCTCGAAGCGGGGGTGCGCGTCCGGTGCGCGCAGCGCGCCGAACGCGATGCCGTTCTTCCTGCAGTACTCGGTGAAGGCGTTGTACCCCGGCAGGCGGGCGTCCGGGTGCCTGTGCAGCAGGAACTCGTGGACGGCCTTCTTCGTGATGCCGGGAAGCTCGGCTTTTGCCTCTATCACCTCCCGGAACGGGTCGAAGCCGCTGCCCCTCGACGCCCTGCCGTCGTCGAGGTCGCCGCCCGCTCGCCAGTATTTGGCCACGGTCTTGCGGCTCATCCCGTGCCTGCGGCCGATCTCGCTGAAGTTGGGCTTGGTGCCGGATTGCCTGTACATGCTCAACTCGCCCATAACGTTCCTTTCCATATCGTCCTCCTCTCGAAAGGTCACTCGAGGGGAGGGTACCTTCGTTGGCGCGGTTGGGCAAAATGCGTTGGCGCTGTTGGCACATCTATCTTGGTGCTATTGGATTTTTACGTTGGTGTAACTGGCCCTTTTTATATTGGCATTAACAGCGTGCACGTTCACCACCCAGTTGGCCATGTTCTGCCTGCTTATCCGCAAGCCGATCCGGGCGAAGTCGCCCTCGATGCGGTAGAGGGGCATGGCGTTGCAGTACTTGGCGTGGATGACGTGCGACACCAAGGACGGCGTGGCGATGGAGCGCTCCAGGCAGTTCCTCGGGGAGGCCGCCCTCACGATGACGGCGCGATCCTCTCCGCCATCGGCGTTGGCGTCGCAGCAGGGCCTGCAGCGGTACTTCTTCGTGCGGTGCTCCTCGACCACGAACCTGGCGGGGATGAGCCTCGGCCTGCGGACGACGTCGTAGCCGATCTCCTCGAGCTCGCGCCCGCATTCGGGGCAGGCGCGCCCGTCTTCGGGCGGGTCGTGCTCTATGACGATGGTCTCGAAGCTGGAAAGGTCGATGCGGCGCTTGCCGCCGCGGCGGTGCCGCTTCTTGGCCGCGGGCTCGACAGCGTCGGCGACGGAGGGCTCGGCCGCGGACGGGTCGGCCGCGGCGTCCATGTCGTTGAACAGGGAGAGCTGTTCGGGGACCACCTTTTCAGACTTCGACCCGAAGAACCGGCAGTTGGCCAGGCGGATCTGCTCCAAGAGGCGGGCGATCTCCGCCTGCTGCTCGTCGAGCTTCCCCCTCAGCTCGCTTATGGTCTCGGATGATTCGCGCGAGAGCTCCGCGAGCTCGCGGGAAAGGGCCTCGTTGCCGCGGGCCATGGTGCCCATGTGCGCCCGCATGTCGGCCACCTGCGCCATAAGCGCTGCGACCAAATCGCCCTCGACCTGCGGTATGTCCGGCCTTTTCTCCATGCGCATATTATCCCATCTTCGGCATCGATTATGGCCTCGACCTGCGGTTTTACGGTCGAAGGATGACCTTGGCGGTGATCGGCGCGGGCGCATCCTGGCCGATGGAGAGGCCGTCGAGCAGCCACATGAGCCGCCGCCTTTCCACCCTTATGACGGGTTTCCCGTCATCGGGGCGGTGCTCCCACTTGAAGCACCCCTCGGCGAGGCGGCAGTAGTACATGCACCAGCCGTTGACGTCGAATCTCAGCATCTTCATCTTCTCCAGGTCGCGGCTGACGAAGCAGTATAGCGCACCGTCGACGGGATCGCCGCCGAAGTCGGCGGCCACCTTGGCGGCGAGCCTCTGTATGCCGGCCCTCGTGTCCTGCGGGCCCCGGGAGACGAATATGCGGTCCGGGGTGGCGAAGGGGTTCACTTTCCCATCACCGCCCCGATGACGGCGGCTATCTCGGCGGCGTCGCTGCCGGCGGGTATGGCGACGGTTGCGCCGTTGGCGACGACGGTGATGGGCTTCGCCCGCCTCTGGATGCGTGCTTTGGCATCGCCGCCATTGCCGGTTTGGCCGCGCCCCGCCCGTTTGGTGGGAATCGCAGCATCGGCCGCAGGAACAACCGTGAGCGCAAGGGAATCCCTGCGCTCCTCGCGGGCGATCTCCACCCAGCCCTTGGCCGCCTTCTGCCCGAATGACTCCGGCTCCTCTTCCCTGAATTTGTTGAGCCATAGGTAGAACGTGGAGGTGGACATGCGGTTGAGCCTGCACCATTCCTCCACGGTCATGCCGTCTGACGCGAGCCATCGCTCCATCTGCTCACGCCGCATGGCCCTGTGCTCCTTCGTGACCATAGAAAATCCTCCCATCTTGTCGATGAGAGGATTGTGATCAAAGGCGATTGCGCTGTTAAGACGCCTAATTTTTGACGCTCAC
>SFPL01000073.1 GCA_004551905.1 Lentisphaeraceae bacterium
AGCGCCGTCCGTTGCGGAAGCACTGGCCATTGCGGAAGAGGTCAGTTTCTGCGTTTTGGGTGGTAATTTTGCCTTTTTCGGGTTCATGGGAAGGTAGGATACCATATCCCGGGGCGAAAGGCAAGCCGAAAGTGAGATTACTGTGCGGACGAAATCTTATGGGGGGAGGCGCGGTGGGTGGTTGGGCGCGGTCTGGGGTAGGTGCTTGTGGTGCGGGAGTGTCGGGAGTGGCGGGTGGTGGGGAAGGTGGGGAAGGTGGATTGTGGTTATGACTATGCCTTGGTTTTGATGTCTTTGATATATTGACAGTGTTGCAAACACGCCAGGCTCTGGTTTGCGGTGAATATGCTAATATGGTAAAATACCCACCATGAAGACGAGTGTACAGACATCGGTACCAGTGGTCGGGCCGCCAATAGCCAGTGACTCTGAGGCGGCGACCGCAGCGGGTGAGCGCGCCGCGGAAGGGGCGGCTGCCATGGCGCCGGCGGCGGAGGAGCGGGTCCGGCTGGTCAGGAGGGTAACCTTCCTCGGCATCGCGGTGAATGTAGCGATCGCAGCGGCGAAGGCGGTGGTCGGCTTTATGTTCTCCTCGCAGGCGCTTGTCGCTGACGCGGTCCATTCCGCCTCCGACCTGGTCACAGACCTCGCGCTGATCTTCAGCGTCAGGTACTGGATGGCTCCGGCGGACGAGGACCATCCCTATGGCCACGGCAAGATCGAGGCGCTCGTCACCCTCTTCATCTCCGTCGCGCTTGCATTCGCCGCGTGGGAGCTTGCGCGCAACTCGGTAGTATCGCTGATGCGCGGCGGCGGGGACTCCTTGCCTGGCGCGTTCGCGCTCTCGGTCGCGGTGGCGAGCATTGTTCTCAAGGAGGGGCTGTTCGTCGTTACCCGCGCTGCCGCGCGGCGGGCGAAGTCAACCGCGCTGGAGGCGAACGCGTGGCACCACCGGTCGGATGCGCTGAGCTCCGTGCCCGTGGTGGCGGCGATCGCGGTGGCGTGGTTCTTTCCGTCGCTGTGGTGGGCCGACGCCGCCGGTGCGCTGGTGGTGAGCGCGTTCGTGGCCCATGTCGCATGGAAGCTCGCCCGTCCGGCGCTGCAGGTGATGACCGACGCGCAGATCGAGGACAAGGCCGACGCCGTCGCCGCGGCGGCCGCGGCGGTGCCGGGCGTCAGGAGCGTCCACAAGGCGCGGGCGCGCCGGTACGGGTCGATGTTCCAGGCCGACATCCACGTCCAGGTGGACGGCGCACTATCGGTTGCCGAGGGGCATGACATCGGCCATGCGGTGAAGAGGGCGGTCGTTGGCGCCGGCCTTGATGTTGAGGACGTGGTCGTTCATGTCGAGCCGACGCAGCCTGCGTCATGAAAGGAAAGGGACCGCGGAAGCGGTCCCTTTCTGCAGACGTCGGATTTATGCAAGTGTCAGAGCGAGATCGTCAGGGCCAGTCCGGCGACGACGTTCCAGCCGTCGTCCCACGAGCCGGTTGCCTCGTAGTCGCGGGCGGCGTCGCGGATTTTGCGGTCGAACAGGAAGTCGGAGTATTCCACATAGCCGCTGAGCGAGACGTTGTCGCAGACCATCCAGCCGAGCTCGAGCTTGATCATGGTGTCCATGAGGCCGGCGTGGTTTAGCGGTTCGCCGTCCTTCTTTGTGGCGTATGCCTTCACGCGCTGCCCGTTGCCGAAGCCCTGGGCGATCGACGGACGCAGCGTCAGGGTGTCGTCCTCCTCGCCCAGCAGGTTGAACGTGATTTCCCCGGCCGACGTCAGGATCGGCGCCTTGTTGTCAACGAAGCCGTAGCTGAGGTACTTCGAGTCGAACGAGAGCGAAGCTTCGGCCGAGACGATCGGAGTCTCGTCGAACGAAACGCCCTCGCCGGGCGTGTACGACCAGCTTTCGGACTTTCCATCGGTCGTTGCCTCGTCTGCGAACGCGGCGCC
Source organism: Lentisphaeraceae bacterium (assembly GCA_004551905.1). GTDB lineage: Bacteria > Verrucomicrobiota > Kiritimatiellia > RFP12 > UBA1067 > UBA1067. The sequence goes on from SFPL01000073.1 coordinate 1,948, forward strand.
GCAGACGGCCGCCGCAAGAGCGAGTGCAATTGTCTTTGATTTGAATTTCGTTTCCTTTTTTGGTCGCGCGCGCGAGTTCCCAGTGCAACACCGGGAGGTTTTGCCTTGAGCGATTGGCCTGTTGAGCGGGCTTCAGCTGGGGGTTGAAAAAATCAGGCGTTGGCTGTATGCTTTCTTGCAAAGCAAAAAAACGCAAGGAGGCAT
>SFPL01000008.1 GCA_004551905.1 Lentisphaeraceae bacterium
ATACTATCCTTGTCTGGAGGTTGAACCGGGAGGGTTAGACGACTCCCGAAACACCTGTACAACTGTTGAGCCTTTAGACGAAACGCGGCGGCGGGCTGTGCTGACCCGGAGAGTTAGGTCTCTGGACCCCAAAGAGCCTCGCCGCCGCAGGCCCGTCTTGGGAGGCCTTCCCTTGACGGGCCGTTCTTACCAGGCACTATGCCCGGTGAACAGTAGGGTAGTCTACCAAAATCCGATTAGACAAGTCCCCATAAAACAGGGTGGTCTGTCCCCAAAAACACGAGGGGCTGTCACATGTACGGGGACAGACCCCAGCGGTGATAGGACAAAGTAAATGCACACTTCAATGCATGATTGCATTTAACATACCGATAGTTGCATTTACTTTGTCCAGCGACCGCAAAAACAGAGCGACGGTTCCGTGGGGACGGAACCGCCGCGCCGTGCCGGCGTGGAAGCCGGAGGTGCGAATCAGGCCTTGGTGACCTTGCCGGACCTAATGCACGCCGCGCAGACGCGCATACGCTTGACGTTGCCCTTGCCGTCGGCGACGCGCACCGAGCGCAGGTTGGGCAGGAAGCGACGCTTCGTGATGCCGGTGGTGTGCAGGCCGATGCCGCCCTTGTACTTGGGCGAGCCCTTGCGGACGATGACGTTGCCCGTCGCCGGGCCCTTGCCGCAGATTTCGCAAACTCTGGACATTGTTCCGTTCCTTTCGTCTGAGTTCCCTTAGTTCGCCTCTCCGGGCTGCCATTCGACGTTCGCAAAGGCGTTGTCGAACGCGGCGGAGAGTCCGCCGAGGCTTTCGCTGCCGGTGGTCGCGGCGTGGACGGGAGCCTTCTCCTCGCCGGCCGCCTCGGCCACCAGGCCCTGGACCTCGTCCTCGGTCATGCCCATCGCGCGGATCGACAGGCCGATGCGGCGCTCGCCGCGGTCGACCTTGACCACGCGGGCCTCGACCTCCTGGCCGACCTCGAGGGCGTCCTTGACCTTTTCGACGCGCTGGTCGGAGATCTGCGAGATGTGGACGAGCCCGTCCACGCCGTCCTCGAGCTCGACGAACGCGCCGAAGGACGCGATCTTCGAGACCTTGCCCTTGACGACCGAGCCGACCGGAAACTTCTTCGCGATGTCGTCCCACGGATCCTGCTGCGCCTGCTTGAGGCCGAGCGAGATGCGCTGCTCCTTCGGGTTGACGTCGAGGACGACCGCCTCGACCTCCTGGCCCTTCTGCAGGCACTCCGACGGGTGGTTGATCTTGCGCGTCCAGCTCATGTCGCTGACGTGGATCATGCCGTCGATGCCCTCCTCGAGCTCCACGAACGCACCGTAGGCCGTGAAGTTGCGCACCTTGCCGCGGATGCGCGAGCCGACCGGGAAGCGCTCCTGCACCGTGTCCCACGGGTTGTCCTGGGTCTGGCGGATGCCGAGGGCGATCTTCTGGTTTTCGACGTCCACGGAAAGAACGACAACCTGCACCTCATCGCCGACCGCGAGCATGTCGCTCGCGCGAGCGACGCGCTTCGTCCAGCTGAACTCGCTGATGTGGACGAGGCCCTCGATGCCGGGGGCGATCTCGACGAACGCGCCGTACGCGGCGAGGTTGACCACCTTGCCCTGCACGCGCGCGCCGACCGGGAAGCGCTCCTGGATCGTGTCCCAGGGGTTCTGCGTGGTCTGCTTGAGGCCGAGCGAGATGCGCTCGCGGTCGCGGTCGACGTCGAGAACCATGACCTCGACCTCCTGGCCGACCTTGAGGAGCTCGCTCGGATGCTTGATGCGGCCCCAGCTCATGTCGGTGATGTGGAGGAGGCCGTCGATGCCGTCGAGGTCGACAAATGCGCCGAAGTCGGTGATGTTCTTCACGCGGCCCTTGCGCAGCTCGCCCTTCTGGAGCGTCGCCAGCAACTCCGCCCGCTTCTCGGCGAGCGTGCCCTCGATGAGCTCGCGCCGCGAGACAATGAGGTTGCGGCGCTCGTTGGAGATCTTGATGACCTTGAACTCGAAGGTCTGCCCGACGTAGGGCTCGAGCTCCTTGACCGGGGTGATCTCGACCTGCGAGCCGGGGAGGAACGCCTCGACGTCGTCGACCTGCACGATGAGGCCGCCGCGGACCGCGCTCTTGATGGTGCCGGTGACGACGCACCCCTCGACGTAGCGGTCGAGGATCTTCTCCCAGCGGATCTTCTCGTCGGCGCGGCGCTTGGAGAGCTCGATCATGCCCGTCTTGTCGTCCTCGAGCTTCACGATCATCACCGTCGTCTTGTCGCCGACCTTCGGATCGGCGCCTTCGCCGAACTCCGCGAGCGGCACCGCGCCAGCGGACTTGTAGCCGACGTCGACGAACACGTCGTCGCCCTTGAGCGCCGTGACGGTCCCCTCGACCACTGAACCGGTCTTGAACTTCGCCTCGTCCACCGCGGCCGAGAGCATCTCCGCCATCGCGGCGCTCTTCGCCTGGGGAGGCGTGGGTTTCCTGATTGCCATAATACTTTTCTGTACTTTTGGGTTTGCCTGTGATCGCGGTTTTCAGCCGCGTCCGCCCCGTCTTTGGGCGCGGGAAAGCGTAGTATACCAAAAACCGGCGTCGGCACGCAAGGGGGTCAGCCGACCATCACCGCGAAGTAGTCGCAGACGATCGTCACTGCGAAGTTCAGTCCGTCTTTTCATTTCCTACCTCCTTGGCCAACGAACGCAAGCAGCGCGGTGCAGCCACGGAGGACGTCCTCGTATGTCGCATCGAAGTCGCCGGTGTACCACGGGTCGGCGATCGGGCGGTCCGAGCCGGCGAACGACAGGAGGCTGCGGACCTTCGGCAGGTCCTCGGGACGGACGAGCCGGCGGAGGTCGGCGAGGTTGTAGTCGTCCATCCCGACGAGCAGGTCGTACTCGCTCGCCTTCTCGGCGGTCAGCAGCCATGCCGCGCGCGGCGAGAACGGGATTCCATTCTCCTGCAGCTTCGCGCGGGTGCCGCGGTGGATATCGCTGCCGATCTCGTCGGTGTGCAGCGCCGCAGACTCGACCTCGACGTCGCTCCGCCCCGCGCGGCGGAGCAGCTCCTTCATCACGAACTCCGCCATCGGCGAACGGCAGATGTTCCCGTGGCAGAGGAAGAGGATCTTCGTCGCGCTCATTTCGCGACCTCAGGATGCTGGACCGCGAGAGGCATCCCCTTCTGCGAGATGTAGAACATATCCAGCACGACCGTCTTGTCGCCGCGGTTCTCGCCGTGGTGGACGGTGCCGACCATCTCGACGACCGCCTCGCCGGCGCGGCCGTCGTCCACCGACGCGGAGATGTCGAAGGACCAGCCCTTCGTGTCGTCGCAGGTGAGCTCGGCCGTGCCTGCGAAGGCGGTCTCGACCGTCCTGATCACGGCGGCCTTCCGGTCCATAACGTCGGCGACGAGCGGCGAGAGCGCCGCCGCGGCCAATAACACAGCTATGGTATGTCTCTTCATGGGAATCGCGGCGCGCTAAAGTTCGTTCCGGTCCGCGGCACCGCCGCGTCTGCGGCGCCGATCGCGAAAAAAGAGGATGCCGAAGACCTCCAGCCCGACGAGCGATAAGACCGTCGTGGCGACCGCGAGCACGTACATGCCTGCGGCAGTCGCCATTCCGATGCCGGCCGAGACCCAGATGCCGGCGGCGGTGGTGAGGCCGTGGACCGAATGGCGATCGACCATGATCGCCCCGGCGCCGAGGAAGCCGATTCCGCTCACGATCTGCGCCGCGACGCGCCCCGGATCGCCAGTTCCGCCGAAGCCGTGCTTCGAGACGAGCAGCATCAGCGCCGCGCCGAGCGCGACGAGCAGATGCGTGCGCGTCCCCGCCACCTTGCCGCGGTATTCGCGCTCAGCGCCGATAAGCCCGCCCAGCACTCCGGCGAGCACAAGCCTCAGCACCATCTCCACCGTCTCGTTCATGCCGGGAGCAGCCGGACAAGCCTACTTGAGGAGCTTGCGGACCAGCGGGAAGACAAAGCGCGAGAGGACCGCACCCCAGACGAGGGAGTTGACGGCCATCAGCACCCACCACAGGACGCCGCCAGAGGCGATTCCGAGCGCGCCAGCGACGGCGTAGCCGGGCTGGCCCAGGAAGCCCTTGAAGATCAGGAAGCAGATGAAGTGGACGACGCTCAGCGGCACGTTGGCGAGCAGAAACGATTTCATATTGTCTATCCTCCTTGTTGGTTGTGCGTATTATACCATAATCCGCCGAGTCGGCAGGAAGACACAGACTACTCCCGGTAGGCACCGAGGAACTCGAAGCGCTCGATTTCTGGATCCTGCGAAAGCTCGGAGAGGAGACTCCTAACGCCGGCGTCGGCCGGCGAGGCCTCGAAGTCGAAAATGAAGCTGAACTCGAAGTCCATCCCCGGAATGGGACGTGACTCCAGCTTGGTCAGGTTGACGTTGACCGCGGCGAACTTGGAGATGATCGCCGCGAGCGCGCCGGGGCGGTGCGGCAGCGAAAGCATGATCGAGATGCGGTTGCTCTCGGGGTAGACCTCGAGGTCCTTGGAAATGCAGATGAAGCGGGTGTAGTTGTACGCCGCGTCCTGGATCTTGCCCGCGAGGACCTTGAGCCCGTAGAGCTCGGCGCAGGCACGCGAGGCGATGACCGCGGCGTCGCGCCGCCCCGATGCCGCCACCGCCTTCGCCGCCACCGCCGTATTGCCAGCCGGCACCGCCTTCGCCGCCGGCAGCTCCTTGAGGAACCTTGAGCACTGCGCGAGCGCATGCGGGTGGCTGACCACCTCGCGGACGTCGGCAAGCTCCGTTCCGGGCGGTGCCAGCAGCACGTGGTCCACCTTCAGCCGCAGCGAGCGGGCGATGTGGAAGCGGTGCCTTTGCATGAGGTCGTAGACGCTCGCCACCGAACCGGCCGCCGAGTTCTCCACCGGCAGCACTCCATAGGGACAAAGCCCCTTCTCCACCGCCTCGAACACGCTCTCGAAGCCGTTGAAGTAGACGATCGTCGGCGTCAGCACCATCTGGGACGCCGCCTGCTGCGCAAACGACCCCTCCGCGCCGCAGCACGCGACGAACGCCCGCGTCGGGAAGCCCTTCGTCCCCTTCTCCATCGCGCGGTCGATCTCCGCCACGAGCGGCGAGTCGCCGTTGAGGATGCTCCGCTGCCGCGCCTTGGAAATCGAGAAGAGCGTCGCGAAGAAGAGCCGCGCCGCGTTCTCGTTCCTTTCGCCGGCCTCCGCCGTCACCCGCGAGAGGATCTCGCGTTCGCGCGCGGGATCGGATATCGCCGCCCCCGACTCGCGCTTGGCGTCCGCCACCTCGCCGACCAGCTCCATTCGCTCGAGAAAGAGCTTCATCAACCCTTCGTCGATGGTGTCCATCCTCTTCCTTGTCTCGTTGATGTCCTTCATTGCTTCATTCCCTTTCCTTTGTATTGTCCGCCGCCGTTGCCGCGGCAAATGTGTGCATGAAATCTTCCAGCCGCGCGGCGTTTTTCACCCCGGGCGCGGTCTCGAGCGAGCTGTTGACGTCCACGACGTCCGGACCGAGCACCAGCACGTCGGTCAGGTTCTCCAAGCCGATCCGCCCCGCGACAATCGACTTGCCGTCGACCTGCCTGAACGCCGTCTCGCCGTCGCCGTGGGTGGAGTCGAAGAGGACTCCGTCGCCCTCCGCGCCGCCGGCAAGCGTCCACACCCCAAATCCCTCCGCCCGGAGCGCGGCGACGTCCGCGGCGCTTGCGCGGCGGTGGAGCTGCACGACGTCGAGGCCGGCGCGGCGCATCGCCGCGGCGATTTCGTCCGTCGACTCGCGGACGAACACGCCGACGAGGCGGACGCGACGCCGGGCCTCCGCGCCGAGCGCCGCGGCAATCTCCGCCGCCTGCTCGACCGTCACGTGCCGCGGCGATGACGGCTCGAAGATGAAGCCGAGGTAGTCCACCCCCAGCTTCGCCGCGGCAACGGCGAAGGCGACGTCGCGCACTCCGCAGACCTTGACCTCAGGCTTCATTCCCGAACCGCTTGACGAGCGCCGAGCCGACGACGTAGCCGTCGGCATGGCGGCAGATCTCGTCCGCCTGCTCCTTCGACGAGATTCCGAAGCCGGCCGCGACCGGCAGGGAAACCGCGGCGCGGATGGCGTCCAGCCGCTCCAGCAGGCCTTCCGGCAGCTCGCGCCGCGCACCGGTCGTCCCCTTCACCGTGATTGCGTAGATGAACGAGTTCTCCAGCCCCGCCGCGCTCGCGACGACGCGCTCGAGCGGCGTGTTGGGCGCCACCAGCGGAATGTAGGAGATGCCGCGCGGCCTCAGCACCGCGAGGAGCTCGTCGCGCTCCTCGAGCGGCAGGTCAACCGCGAGCACCGCGTCGATGCCGGACGCCTCCGCTGCGTCGGCGAAGGCGTCGAGCCCGCGCGAGAAGATGAGGTTGTAGTAGGAGAAGAGGACGAGCGCGACGCCGGGATGCCGGGCGCGGACGCGAGCGGCGAGCGCCAGCACGTCCTCGAGCGTCACGCCCTGGCGCAGCGCCTCGTAGGCGGCGGAGCGGATCACCGCGCCGTCCGCGAACGGATCGGAGAACGGCGCGCCGAGCTCGATCACGTCCGCTCCCTCCGCGATCAGCGTCTCCACCGCCGCCTCGCTCTTCTCAAGCGTCGGATAGCCGATCGTCATGTAGGCGACGTAGGCGCCGCGCCCCTCGGCCTTCGCCCTTCTGAAGGCGTCAGCGATTCTCGTTTTCATTCTTGTACCTCCTTACCGATTCCATGTCCTTGTCGCCGCGGCCGGACAGGCAGACCAGCAGCAGCGCGTCCTTCGGCAGCGACGGAGCGCGCCTGATCGCCTCGGCGACCGCGTGGCTCGACTCCAACGCCGGGATTATCCCCTCGTAGCGACAGAGCGCGTCGAACGCCGCCACCGCCGCCGCGTCGTCGATCGGCACGTACTCGGCGCGCCCGGTGTCGTGGAGATGGCAGTGCTCCGGCCCGACGCCGGGATAGTCGAGACCGGCCGAGACCGAATAGGTGTCGACGACGTTGCCGTCGGCGGTCTGCAGCAGCATCGTCTTCGCGCCGTGCAGGACGCCGATCCTGCCGCCGGTGATGGAGGCGGCATGTTCGCCCGAGGCGATCCCGCGCCCGCCGGCCTCGACGCCGACCAGCCGCACCGACGGGTCGTCCATGAACCCGGCGAAGAGCCCGATCGCGTTCGAGCCGCCGCCGACGCAGGCGATCGCCTGGTCCGGGAGCCGCCCGAACTTCTCGAGGCACTGGCGCCGCGCCTCGCGGCCGATGACGGACTGGAAATCCTTCACCATCTCGGGATAGGGATGCGGACCGGCCGCAGTGCCGATCACGTAGAAGGTGTCGTCGCAGTTGGTCACCCAGTCCCGCAGCGCCTCGTTCATCGCGTCCTTGAGCGTTGCGCTCCCCTCCGTGACCGCGTTGATCTTCGCGCCCAGCATCTTCATGCGCTCCACGTTGGGCGCCTGCCGCTCCACGTCGAGCGCGCCCATGTAGACCTCGCAGGGCAGCCCGAAGAGCGCCGCGACGGTGGCGGTAGCCACTCCGTGCATGCCCGCGCCGGTCTCGGCGATGAGGCGCTTCTTGCCCATCCGCCGCGCCAGCAGCGCCTGGCCGATGGTGTTGTTCACCTTGTGCGCGCCGGTGTGGTTGAGGTCCTCGCGCTTGAGCGCTATCGTCGCCCCGCCGAGCGCGGCAGAGAGCCGGCGGCAGACGGTGATCGGCGATTCGCGCCCCACGTAGTCCTTCAGCAGCGACTCGAATTCCCGCTGGAATTCCGAGTCCTTCCGCGCTTCGAAGTAGGCGGCCGCCAGTTCGTTCAGCGGCCCCATCAGGGTTTCGGCGACATACTGTCCGCCGTATGGTCCGTAGTGTTTGTTCATAAGATGGTTTGGTGGTTAGGTGGTTGGGTGAGTTGGGTGAGTTGGGTGAGTTGACGCAAAGTTGCCTCCGGGTCGTCCGACTTCATGAGCGTGGTGCCGATCAGGAAGGCGTTGGCGCCGGCGGCCTGGAGCCGCGCGATGTCCGCCGTCGTCCTGATGCCGCTTTCGGCCACCTTGACGATGCCGTCCGGTATCTCCTTCAGCAGCCGCTCCGACACCGCGATGTCCACGGCGAGCGTCTCGAGGTCGCGGCTGTTGACGCCGATGATGTCCGCGCCTGCGGCGACGGCGCGCGCGATTTCCTCCCCGGACCGCGTCTCGACCAGCGCATCCATCCCCAGCGCCCGCGTCCGCGCGAGGAGCGCGGCGAGCGCGGCGTCGTCCAGGTAGCGCACGATCAGGAGCGCGGCCGCGGCGCCGGCCGCGGCGACCTCCTCGAGCCGTTCCGGCGCGGAGATGAAGTCCTTGGCCAGCAGCGGCAGCGAGCTCGCCGACGCGGCGCGGCGCAGGTCGTCGGGCGAGCCCTTGAACCTCGCGGCGTCGCAGAGGACCGACATCGCCGCGGCTCCGCCGCGCTCGTAGGCGGCGGCGCGCGCGGCCGGGTCGGCGCCGGGGGCGATGTCGCCGAGCGACGGCGAAGCGCGCTTGAACTCGGCGATGATGCGTATGCCCGGACGGGTCAGCGATTCCTTGAAGCGCATTTGAGAAACTCCTCAAGTTTTCCGTTGGCGCGGCCGGAGTCGACCGACTCCGCCGCCTTCAAGAATCCCTCCTCGAGCGTTGGCGCGAGGTCTGCCGCGACAATCGCCGCGGCGGCGTTGAGCAGCACCGCGTCGCGCCGGGCGTCGCGGATCTCGCCGGCGAGAACCGCGCGGAGCGCACGGGCGTTGTCCGCCGCGTCGCCGCCGGCCAGCTCGGACGCCGCCGCAGGCGCGGTCCTCCGGGCGATCTTCGGCCCGTCGACAAGGTTGGTCGCGATCTCACCGTCCTTCAGCTCCGCGACAAGCGTGAAGCCGCAGGGCGAAATCTCGTCCATCCCGTCCACCCCGGAGAACACCAGCGCGCGGACTGCGCCGAGGTCGCGCAGGGCGCGGGCGACGAGCGGCACCAGCTTCGGGTCGTAGACGCCGATCGCGTGGCGCACCACTTCGGCCGGATTGGTAATCGGCCCGAGCAGGTTGAAGATGGTCTTGAAGCCGAGCTGGCGGCGCACATTCGCCGCGTAGCGCATGCCGGAATGGTAGCGCTGGGCGAAGAGGAACGCCACCCCGGTGCGCAGGAAGCAGTCCCGCACCCGGTCTGGCGGCAGCGAAAGGTCGACCCCCAGCTCCCTGAGGACATCCGCCGCGCCGCACTTCGAGGTGGCGGCGACGTTGCCGTGCTTGGCTATCCTCGCGCCAGCGCCGGCGGCGACGAACGCCGCGGTGGTGGAGATGTTGATGGTGGGGAAGCCGTCCCCGCCGGTGCCGACCAGGTCCACTGCGTCGTCCGCGCCGAGGTCCACCGTCGCCATCGCCTCGCGCATCGCGCGGGCGGCGCCGGCGAGTCGCGCCGGGGAGACGGGGGCGTCGCGGCCGACGCTGAGAAGCGCGGCGAGCTCGCGCTCGGAGTAGTCGCCCCTCAGGACGCCGCGGAAGTCGTGGTAGGCGAGGGTCTCCTCCGGCGGCTCCTCGCGGGTCGCGAGCCCGAAGAAGTTCCTGAGCTGCCTTGCGCCCTCCGGGGTGCCGATCGACTCGGGATGGTACTGCACCGACTCGATCGGGAACTCGCGGTGCCTGAGCGCCATCACCTCGCCGTCAGCCGTCTCGGCCGAGACCTCGAGACAGTCCGGCAGCGAGGCGCGCTCGACGGCGAGCGAGTGGTAGCGCATCGCCTCGAAGTTCTGCGGCACGCCCGCGAAGATGCCCTTGCCGTCGTGCTTCACCCGGCTCGTCTTGCCGTGCATGAGCGACTTCGCCGGCACGATCCTGCCGCCGAACGCCTGCGCTATGGTCTGGTGGCCGAGGCAGACGCCGAGGATGGGAATCCTGCCGGCGAACGCCTTGACCGCCGCGAGCGACACGCCGGCGGAGTCGGGGTCGCCCGGCCCGGGCGAGATGACGAGCCGGTCGGGACCGAGCGCCTCGATGCCGGACACGTCGATCTTGTCGTTGCGCACCACGCGCGTCTCCACGCCGAGCGACTCGATGGCCTGCGAAAGGTTGTAGGTGAACGAATCGTAGTTGTCGATGATGAGCGTCATGCGATCTCCTTTGCGAACTTGGCCGCTGCGAAGATCGCCGCCGACTTCCCCAGGGTCTCGCGGTACTCGGACTCGGGGACTGAGTCCGCCACTATTCCCGCGCCAGCGCGCATGGTGAGCGTGCCGCCCTCCAGCACCATGGTGCGGATGACGATCGCGAAGTCCATGTCGCCGGTGTTGCTGAAGTAGCCGGCCGCGCCGCCGTAGACGCCGCGCGGCGACTTCTCGATCTCCGCGAGAAGCTCCATCGCCCGGATCTTCGGCGCGCCGGTCAGCGTGCCGGCCGGGAAGGCCGAGCGGAACAGCCCCGCCGCGTCGGCCTTGGCGGGGTCGAGCTCGCCGAAGACGTTGCTCACGAGGTGCATCACGTGGGAGTAGCGCTCGACGTGCGCGAGCCCCTCCACCCGCACCGTGCCGGTGCGGCAGACCCGCCCGAGGTCGTTCCGCGCGAGGTCCACCAGCATCATGTGCTCGGCGCGCTCCTTGGGGTCGGACACCAGCTCCGCCTCCAGGTCGGCGTCCGCCATCGCAGTCGCGCCGCGGCGCCGCGTGCCGGCGATCGGCGCGATCGACGCCACCCCGCCCTCGAGCCGCACCAGCTCCTCCGGCGACGAGCCGATGAGCGTCTTCGCGCCGACGCGCAGGAAGAAGTTGTAGGGCGATGGGTTCACCAGCCGCAGCGCGCGGTAGAACGCGAGCGCCGGGATGTCGGTCTCGGCGGTAAACTTCTGCGAGGGGACGATCTGCACCACTTCGCCCGCCCTTATCGCCTCCTTGCACTTCGCCACCATCCCGCAGAACTCGGCCTCGGTCATCTCGGGACGGAACTCCGTCAGCCTTCCGCCCTTCCCGCCGCCGCGCCGCGAGACGCACCGCTCGATCGACTCAGCGGAGAGCAGGCGCTCGTTGAGGACGTCGATCTCGGCCATCGCCTCGTCGTAGCCGCCGGGGCCAGCCACCTTGGCGATCGTCACCGTCGAGCGCACCGAGTCGAACACCGCGAACGCGTCCACCTCCATGAACGCCTCGGACGGCGTGCCCTCCTCGTGCCGCCGCGGGACGCGCAGCTCGAAGTCCGACACCGCCTCGTAGGAAAAATACCCCACGCGCCCGCCCTGGAAGGACGGCAGCTCGTCCGCCGCGGCGAACGGTGCCGACGGGTTCGCCACGCCGCCGCCGAGGCCGAGGTAGGAATACCGGCCCTTGCGGTCGCCGTTGTAGACGCTTTCCAGCAGGAACACGTCGTCCTCTCCGTCCGCCACCCGCGAAAGCACTGACACCGGCGTCTCGCGGTCGGCGAGGAGCTCGCGGTACACCGGGGTCCTTGCCCCGCCCGCGGTCCTTCGCTCGAAGGCCTCCCTTGTCAGCATCCTCAGCATTTCCATCTGCTCCTTTCGTTTTTGAAGTTTACATTCTTCCGGTCTACAGCAAAACAGCCCCGCTCCTTTACGAAGCGAGGCTGCCGGGATCAATCACAGACTACACGACCCGTCACCACGCTTCGTAAGCGAGGTGCCAGCGCCAGAAGAAGTTGAAAATCCCATTGTCCATTGCGGTGCGTATTTTACCACAAACGCCTCCGCGCTTCTGTAACCGAAAGATACTGAAACGGAAAATTTTGAGAAATAATGACGGAAAATGCCTATGGCGATGAAATATTATGACAAGACACAGTTTGGTAGGGATCGCACTCCGGGCGATCCGCAACGATTTCACAACGTAAATTCGTTGGTTTGGCGTTGCGGCGCGGCCGGAGTCCTCGCCCTACCGGTTTTGACCGCTCACGACATTTCATTGCCGGAGCAATATATTTGCGCCGCGTGCGTCACCCGACGGTTGGCGACGAAGCCAGCTGAGGAGCTCCATCAGCTTCTCGTTGACGTCGGGCCGTGACGCCTTCGGGGAGGAGCTGTTCGCGGCGAAGAAGTCCGCCCCCTCGAGCGCCAGCAGCGCGACCTTGTTGCCCAACCCGCCGCTGTAGCCGGTAAGTCCGCCGTCGGTCCCGACAACGCGGTGGCACGGGATGATGATGCCGATCGGATTCCCTCCCACCGCGCCGCCGACGGCGCGCGCCGACACGGCCCTGCCGCCGTGCCGCTTCGAGATCGCCTTCGCGATGTCGCCGTAGGACGCCCTCGCGCCGAACGGTATCCGGCGCAGCTCGTCGAGTACTTCCTGCCGAAACGGGGTGGCGCCCTCGATGCGGAGGTTCGGCGTGAAGTCGGGCTCGCGGCCGGCGAAGTACTCGTCCAGCCAGCGGCAGGTCTCGCGGAAGACCGGGGTGTCGCGCGCCCTCAGGCTCCCGCCGCTCCGCTCGCCGTCCCGCGAGCCACGGAACCAGAGCCCGGTTAGGGATTCTTCGTCCCCGCACATGACGAGGTCGTCGAACCCCGACGGCGTCTTGTATCTCCAAATGCACTTCATGGTGAGGGGATTATACCAAAATCGCCGCGCAGGGTGCCGCGGAAACAACTGCGCGCCGGCCACCAAAATTTCGCCCACCCCCCTTGCTATTTTCCCGAAAATTTTGTATTATTCCCACCATACACCTCAAAGAGTCTCAACGAAAACCATGAACAAAGCCCTCCACGTCTTCGTATACCTGTTTCTGGCGCTCGCCGGAACGGCGCTTTTCTTCGAGATCAAGCTCGACGAAAAGCGCACCGAACTGACCGACCGCAACCGGATGCAGGAGGATTACTTCGTCAAGATCGCCAGGACGATCGAAAAGGCGGAGCCCGACAAGAGCACCACCTTCGAGATCCAGAAGGACGCCTCGCCGGTCGAGAACCGCCTCGTCGACTCGCCCGACATGGAGAATCTGCTCGAGGAATATCCCGCGCCGCTCGAGCAGACCAGCCTCGAGACCTACAACTGGGAGAACAGCCGCGACCAGCTCCGCTCCGTCTACGTGCTCGACCCGATGACCGGCAAGCCGGTGATGGACGGCAACCAGCCCCAGACCCGCGGCAGCGACGAGCAGAAGCTGCTCGACGGTCTCTTCGAAAGCGCCAAGGACCAGCAGAAGCGCCTCAACGACACCCGCACCCAGCTCGCCGCGATGCGCGAGCGCCTCGAGAAGGTGGTCAAGGAACTTAACGAGCTCAAGCCCGTCGCCCGCCAGGACAAGGTGACCATCGAAGAGCGCAACGCCAAGATCGCCAAGCTCGAGGAGGAGAAGGCCCAGCTCGAGGACACCATCAAGAAGCTCAAGGCCAACATCGAGGAGCTCAACGGCGAGATCACCTCGCTCAAGGACGAGGTCCAGACCGCCAAGGACGAGACCGAGGCCGCCAAGGAGGAGCTCGCCAAGGAGCAGAAGAAGGTCGAGCAGCTCAAGCAGCTCGTGAAGGACCTCAGCGCCCAGATCAACGCCCGCGCCGACGACGGCGCCAACTCCGCCGTCACCGCGATCTCCGTCGGCGACAAGGGCAAGATCGTGCGCGTCGACAACGAGAGCATGTTCGCCATCATCGAGTTCACCGAGAGCGCGATGAAGGAGCTCAAGGGCGATGACCTCGCCCGCCCGCTGCCGATGCTGGAGCTCAACGTGAGGCGCCCGGGCTTCAACGGCCAGGCCGGCGAGCTCGTCGGCCGCGTCCGCCTCAGGCAGGAGATCCGCGGCAAGAACATGGCGATCTGCGACATCCTCGGCGCGTGGGAGCAGGCCAAGATAGCCGCGGACGACATTGTCCTCGCCGACTGATGAAGGCCTCCTCTCCATCCTCCGCGGCGGTCGCGCTCAGGAAGGCGCTGTCCGCCGCGCTCGCCGCCGCAGCGCTCGCCGCGCTCGCCGGCTGCATTGCCGACAACGCCGAGGACACCAACCTGCCGTGGGCGTCCAACCGCGGCTGGGAGGGCATCGCCCCCATCTCCCCGGCGATGATGGACCGCTACGACTGATCCTCCCGGCTTGATCCGCGACCGCTCATTCACCGCCGCCGCGGGCGCGCGCCTCGACGCCGCCCTCCTCGTCGCGTTCCCTTCCACCACCCGCGCCTTCGCGCGGGACGCCATCGCCCGCGGCGACGTGCTGGTGAACGGACGCCGCGCGCCTAAGGGCACGAAGCTCCGCGGCGGCGAGACGGTCGCGGTGGCGGAGCTCCTGGAGGCGAGCGACAACCTCGTCGCGCCCGGAACGGGGCCATGCCCGCCGACGGTGTTCGAGGACGGCTCCATCCTCGCCTTCGACAAGCCCGCCGGGATGTGCGTCCAGCCGCTCGACTGCCGCGAGACCGGCACGCTGATGAATGCCGTCGTCGCCCGCTACCCGGAGTGCCGCACCATCGCCGCGGTCGACGATAGCGGCCGGGAGAGCGACGCCCTGATGGCCGGGGCCGTCCACCGCATCGACGCGGACACCTCCGGGCTGATCCTCGTCGCCCGCACCCAGGCGTCGTTCGAGAACCTCCGCGCCCAGTTCGCCGCGCAGTCGGTTAAGAAGACGTATCTCGCGCTCGTCGAAGGCGACATCGCCGCCGGCGGCACGCTGGAGCATGACCTCGCCCACGACCCGACGCTCCCCTTCTGCCGGATGATCGACGCGCGGCGCAACCGGCTCTCGCCCTCGGACCGCGCGCGCCTGAGGCCGCTCAGGGCCGTCACCCGCTTCCTGCCGATCGCGCACCTCCGCGAAGGCAACGAGCCGCGCACGCTGCTGGAGGTGACGATCTGCACCGGCGTCACCCACCAGATCCGCGCCCAGCTCGCGCTCGCCGGCATGCACATCGTCAACGACCGCCTCTACGGCGCCTTCGCCGTCGAGGGCATGACCGGCCACTGTCTCCACTCGCTCGCCGCCGCGTTCACCCACCCGGCCTCGGGCGATCCGGTGGAGATCCGCACCCCGCCGCCCGCCTGGGCGCGCTGAGGCTAACGGGCGCCGAAGAGCCGCGCCGCGTTGGCGGCCATGCCGTCGCCGAGGCGTTGGGATAGAACCGCCGCGCAAACTGCCACGCAATTCCATACCTTAGTCATCACCACCTTGGGCGGCGCCGTTCCAGCTGCGCAGGAAATATGGTATAATTCGCAGTCAATGAAGACTGAAGGCATGAATGACAAAACTGCTGCGGCCAAGAAAAGGCTGCTCTCGCTCGACATCCTGAGGGGCGCGGACATGTTTCTCCTCACGGTGATCGGTCCGTTCGTATACGCGCTCAACAGGTCGTTCGGGCTCCCGAGGGCGGTCCTGGCTCAGTTTGACCATGCCTGGGGCGGCTTCTCGCTCTGGGACATCATCATGCCGCTGTTCATCTTCATGAGCGGCGCGGCGGTTCCGTTCGCGATGAAGGGGCGGCTTGACGGCGGCCGCGCACGCTGGCGCTACTGGCGGCATGTTCTTTCGCGCTTTGCGCTGCTCTGGATTCTCGGCATGGTCGCGCAGGGACGGCTGCTGTCGCTCGACGCGAACCTGATCAGCCCATTCGACAACACGCTCCAGTCGATCGCCTTTGGCTATCTCGCCTGTGCAGTCGTCTACCGCATTCCTTCGCGCGCCGCGCGCTTCGCGGTTCCGGTTGCGCTCGCCCTCCTGTACACGCTCGTTCTCGCGTTCCTCGGAGACTACACTAAAACCGGCAACGCAGCGATACGCTTCGAAAACTGGTTCGTGCCGTTCACCGTTCCGGCGGCCTCGCGCGTCCTTGAGCTGGCCGATCCGGGCTACACCTGGTGGGCGACGATTCCGATGTTCGCGGCGATGGGCCTTACCGGAATGTGCGCGACCGAGATTCTGAAAAACGAAGACCTCGCTCCGTCCAGCCGCGCGACGCGTCTCGCCGTCCTCGGCGCGGCGCTTTTGGCCGTCGGCTGGGCGCTGGTGCCGGTAATTCCGCCGATCAAGCACATCTACACGCTCTCGTTCACCTCGCAGGCAATGGGATGGAGCATACTCGCGCTCGCTGCGCTCTATGCGCTCTTCGACATCCGTTTCGCGGAGTCTGCGGCGGCGGGAAGAGCGGCGTCGCTTCTCGTCCTCTTCGGACGCACCTCGCTTCTCGCCTATCTCTGCGCGGACGTGTTCACTCCCGTGTTCGCCGCGTTCGGCAGGATGTTCGCGCCCGGATTCGCGCATCTCTTCGGCGAATGGGCGGGACCGCTCGCAGCGTGGCTCGCCTCGACCATGCTGCTTGTCGCGGTTCTCAGGACCCGTTACGACGCATTGAAGTTCCGCAGCGGGAACCGATGAAACCGCTATCGCCCGTCCGCCAGCCCGCGGCGGGCCTCTGAGACGTGGTCGGTCACGAATGCGTCCTCGGCCTTTGAGGTTAGGTGCGAATCACACCTTGGGGAAGAACAGGGCTACTTCGCCGACTCGTTCTCAGTGGCGAGGGAGAAGTTCCAGACGTCGGCGGCGCGGCAGGAGTCGATCAGCGCGACCAGGCTCTCGTATTTCGTATCGCGGTCGGCGCGGATGATCACCGGCTGGCCGGGATAGAACTTCGAAATCTTCACGAGCCGCGACTGCAGGTCGTCGAGCGTGAGCGAGGTGCCGTTGACGCGGATCGTGCCGTCCTTGGCCAGGTTGACGATGATCTCGCCGGGCAGGCGCTCCGGCTGCTCGCCGGTCGCCGCGCTGGGAAGCTGGATCGATATCTCGCTCTCCCACTGCGAAAACACGCTCACGGTGACGAAGAAGCACAAGAGCAGGAAGATGACGTCGAGCATCGACGTCAGCGCCAGCGCCGGCGCGCGCGAGCCTGCCGGGGCGGCGAACTTCATCGCGCGCCCCCGGCGAGCACTTCCTCGGCCGCAGCCTCGAGCTCGGAGATGCGCTTCGCCGCGCGCCGCCTGAGGACCGCGTACGCGACCAGCGACGGAATCGCCACCACGAGGCCGAGGATCGTGGTCACGATCGCCTGCGAGACACCCTGGGCGAGCACCACCGGCTTCGCGCCGGCGGCGACGTCGCTCGCAATGCCGCCAAAGGCCTTGAACATGCCAAGTACCGTGCCCAGCAGGCCGACGAGCGGAGCGATCGCCGCCACGTCCGCGAGCCAGTCGACCGCGGCATTGGCCTCGCGCGCGATACGCGCGCCCTCGGCCTCGCGGTCCTTCGCCGCCGCCACGCGCTTCAGCGCCCGCGGCAGAAAGAGCCAGCGCGACTGCGCAAGCCAGAGGTAGAGCACCACCGCCAGCGCGAAAACCGAAAAACCGGCCAGCACCCACATCAGGGGGCCGCCGTAGTTCCATGCCTGCTCGAAGGTTATGTCGTTCATTTGTGTGTAGTGTATCAATTTTGCCGCTCGCCGTCAATCGCCGATTGCGCCTGTCATAGACGCCACCCATGGCTGATAGGCGAAGCTTCCGATTACCCTTTGGCTCTCGAGATATGCGATAATACACGCCATCGACACGCAACCAGGAATACCAGTTCTAATCCCGGCGCGGCACCGCGTCGCTGTCGTACACGCGGTCATGTCCGGCCGCAATCCCATGCGCTATTTGGTATAATACGCACATGGCTTTTTTCTACATTGCTCGTGCCGCAACCGCTTTTGTCCGCCGCCAGGCATTCGGCATCGCCGTCCTGGCGAGCGCGGCGGTGGCGTTCGCCTTTCCCTCGGCCTTTGACGAATGGGGCGGGGTTAAGCTGGTCTCGCTCGTCGTTCCGGCGATCCAGATCATCATGTTCGGGATGGGCACGACGCTGTCGGTCGACGACTTCCTGCGCGTCGCGAAGCGTCCGTGGGCGGTGGCGACCGGCGTCGTGCTCCAGTTCCTCGTGATGCCGCTGGTCGGCTTTCTCCTCGCGAAGTCGTTCGGCTTCTCCGGGGAGCTGGCGGCGGGATGCGTGCTCGTCGGGTCGGTGGCCGGCGGCACGGCGTCGAACGTGATCGCCTTCCTCGCGAAGGCCGATGTCGCGCTTTCGGTCACCATGACCTGCTGCTCCACCCTTCTCTCCCCGTTCCTGACGCCGGTGGCGATGAAGGTGCTGGCCGGATGCTTCGTGGAAATCGACGCGGCGAAGATGATGGTCGAGATCCTGAAGGTGGTGATCGTGCCGATCCTCGCGGGCGGGATAGTCCATCGGCTTCTGCGGCGCCAGTTCGACGCGCACAAGGCGGCGTGCGACCGCGCACTGTCAATCCTCTCGATGACCGGCATCTGCTTCACCCTCATGGCGCTTACGGCACCGAGCAGGAACACCTTCGCCTCGGCGGGCGTGGCGATAGTCGCCGCCGCCGTCATCCACAACACGATCGGCTACCTGGTCGGATACTGGCTGACGCGCCTCTCAGCGCGTTTCACCCGCATGGGCGAAGTCGAGGCGCGTACGGTGGCGATCGAGGTAGGGCTCCAGAACGGCGGCATGGCCGGCGCGCTCGCGATCGGCGTCCTCGGCAGCCCGGTGGCGGCGCTGCCGGCGAACGTCTTCTCCATCTGGATGGACTTCTCCGGCTCCGTCCTCGCCGGCTTCTGGAGCCGCCGCAGTCCCAGGACGGACAGAAACGATAACGACATAAACCAACCATCCAAACAGGAGGCATCAATGAGCAACACGGCAAAGAACATCTTGGCGAAAGTCGGCGGCACGCCGCTCATCGAGATCTCGAGCAAACTTAACAAGGGCGGGGCGAAGGTGCTCGCGAAGGTCGAGTACTTCAACCCCGGCGGCAGCGTCAAGGACCGCATCGCCCTTTCGATGGTGGAGGCGGCCGAGAAGTCGGGCGTCCTCAAGCCGGGCGCGACGATCATCGAGCCCACGAGCGGCAACACCGGTGTCGGCCTCGCGCTCGTCTCGGCGGTAAAGGGCTACCACCTCATTCTCACCATGCCCGAGACGATGAGCATCGAGCGCCGCAAGCTTGCGGCCGCCTACGGCGCGGAAATCGTCCTCACTCCAGGCGCAGAGGGCATGAAAGGAGCGATCGCCAAGGCAAACAAACTTCGCGACACCACGCCCGGCGCGGTGATCCTGCAGCAGTTCGAGAACCCGGCGAACCCGGACTACCACTACCGCACCACCGGT
Organism: Lentisphaeraceae bacterium; assembly: GCA_004551905.1. Taxonomy (GTDB): domain Bacteria; phylum Verrucomicrobiota; class Kiritimatiellia; order RFP12; family UBA1067; genus UBA1067. The sequence goes on from SFPL01000008.1 coordinate 19,092, forward strand.
CCCGAGGTCTGGGCGGACACGGACGGCGAGGTCGCCGCGTTCGTGGGCGGCGTCGGCACGGGCGGCACGATCACCGGAACCGGCAAGTACCTGAAGGAGAAAAACCCGAACGTGAAGCTCTTCGCGGTGGAACCCGACACCTCGCCTGTCCTTTCCGGCGGTCAGCCCGGCCCCCACAAGCTCCAGGGTATCGGCGCGGGCTTCGTCCCGAAGGTGCTCGACACCTCGCTCCTCACCGAAGTCATCAAGGCCTCGGCCGAGGACGCGGGCAAGACGGCTCGCGCAGCTGCGGCGCAGGAGGGACTGCTCGTCGGCATCTCGTCTGGCGCGGCGCTCTGGGCGGCCCTCGAGCTCTCGAAGCGCCCCGAGTTCGCCGGCAAGACGATCGTTGCGCTCCTTCCCGACACTGGCGAGCGCTACCTCTCGACCTGGCTCTTCGAGTAAGCGGAAAGACGGCCAACTATAGCGCCCATGCGCTATTGGGCATAATACGACAAACTGCCGCGCAAGCCGCCGCGCCGAGAATGAGGTGGTCTATCAGCTCCAGCCCAACAAGGTTCGCGCCGTCGTTGAGCTTGACGGAGGTGTCGTAGTCGGCCTTGCTCTGCGTCGGATCGCCTGGCGGCAGGTCGGGCTACCTGAACACATCCTTGCAGTTAAGGATGTCGACGGGGCCGTCGATGCGGTTGCCGCGGAGATCCAACCCCGTGCAGCCCCGTGCGCCCACGCCTTCTCTGATGAAGTTGTCGCGGAATACGATGTTGCGATGCGCCGACGGTGGAAGCCCCACACCCTTCACCTTCCTGCAAACGTCTCCACCTATCCAGACATTCGACATGAACCTGTTGCCCGTAAATTCAAGATCGCTTGAGCATCCGCCAGACAGCCACTCGTACTCAGTCGTCACGCACACCGACCTGTCCACCGTGCAGTTCACGACGTGCCCCCTCGACGCCTTGATCAGCATCCCGCGCGCCCGTGTCGAGCCGAAACGGCAGTCCTTCACAAGGAATCCGTTGCAGACCTTGTTTTCGGACATGATGAGCGCGCCCGGCTTCATTCCCTCCACATCGCGGTCGAGTTCGACGATGAGGATGTCCTTCATTTTTTCGGCCGTTCCCGGCCAAAGACCGAGCGTCGACACGAACTCGGATTCCGCGTCTCTCGCCTTTCCGCCAGGCAGGACGGACTCGACCTTCGCATTCGGTGGGCACCTCCCGTCCGGGAAGAATATCTGAACCTCATCCCCCGTATCGACCCCTGCCCCCCAGAGCCCATCCTTGAGAACGCGCAGCGTCCGGCCATTCACTTCGGTGACCAGGCAATACATGCCCGAGATGTTGACGCAGTCGTCGCAATGGTATTCCGCCGTACAGCCGATTATCTGCGGGCCGACTGCACCGCACTTGGCAACGATGAAGTCATGGTTGCCGCTCCTCAGGCGAGGCATCCCGCGAGGCCGAACGTCCTCCGCCGGCGGACGGCGCACCATTCGGCAATTGACGTAGCTGTTGGACGTGCAGAACGCCTCGATTATGCGTCCGCTGGGAGTCGAGTAGAACGTAATCCCCTCGAACCGGCACGCGGCCGTCCGTTTCATGACAAAGCATTCGTCCAGCACCCGCCTAGGCTCCCAGAGGCTCCAAACAGCAACGTCTCCAACGTCTCCGCGCCGGTCGATTCCGCCAGAAATGCGAAAATGTCCCGGCGACGTGCGGACGACCACAATGCCGTCTCGGAAGCGCATCGGATTCTTGAGCTCGTACGTCTTTCCATCATACACCTGCACGGGCCAAAACGAGTCGTGCGCGTCAATCCTGGGGCCATCCACCGCATCCGTGTCGGGATAGCCGTCAACGATCTCGACGTCCCAAGTCCCGTCCTTGTCCACGGATCTGATGATACCCTGCGTGTACGGCAGAGGGTCGAAGTCCAGGCTGAAACCCTTGAGGGTCACATTCGTGCAGTCCTCCATGTTCAAGAACCGCGTCCGCACCTTGCCGATCAAATCCGCCCCGCCCAAGTCGATCACCACGTCGCTCACTCCCTTGAGTTCGAGGTAGCAGTCTCCTTTCTTGTCTTTGGGGGTTATGAAATAGCGGCCAGGCCTGACGGTTATTTCTTTCTCGCCGCGCTGGATGGCCGCGCGAACTGCATCGAGCGGATCCGCCGCGCCCAGCGTGAGGCCTACCATGAAAAGCGCAACCGCCAGCCTGCATCCGCGCCAGCCCAAAAGTTTACTTGAAAATTGCATGTTATGAGTATGCGGTAATTTCAAAACCCCTCTTTCGCACCATTCGCGAGCCCAGCCACGCGACTTGAAGAAACTCGCAGAAACCACCTTGCACGTCTAAAAGGTTCAGCGCGTATATTATACCAAAATCTCACTTTCGTCTGTGGTCGGAACTCGCGCAGGGAGTGTTCCCGTTCATCACGCCGCTTCCAGAAGTAAACTTGATTTAAGTGTTTGTTTACCCCTTGTAAAGATTGGCTGTTGTTGAGGGAAGGATGATACCTCCCTCCCCTTGTCTACCCCCCAAAAAAAATCCGGCGGGGGTGCTATCCCATAGGAGCGCAGTATCGCCATGGCGTCCTTCTTCAGCCAGACGATGGCGCGGGCAAGCGCGGCGAACATTTCCCTCTAATAGTTTCTTCCTATGGATGAGCAAAGATTATTCCAATTATCCTTATGCCTCCGACATGAAGTATACTATCCAGTGTCTAACCCAAACCAGGAGAGGAAAATGAACAACCGACAGGAACTTAACCGCAACCTCGCGCAGATGCTCAAAGGCGGAGTGATCATGGACGTGACGACGCCCGAGCAGGCGAAGATCGCTGAAGCCGCCGGCGCGTGCGCGGTGATGGCATTGGAGCGCATCCCCGCCGACATTAGGGCGGCGGGGGGCGTCTCGCGCATGAGCGACCCCGCGATGATCAAGGGGATTCAAAACGCAGTCTCAATTCCGGTGATGGCAAAGTGCCGCATCGGACACATCGCCGAGGCGCGGATTCTCGAAGCAATCGAGATCGACTACATCGACGAGTCGGAGGTACTTTCCCCCGCCGACGACGTGAGACACATCGACAAGACGAAGTTCGACGTCCCCTTCGTCTGCGGCGCGCGCGATCTCGGCGAGGCGCTGCGCCGGATCGGCGAAGGCGCGACGATGATCCGCACCAAGGGCGAGCCCGGGACGGGCGACGTGGTGCAGGCCGTGAGGCACATGCGCAAGATGTGGAGCGAGATCCGCCGGGTCGTCTCGCTCCGCGAGGACGAGCTCTACGAGGCGGCGAAGGAGCTCGCCGCGCCGCTCGATCTCGTGAAGTATGTGCACGCGAACGGGAAGCTTCCTGTCGTCAATTTCGCCGCCGGCGGCGTCGCCACGCCGGCGGACGCGGCGCTGATGATGGAGCTTGGCGCCGAGGGCGTGTTCGTGGGCTCGGGCATTTTCAAGTCGGGCGACCCGGCGAAACGCGCCGCGGCGATCGTGCAGGCGGTCACGAACTGGCAGGACGCGAAGCTTCTCGCGAAGCTCTCGGAGAACCTCGGTCCAGCGATGGTCGGCATCAACGCCGAGGAAATCGAGACCATCATGGAAGAGCGCGGAAAGTGAAAGTCGGGGTGCTATCGGTCCAGGGCGCGTTCGCCGAGATGGAGGCGTACTGGCGCGGGAAAAGCGCGGAAGTCTTCGAGATCCGGCAGCCCGCCGACCTTGACCACGGCATGGATCTCCTCGCCCTGCCCGGCGGCGAGTCAACCGTGCAGGGAAAGCTCCTCAAGGAACTCGGACTCTTCGCTCCGCTCAAACAGGCGATCGACGGTGGGCTTCCAGTATTCGCGACCTGCGCGGGGCTGATCCTGCTCGCGGAGCGGATCGACGACCCGGGCCGCCATGGAGACGAGACACGCCCCGAGCGGTGGTTCGGCTCGCTTCCCGTGGCGGTCAGGCGCAACGCCTACGGCCGCCAGCTCGGCAGCTTCACGACCATCGGCGACTTCGACGGCAGGCATAGGGTTACAATGACCTTCATCCGCGCGCCGGCCATAGCCGCCGTCCTTTCGCCGGAAGTCAGGGTGCTGTCGACCTTCGACGGAGCCCCGACCTCCGTCCGCTGGCGGAACATCACCGCCTTCACCTGGCATCCCGAGCTCGCTCCGCCGGCTGACACGGCGACGGACAAAATGGTATAACCCGAGTTTGCCAGTTTGATTTCTGAAAAAGTCGTTTTCACCCAGTGGCGACGCGGGGTTGGCGCATATCGCCCTCATAATAATTTAGGGATACATCTCAGAATGGGTTCACCGTTGCCTTCATCTCGCGGAT
>SFPL01000074.1 GCA_004551905.1 Lentisphaeraceae bacterium
GATGCCTCCTTGCGTTTTTTTGCTTTGCAAGAAAGCATACAGCCAACGCCTGATTTTTTCAACCCCCAGCTGAAGCCCGCTCAACAGGCCAATCGCTCAAGGCAAAACCTCCCGGTGTTGCACTGGGAACTCGCGCGCGCGGGCGAAGCAGTTCGGAACGGAGGCCGATAAAGCGCATTTCAGTGAGAGTAATGTGGCTATCGGCATTGTGCTGACGCTTGTGCTGTTCTTGTTGTCGTTCTTTGGGAAGGCCAAGATATCTCTCATTACAGGATTAGTGATGTTGGTGGGATCGCTGTATATGATTTATCTGAACATTACGCAGTTGCAGATACTTGGGCTTTCTGAGGGTGTAGTTTTCTTGTTCGCGGCAATTTTTAGCATGACGAATGTGAAGAAAGCGAAATAAGTTGTCGTATGCCGATTCGCCAGTATGTGTGTGTGCTTGGCACGACAATCCCGTGGTACGGGATCTGCGTCGGCATCGCGCTGCTGGCGATCGGCATCTGGATGATCCACAACTTCAGGTTGTTCAAGATGAACGGGGACGAGCAGAACGCCATTCTGTTCCGCTTCCCGTTCATGGTTTTGTTCGGGGTTGTCGTCGCGTTTGCGCTGGATGCGCTGTTTACCGGCGACTGGAAGACCTGGCTCGGCCCGATGGAAGGGCGGAGGATTGGGTTCACCTTCACCGGATGGCTCTTCGGCGTAATAGTGTTTTTGCTGGTTTTCGGAGGGCGTTCTCCGTTTGGGCGCAGATTTCTCCTGAACATGTTTCTTCCGATATTCGCCTTGGCGCAGGCGGTTGGGAGGGCAGGCTGTTTTCTGTCTGGCTGTTGCTACGGCATCCCGTGCGACTGCGGTGTGCGATACCCGGCTGGAAGCCTGCCGTATTCAATCGTTGGCAGCATTCCGTTGATGCCTATCCAGCTTTACGAAGCATGCGCGTTGGCGCTGTTGTTTCTGGTTTCAATCAGGTTCGCCTTCAGGGTCAGGGCCGCCGTGTATCTATTCGGCGTCGGCGTCATACGGTTCATGGCCGAATTCTTCAGATATGACCACCGAGGCGATTTCTTTGGATGGTCAGCCCTTTCGCCGCAGCAGTGCATGTCGGTATTGTTCGCAGCGATGGGCGTAGGCATTTTCCTGGTGGAACTGCTCAGGCCGGAGCCATGTTACGCCAACCGGGGAATGACATGAAGTCCTTCTGCTCGATTGCATATTGGATCGGCGTGGCGGCGATATGCCTCTGCATTTTGCCTTTGGCTGTGCTGGGCGCGATTATCGGGTCCGTGCTGAAATTGGTTCGCAAGGCAAAAGACTGACTCCGATGGTTGGGGCTCTCACGATTGTTCCGCAGCTTCGCATCCCGCAACCCAGATCCAGTTCCGCGCCATTTGATTTAACACAAAGAGCACAAAGGGCACATAGTTGTTTATCCTGGCCCTCCTTGTCTTCTCCCGGAGTTTCAACAATCGGCGAAGCGGCGGGGAATGCGCCTGCGACGAGCCCGAGCGAGCAGCCCGCCGCGATGCCGCGCCGCCGCCCCCTGATTTATGGTATAATACTGCCACCATGAAAAAGCCATCGTTTAAGTCGGCCAGCTTCGGAACCACGAAGTATGGGGAAAAGGCGAAGATATACACCCTGCGCGGAGCGGGCGGAGTGGTGATGGAGGTCTCCGACTACGGCGGCAAGATCGTCCGCCTCTTCACGCCCGACCGCCGCGGCAGGCTTCAGGACGTGGTCGTCGGCTTCGACTCGCCCGCCGGCTGGGACGGCGGCGATCCGTACTGGGGCTGCATCATCGGCCGCTACGGCAACCGCATCGCCCGCGGCGTTTTCAAGCTGGATGGCAGGCGAATCAAGCTGCCGGCGCTCAACAACGCCCCGGGCGGCATCGGCTGCAACCTGCACGGCGGCGCGCGCGGCTGGGACGCGTATGTGTGGAAGGCTGCGCCGTTCGTGGAAGGATCCAATGTCGGCATTGTGTTCACCCACGTCTCGCCCGACGGCGACGAGGGATTCCCGGGGCGGGTCGAGGCGAAGGTCACGTACACCCTCACCAAGGACAACGTCTGGCGCGTCGACTACGAGGCGACGACCGACAAGACGACGCCGATCAACATGACCCAGCACGTCTACTTCAACTTCAAGGGCGAGGCCGGCGGAACCATCGAGGACCACGACCTCGAGATCGCCGCGAAGAGCTACCTGCCCACCGACGCGGGCCAGATTCCCACCGGCAAGCTGAAGGCCGTCGCCTCGACGCCGTTCGACTTCCGCCGCGCGCGGCGCATCGGCGAGCGGATCAACGCGCCCGACCGCGACCTCGAGATCGGCAAGGGATACGACCACTGCTGGGTGCTCGACAAGGGCGAGATGGCGACCGGGCGGAAGAGCGCGCGCCTCATTCGCGCCGGCCGGCTTGCCTGCCCGCTCAACGGACGCTTCGTCGAGGTCTGGACCACCGAGCCCTGCCTGCAGGTCTACACCGCCAACTGGGCGAGCTACGACCAGAAGGCAAAGGGTGGCGAGCACCTCTCGTTCCGCTGCGGCTGCGCGCTCGAGACCCAGCACGCGCCGGACTCGCCCAACCGTCCGAAGTGGCCGACGACGTTCGTCCGCCCCGGCGAGACCTACCGCTCGACGACGGAGTTCCGCTTCGGTGCCGTCTAAGAAGACCAGCTTCACCTACGAGCTCGACAACGACCAGCAGGAGCTGCTGCTGGGCGTGATGCTGAACGGCAACTACCGCAAGCGCGAGGTCCCGTATTCGCTCTGGTCGATCGAGGGCGACCACTTCAACGCCACCCTCTACGAGAAGGAGAAGCACGGCAAGCGCAAGCTCTGCGTCCAGGGCTCGAAGGCAGAGGACTTCATCCTCTACACCCTCGAGCCGCGCGTCCTCGGCGGCGCCTCGCTTGGCTACGAGACGGTGCTCAACCCGGCCCTCGTCGCCCCGCACGCCGGCGGCGACGAGTCCGGCAAGGGTGACTACTTCGGCCCGCTCGTCGTCTGCTGCGCCTACACCGACGAGAAGCTCTCCGCCCAGATGCAGGAGCTCGGAGTCAAGGACTGCAAGCAGATGTCCGACAAGGCGGTGCTCGCCGCCGGCTCGGCGCTGCGGCGGCTCCTCGGGGACGGCGGCTACGCGGTGGTGAAGCTCGGCCCCGCCGCCTACAACCGCCTCTACGCGAAGATGCGCAACATCAACCGCATGCTCGCCTGGGCGCACGCCACCGCGGTGGAGGAGCTGCTGGAGAAGCGGCCGGAGTGTCCGCGCGTCGTAATCGACCAGTTCGCGCCGACCGAGGCGACGATCGCGCGGGCGCTCAAGCCGCGCGGCAAGGCCGTCAAGGTGGAGCAGCGCCACAAGGCCGAGGACGACATCGCCGTCGCCGCGGCCTCGGTGATCGCGCGCGAGATTTTCCTTAGGGACATAATGAAGATGGGCGAGGAGCTTTTCGGTCCGCCGGCGGAGGGGCGCGAGAACGTGCCCGCCGGCTCGTCCGACCCGCGCGTCGCCGCGCTGGCGGAGCGGATGGTGGCCAGGGGGGGGGCGGTCTGGCTGATGAACCACTGCAAGGCCCATTTCCGCACCACCGACAAGGTACTCACCGCATGCGGCAAATCGCGCGCTGACCTGCCGCCAGAGGGGCAGGTGGTGTCTTCGGCAATGCGGACACTTAAGGCCGAAAATATGGTATAATTCACGAGTGTAAGTGTCTACTCTACAGGAAGCAGCAGCCATGAAGAGAATCGTTTCGTTGATTGCGCTGACGGCGACGATGTGCGCGGCTATTGTCGTGGACGAGTAGCGCCGGGAACGAACGGACTTCAACGACAAAAGAAAGGCATCTATGGCCAAGGCATCAGAAGGTAAAACGGGGAACACCGCGCTCGACGCGGTGATGAGTCAGATCCGCAAGGAGTTCGGCGAGATGTCCATCATCCGCCTCGGCGACCAGGAGGTGCAGGACATTCCGGTGATCTCCACCGGGGCGCTCTCGCTGGACATGGCGCTTGGAGTGGGCGGGCTGCCGCGCGGGCGCATCGTCGAGTGCTACGGGCAGGAGTCATCGGGCAAGACCACCCTCGCGCTGCACGTAGTCGCCAACGCCCAGAAGGCGGGCGGCGTCGCCGCGTTCATTGACGCGGAGCACGCGCTCGACCCGGGCTACGCGAAGAAGATCGGCGTCGACCTCGACAACCTGCTCGTCTCGCAGCCCAACTCGGGCGAGGAGGCGTTGACCATCTGCGAGCAGCTGTGTAAGTCGGGCGCACTCGACGTGATCGTGGTCGACTCTGTCGCCGCGCTCACCCCGCAGGCCGAGATCGACGGCAACATGGGCGACAGCCACATGGGGCTCCAGGCCCGGCTCATGTCCCAGGCGATGCGCAAGCTCACCGGCGTTCTCGCGAGCACCAAGACGCTCTGCATCTTCACCAACCAGGTGCGCGAGAAGATCGGCGTGATGTTCGGCAATCCCGAGACCACCCCAGGCGGCAAGGCGCTCAAGTTCTACGCCTCCTGCCGCCTGCAGGTGCAGCGCATCGGCGCGATCAAGAACACCGCCGGACAGGTCGTCGGCAACCGCACCCGCGTCAAGGTGGTGAAGAACAAGGTCGCGCCGCCGTTCACCGAGGCGGAGTTCGACATCCTCTACACCTGCGGCATCTCCTGGGAGGGCTCGGTGCTGGACGCCGCGCTCGCCCGCGGCATCGTCGAGAAGCGCGGCAGCTGGCTCTCCTTTGGCGACACCCAGCTCGCGCAGGGCGCGCTCGCCACCATCGACTTCCTGCGCGAGCACCCGGACACCACCGCCAAGATCGTCGAGCTCGTGAAGTCGACCCCGGTCAATCCGGCCCTTGCGAAGAAGAAGTAGGGGACGCCCGATGCCAAGAGCGACGGTAATGTGCGTTGCGCTCGCGTTCCTGGCGGGCGCGGCGCATTTGCCGCTTAAGGCAGTGACGACCAACGCTGTCGACATTGCGGCGTTGATTGCGGCTGTCGACGCGGGGCACTCCGAGACTAACGGCTGGGCGCTTTCTGGACTTTCCAAGTACGCGAAGGGGGTTGACTACGCTTCCAACCCCGCCTGCGTCAAGTTCGACACCAAAGGCGATTGGCTTGAGTCGAACGATTTCGATGCGCGGATTGTCGGCATCGGTTTTGCGTTGCGTTGTTCTGCAACCGACACGGCGTCGCGATTCCTCTATGTCCGCGATCTCGCTGGCGCCAAAATCGGCGTTGTCACGAACTGTTCGCGGGCCAATAGGTGCGAAAGCCAGTTTCTGTCGTTTGGCCAGGATGCGGACTTCTCTCAGTTTCGCATCGTCCTTGATGGGAGTGGCAACACGGGTGTTTGGGGCATCGGCGAAATGTTCGTCGTCACCGCTGATCCTGTTTTTGCGCCGACCGGCATTGCGGTCGTGAGAACGAACGCGAACTACTTCGTGCTGGGATGGGTCAACGGCGCAAACACCGTCTCCAACCGCGTCGACGTCTACCGCGTCGATCGCGGCGCGGGCGAGACGGTGCTGCTTGAAACCGGATTCGACAACTTCGACGCCATCGGGAAGGAGAACCCGGTGCCGTCGGTCGACAAGCTTTCGGGAATCGACCCGGCTCTTTCGGGAGTGAACATTTACGCGCCGACCAACACGAGCGGCATCTGCCAGATCGGAACCGGCAAGGCGCTTGGCGCTCTCCGTTACGATGGCATCAGCGACTATTCCAACATGGTGCTGCGGCTCAGGGCTAAGCGCTATCCTGGGGACAATGCCGAGACGATGATCGTCTCGGTCGATTCTTCCGGCGCAACCAACCAAGTGGAGACCATAACACTTGGGGAAGACTACACCGACTACGAAATCAATCTTTCTTCTATTACCAACCAAGGCTCTGCGCTGTTGATCGGATACTACACGAGCAAGTCGAAGCGCCGTGTTCTTATCGACAGCATGTCGATCGTAAGGAAGTCCTCCGACCGGGAGACGTTTGTCGGTACGCGCGCTGTTCCCGCCGCGGCGGGTTCGGCAACCTTCCGTCTGCCGTTTGGCCTCACGCCGAAGGAGGAGTATCGTTTTTCGGTGCGCGCGATAAACGGCGACGGGATCCTGTCCGGCGCGGCAACGGTTGAGGTGAGGGCGCTTCTGAACCCAGGCTCGGTCTATTACATTTTATGATCCGATGAACGTCATCTACGAGGACGAGGCGATACTCGTGGCGCACAAGCCCGCCGGGCAGATTGTGCATCCGGCGCCAGGACACGAGGGCGGCGCGCTGTCCGACGAGTTCGTCGCGCATTGCCCGTCCGCCGCTGCGGTTGGGTCGAAGGAGCGTCCTGGCGTCGTCCACCGACTCGACCGCGGCACTTCCGGCGTCGTCGTCCTCGCCAAGACGCAGGCCGCGTACCTGGAGCTCCGCCGCCAGTTCGAGTCGCACCTTGACGTCCGCAAGACATATATTGCCGTCTGCCACGGCTCGCCTCGTCCTGCGAAGGGCGTGGTCGACCAGCCGGTCGGGCGCGACCGCCGGCGCGCGGTGAGCCGCTACGAGGTGCTGGGCAGGTCGGGGCCGCTTGCGCTCGTCCGCTTCGACATCGAGACCGGCCGCCTCCATCAGGTGCGGCTGCACGCGAAGGCGCTCGGCCATCCTGTCGTCGGCGACCCGGAGCACGGCGATGCCGCAGCCGACCGCCGCCTCCGCGCCCGTCCCTCGCGGATGATGCTCCACGCGGTTGAGCTCTCGTTTCTCCACCCGGCGACCCGCCGCCGCGTCACCTTCGTCGCCCCGCCGCCCGCCGCCCTCGCCGCCGCGGCGCTTGCATAGCCGCAGGGCCGAACGCGTCAGGCGCGGAGCGACTTGAACTTGAGCCCAAAGCGGGCGAGGTACTTCGAGAGGCGGTCTGTGTGGTTGGCGGACTTCTTCGAGCGCATCGACACGGCGAAGAGCCGCCGCGCTGCGTCCGCCATCGGCGAGCGTCGCCATCCGCGTCACCTACGCGAACCGCTACGGACAGCTCTACACGGAGATGAACAAGGGGCAGCGCCTGATCGCGGAGAAGTTCGGACTGTCCATCCCGACCTGCTGACGTCGATCGGCACGGTCGCCGTGCCGAACCCTGGGCGGCATAGTCACAGCGCGGCGGATTTCAGGATACTATGACCGCGTGGTCATCAGACGCGAATTCGACATGGCGAAATGCCTCGCCTACATTCATCTCAACCCGATCCGCGCGGCAGCGGTGGATCGATTTGACGACTATGCCTGGAGCAGCTACTCTGCATTCAAGAAAGGCGATTCTAGGGCAACGGCAGGCATGAGATTTGTCTATGGTGACCATAGTTCAGATGGCGAAATCGCGCTACAACACGAAGAGCTGATGTCTGCCTTGCTTGAGGAGGAGAAGCGCCGGAGAGCCGAAGAGATTGCGCACAGGCGCGCCGCAGGCTACGAGGTGCCGGCAGATCCGCTGACGACCGAGGCGTTGATAGCGCAACGGGCGACCCACATTGCTGAGGTGCAGAAAGCGTTGGTGCGGACCAGAATTGACCTGGATGCCGAACATAGGCGCTCTCCGAAGAGGCAACTGCGAGAAGAGGAGGCGCTGGCTCTGTTGAAGTCAAACCCAGAAATGGATGTGCCGCAGTTGGCAGAGCATATGCGGGTTTCGATCAGTTCAGCATATATAATCCTCGCACGGATGAAAAAACGCGGGATTGTTGAGCGAGACCGAAGAAAAGGCCTTTGGCTATTCCCAAACATTGGAAAATAGGTCTGACCTAAATTCTAATGTTTGGAGATAACTGCTGCTTTATTTTGTTCATTACTGTACTCTACAAATATTAGAAAATAGGTCTGACCTAAATTCTAATGTTTACAAGCCACTTATCACTTTGATATAATCTGAAATGTGGGACTGTCCCCTAAAATAATTATACGTGCCCTTGCGGGCCGGGGTCACTCCGCACATATCGAAATATGGCCGCGACAAGCAGAAGTCTCCAGCCAATGCCTTTCCGCCCGCCATTGGCCCGCGAATTGACGGGGACAGCAACTGTAAATTTCGACTGAAATTTTCGTGCCATGTCTAAGGGTGAAGATTTTCGTTCCATTGCGCGTCAGCGCAAGGAAAAGGTAGCA
>SFPL01000075.1 GCA_004551905.1 Lentisphaeraceae bacterium
CTCGCGGGGTCCGATATGTCACGACGTATGCGGGGCATATACCCCAAACCGACGCCGCCGCGGTTTTGTCAGCAGGTGGAGGCGAAGCGGGGATTGGTCACGCCGCCCTCGGCAGCTCCCAGGCGAGCGCGCGGCAGACCTTGAGCGACCGGAAGCCCGGCCTCGGGAACCGGGCGGGCAGCATGCTCACGATCCGCTCGCCGAACGCCGCGGAGCGGCCGATGTACGCCCCGCTGCGGAATATCCAAAGCCGCGTACGTATCGTCTGCGAGGCACGAACCTCGGGAGACCTGCGGCAATCACCGCCTGTTGACCCGCGCGAACGCGCGCTGGTATGATCTCCATCGCGAGGCTCCTTCTCGACAAGACCTGCGAGCGTACGCTCGTCGAGTCCGTCCGGCAGTTCGTCAGCGAACACCGCCTCCATCCGCCGCCGCGCCTCCGGCCACGGGACGCCCAGCATCCTCGAGTACATGGCGCGCGCGGACTCTCCGTCCGCGCCCCGGTCCGTGCAGGCGAGGCCGAAGCTGCCCCAGCGCCACGTGGACGGGGACGACGCGATGCCGGCCTTCACGGGGTTGTAGTCGATGTAGCCGGCCACCACCGCCAGCACCGCCGCGGAGTCCTCCACGAGGCCGCTGTAGAACCGCCCCTGCCAGAGGCAGCCGGAGTGCCCGGTCTCCTCGTTGTAGCGCACGGCGATCCGCTCGGAGAGCGTCTTCACGAACTGCGAGAGGTTGTACATGCGCCGGCAGAGGCGCTCCTTCTCCTCGTCGGCGGCGCGGCCGCAGCCCAACGCGCGCAGCCGCCTCCACCGCTCTGCTGCAGACTTCGCCGCCCGGGGGCCGCGGAGGAAGGCGAGGCGTTCGGCCATCTCTTCGTCGGAAAGCGTGAAGCCGACCGGCGGGCGGGACGCGCGGGGACTGTCCCCGGAGGCTGGAGATGGTGCGGTGGCGCGGGGACTGTCCCCGGAGGCCCAGACCGGGACCTGGATTTCCGGCGGGCGCATGCCGAAGGCGTGGGCAGCCGGCTCCTCGCCGGGAGCGAGCCAGTAGCGCTCGGGCACACGCGGGACATGGACGAGCAGGTGGAGGTGGTTGTCCATCACGCAGTACGAGTAGACCTCGACGCCGCTGAAGCGCGCGACATCGCGGATCCAGCCGCAGATGCGGTCCTTGACGCGCTCGTCCATCAGCAGCATCGCGCGGTGCGCGACGCGCGCGGTGACGTGGTAGATCCCATCCGGGACCGTTACCCTGTTTTTCCTTGCCATTGAGTGTTCTCCTCTTTCGTCATTGGCGTTCTGGCGGGACCCGCCGCGCACCGTGCGCGGCGACTATGCCCCTTCGGAACAGGAGAATAATATCATATTCCGGAAAATCGAACCTTAATGGAACCTTAATGGAATCTAAATTCATCTTTAGATTCGCTTAAGGTTCCATTAAGGTTCGCAGGGCGACAAAAACCCTGGACCAGACTGGAATCAGGCCTGGGTAACGGGGACAGTCCCCTAGAATGGTCAAAAAATCGCAGGGGTCTCTCCCCAAAAATCGCAGGGGTCTGTCCCCAAGTTCTCAAAATTACGCACTGTTGCGTTACGCAACCTTGCGTAATTCTCCTTGGCTCAAATGAGCAGAATCAGTGCATTTCCCCGCTGCGTTCGGCCAGTTCCGCCCAGCGGTCGACTGCCGCCTCGAGCTCGGCTTCGGCGAGCGGCAGACGCTCGGAAAGCGACTTCGCCCGTGCAGGATCGGTCCGGTAGACGGATCCGTCCGCCAGCGCCTCGCGGATTTCCTTGAGTTCCCCTTCCAGCGCGTCGATCCTGCCCGGCAGCGCGTCCAGCTCGCGCCGCTCGTTGTACGAAAGCTTGCGCTCGCGCGGCGCGGCGCCATTGTCCCGACGCGGCGGCGGCTTCTCGCGTGCCGCATCGGTCCGCTGCTCCGTGCTGCGTCCTGGCGCGGCGGCGCGCTGGCGCACGTAGTCGTCGTATCCGCCCGGATACTGCCGCACCTGGCCGTCGCCTTCCAGCGCGAAGGTCGAGGTGACCACGTTGTTCAGGAACTCGCGGTCGTGGCTGACAAGCAACAGCGTCCCCGAATACGCCAGTAGCTGCTCCTCCAGAAGCTCCAGCGTCTCCACGTCGAGGTCGTTGGTGGGCTCGTCCATCACCAGCAGGTTCGCCGGCTTCAGGAACAGCTTCGCGAGCATCAGCCGCGCGCGCTCGCCGCCGGAAAGCGCCTTCACAGGGGTGCGCACCCGCTCCGGCGTGAAGAGGAAGTCCGCGAGATAGGAGTAGACATGCTTCTTCACTCCACCCACCATCACCTCATCGCGATCGGACGCGATGTTCTCGCCGACGGTCAGCTCTGGACGCATCTCGCTCCGCAGCTGGTCGAAGAACGACAGCTCCACGTTCGTCCCACGCACCACATCGCCCGCCGTCGGCGCGAGCCGTCCGGTCAGCAGGTTGAGAAGCGTCGTCTTGCCCGCGCCGTTCGCGCCAAGGATGCCGATCCGCTCGCCGCGCAGCACCGTGGCCGTGAAGCCCGAGATCACCGGTTTCTCCGCACCGGGATAGGCGAAGGTGAGGTTCTTCGCCTTCAGTACGCACGTGCCGCCCGGCGCCGCGGTGTCGAGCCGCATCGAAGCCGTCCCCGCCGCGGCACGTCGCGCCGCGAACTCCTCGCGCAGCTTCAAAAGCGCCGCGACGCGCCCTTCGTTGCGGGTCGTCCGCGCCTTCACCCCGCGGCGGATCCACGCCTCCTCCTGGGCGAGCTTCCGGGACTTCCGCTCCCAGTAGACCTGCTCGTCCGCCAGCAGCTCGGCCTTGCGCTTCAGGAACGTCGGATAGTCGCATTCCCAGCCGGAAAGCTCGCCGCGGTCGAGGTCGAAGATCTTCGCCGCGACGCGCCGCAGGAAGCGACGATCGTGCGTGACAACGATCACGGCCATGTCGCGCGCGCGGCGCAGCATCCCCTCCAGCCAGTCGATCGTCTCCATGTCGAGGTGGTTGGTGGGCTCGTCGAGGAGCAGCAGGTCGGGGCGCGACAGGAGCGCCGCCTCGAGGATGCTCCGGCGGCGACGGCCGCCGGAAAGCGCGTTGAAGGCGGTGTCGCCGGGACGGTCGGCCGGCACCTCCTGCGTGACGTAGACCGTCCTGAGCCCGGGGGCGCGGACGATTTCGCCAGAGTCGGGCTCGAGGTCGCCGGCGATCACCTTCATCAAGGTCGACTTGCCTTCGCCGTTGCGCCCGGTGAGCGCCGCGCGCAGCCCCTTCGAGACCGAAAGCGACACTCCGTCCAGCACGCTTGGCCCGCCAAACGCCAGCGTCACGTCCTTCAACGACATCAGAAAATCGCTCATGCCCTCAGATTTCGGGGCTCGCCGCCTGCCGCCTCAGCGGTAGACGCTGCGCTGGCGCTGGACATGGACCTTCGGCTCCTCGAGGAGGAGCGAGTACCACTGGTCGCCGAGGCCGGAGTTGGAGAAGTGGCCGACGCGGTTGTTCATCAGGCACTCGTGGTTGCGCTTCAGCGTCGTGTCGTCGCTCTTCTTCAGCGCCTCGGTGAGCGTCTTGAACGCGCCGTCGGCGTCGCCGCGCTTGATCTGGATCCAGCTCATCTCCGCGGCGAGGAGGACGTTGCCGTTGTAGCGCACGCGCCCGACGCCCTTGCGGTAGAGATTCTCGATCTCCTTGAAGTCGCCGCCGGTCATGTGGAGGCGCGCGATCTTGATCGCGGTCATCATCGGGTCCACCAGCAGCACCTTCGGCATCAGCGCGTCGACGGTCTTGAAGTCCTTGACCATCCAGGCGAGCTGCACCTTGGCGGTGGCGATCTGGCGGTCCATCATCGGGACGAGCCAGCGGAAGCGGTTGAGCTCGTCCACCTTGGCGAGCGCTTCCTGTACAAACACCTTGGTGTCCGCGAAGATCTCCTTCTGGGCGGCCTGCACCGAGCCCGGCGGGCGCATCTGCCAGCGCTGCATCTTCTGCTGCAGGCGCTTCTGCCCGGCGAGCAGGATGGACTGCACTGCGTTCATCACCGCCTTCACGCGGCGCTGGACGAGGAAGCCGAGGGAGAACTGGGCAAGCACCAGGGAGAGAACCCCCCAGAACACGCTCCAGCCGATTCCGGCGCCGAAGCCCCAGCGGGCCGCGGCGAAACCGCCGCACCCGGCGGCGAAAGCTGCTATCAAGATTATCATGACGTGAATTATACCATAATCCGCGGCACTGCGGCGAGCAGCCTGCGGGTGTAGGGGCTCTCGGGGCGCTCGAAGACGTCCGCAGTTTCGCCCTGGTCGACGAATCTGCCGCGCTCCATCACCGCCACCCGGTCGCAGACGTTCTTCACCACCGCGAGGTCGTGGGCGATGAGGATGATCGCGAGCCCCATGTCGCGCCGGAGGTCGCGGAGAAGGTTGAGGACGCGGGCCTGGACCGAAACGTCAAGGGCGGAAACCGGCTCGTCGGCGACGAGTACGTCCGGCTCGCGCGCGAGCGCCCGGGCGACCGACACCCGCTGGCACTGCCCGCCGCTCATTTCGCGCGGATACTGCGAAAGCACCGCAGAACTGAGGCCGACGAGGTCGACGAGCTCCTCCGCCGTCCGCCGCGAGACGCCGGTGCGCAGCACCTCGTCCAGCGCCGTGCGTACGGTCATGCGCGGGTTGAGCGAGCCGACCGCGTCCTGGAAGATCATCTGCATGGAGAGCCGGCGGCCTGGCGCGGGCTCGTTGAGGATTACTTCACCAGAAGCCGCGCGCTCCAGCTCCATCAGCACCTTGGCAATGGTGGACTTGCCGCTCCCCGACTCGCCGACGATGCCGAAGATCTCGCCCGCGCCGACCGCGAACGACACCCCCTTCACCGCCTCGAACGAACCGTAGCGGACATGGAGATCCCTCACTTCAAAGAGGTTCATCCGCCCCCTCGGGAAACAGCCGCGCGAGAATCTGCTCGGCCGGGGTGTACGCCTTCTTGCGGTTGTTGCAGTCCTTGCAGCACGGCACACAGTTGCCGCGGGTGGATCTACCGCCGCGCGCCACCGGCACGACATGGTCGAGGGTGAGACTCTCAGCCCCGACCTGTCGGCCGCAGTAATAGCAGACGCCCTTCGCGACCTGGGCCCGCCACCAATCCGTCTGACGCAACTCGCGCGCCTTCGCGCGCTCGCGCCTCACGTGCGTGGGATCTGGGTTGAGATCAAGCCAGTCGTCCATGTCGCTGGAATCCACTGCTACCGAATGGTGGCGAAGGAGGGGTTCGAACCCTCGACCCAAGGCTTATGAGTCCTTTGCTCTACCGACTGAGCTACCTCGCCGTTCGGTCAAGTGGTGCGTAGTATACCAAATAGGCTGCTTTGGTGTCAACCTGCGTCAGTGCGAGGTGATGCCGGCGCCGTAGTTGCCGCCGCCGGAAGTGCCCATCTGGAGATCCTGGATGTTGACATTGTCGTTCCAGTAGCGCCAGCGCATGCCGACAACCTCGTAGAGCTTGTCGCGGAGCACGATCGAGTTCTTGCACGAGTTGCAGGTATAGGCGACGATGAGCCTGTTGTCGCGGTCGACGAGCGCCTCGGAGCCGCCGGCGCCGCCGTGGCCGAACACGCGGTCCATGCGCTCCGCCGAGCCCCAGAGCCCGTAGCCCATGCCGAAGAGCATGAACCAGTCACGCTTCATCGACTTGGCGTTCGGGAGCGGGTCGGACGGGTGGCGGCAGGGCTTGAGCGCAGCGTCGAGCGTCTCCTTCCTGATCAAGGGCTCCTTGCCGTCGAAGCCGCAGAGGCGGTTGTAGAACTTGCAGAGCGCCTCGGCCGACGAAACGCCCCACGCGCTTGGAAGCAGCGCCTGGCGCGCCCAGTCGTTGTTCATCGTCTCGCAGAAGCCGCCGTCGTAGTACTCGGCGACGCGCGAATACTCGCTGCGCGGGACGACGAAGTAGAAGTCCTTCTCGATCCCCGCAGGGATGAGCACCTCCTCGGTGAGCACGTCGTTGAGCGGCTTGCCCATCGCCACCTCGAGCGGGTGGCCGATCATCCACGCGTAAGCGTAGGGAAGGTAGGCCTGCACCGTGCCGGGGACGCCGTGCGGGCGGTCCGCCGCAGCGACCTTGCAGACGAAGTCCCAGTCGCACAATTCGCGGTCGCTGAGCGGGTGGTCGCACACCGGATTGCCCTTCCCGCCTGGCGCGCCGCCGGGCAGCGAGGTGCGGTAGCTGAGCGTCTCGCGGAGCGTGAGACGCTCCTTCTTGGTGTCGGAGTCGAGGTCGAAGAGCTTCGCGAAGAACCCGCGCTCGTCAAGCTCCGGCCACCAGGTGCAGAGCGGCTTGTCGTAGTCCATCAGTCCGCGCTCAACGGCGCGGTGGCAGGCAGTGGAAAGGAGCGGCTTCTCGGTCGAGAAGATCGGGAAGAGCGAATCGGCCTTGACCGACGGCGAGTCGGGGGCTTTGGTGAGCTTGCCCGCAAACACGTTCACGATGCACTTGCCGTCCTTGTAGGCGCAGAACTGCACGCCGGGAGAGAGCTGGTCGGCGACGGCGGAGTCGATCAGGCGCTGGCACTCGGCCTGCATGTCGAAGTCCCTGACGAGCTTCCAGCCGTCAGGAATCTTGCTGGAAACGGTGGCGAGCCCCTCGCCGCCGTCGCGCATCCAGCGGATGTCGAGGACGGCGTCCTCGTCCACGCCGACGCCGATCTTCGCGCCGCAGAAAGTCAATCCGTTCCCGACCGTCGGGTCGATGGTGACAACCTTCGCCACCTTGTCGACCGACTTGAGACCCAGCGCCTTGCGGAAGAGCGCGTCGACCCGCGCGCGGTCGTTCATCATCCTGGCATTGGCGAACTCGGCGTTGAGCTTCGCGTCGCTAGTGGCGAGCGAGGAGCAGCCGAGGTCGAAGTCGATGAGCGTAGTGCAGCCGACGTCGCTGAGCTCGAACTCGCCCGATTCTGCGGAGAAGACGATCTTGTCGAAGACCTGCGGCTCGTTGAGGAAGAACGAGCAGCCGCCCTCCTTGGTGGCCACCACCTTCGCCGACTCGCCGGGCTTCTTGCCCCATGTGACGACGAGCGTTCCCGGCTTACAGCAGCGGATCGAGGCGGACGGAATGCCGCGCGCCTCGGCGCCGGAGGAGAACGCCGTCTTCTGCCCGGCCGCGACCTGGTAGAGCCAGCGGCGGCCGGTCTCGCACTTGAACGGAAGGAGCGAAGTCTTCGGCGCGAAGCCCTCCACCAGCTGGCCCGGCGTCGCCTCGACTTCAGCCGGCGGCACGCCCTTGGACACCTTCTTGGAAGGATCCTCCTCGGACGGCACCTGCTTCGAGAACCAGGAATTGAAGGTCTTGTTGCCGGCCTTCTTCGGGTCTCCAGTATAGGTCAGCACCTCGCCGTTCGCGCGGGACACCTCAGCCACCACCCACTTCGCCTTCGCGTCGCAGACGAGCTTCAGCTCGTGCGCTCCCCTGCCCCCGATGATCGGGAAGTCATGGGTCTTGCCGTCGCCGGGAATCCAGCCGACGATCTTCCACTCGAAGCTCACGAAGACCGGCCGGTCGGACGCGATCCGGAGCGTGGTGTCGGTCTCGTCAAGCCCGATCCACTTGCCGAACGGCACGGTCTGCACGTCGCCAACCGCCTCCGGCTCGGCGAGCCAGACCGGAACCGCCTTTTTAAACAGGCCGTCCGCCGCGCCGAGCGAAAGCGCCACCGCCGCGAACATCGCCGCAACTAATGTTTGTTTCATTATTGTTTCCTTTCTGTTGTTGTTTGTTGAAATGTTCATCGCGAGAAAGTCGGAAGAGGGCGCTTGTCTGGCTCTGGGTTGACGTGCACCGGGTTCTTGAACCACTCCGGGTGCCGCGCCGCGCCGTCCGGCTCCGGCAGCAGCTTGGGGCGAAACTTGGTAATGTAGAGCCCGCAGTCCTTCAAGTTCGGCGGATTGAGGCCTAGCTTCTTCACCACAGAACGGTTCCGCACCGTAAAGTCACCTTTCTCCGGCGCCAAGAAGTTGATGTTGTCGACGACGATCGAATGGACATCGTGCTTTAGTTTCTGCTGCCAGTCCGTTTTCCAGTTGAGGTGCTGCACAATCGGCTCCTTGGCGTCGCGTCCGGGGCAGATGAGGTTGTAGTCGATGACGTGCGAGGAGAAATCGACCCCGCCGTGGATGATCAGCTGCTGCCGGGGGCAGTCGGGGTAGTACCAGATATTCCGCTCGAGGTGGTTGGACCAGCTGTGGTTGTTGCCGGGCGTCTTGTCCGGGCTGCAGGCGAAGAACGGCAGGCCCGCGAGGTCGGGACGCTGCGAGCGGAAGCTTTGCCACGATCTGACCGTGTCGGAGTGCTTCGCTCCGTCGTACTTGCCGCCGGTGAACTGGATCGCGTACGACCATGGGCCGAGGCCGGGGTTGCCGGTCTTGTAGAAGACGTTGTTGGTAATTGTCATGCAGCGGTTGGAGTTGAGCTTGAGCCCCATCCCGCTGATGTGCGAGAAGGCGTTGTCGTAGACGTAGGTGCCGCCGGGGCCCCCGGACGGGTTCGCGTCGAAGTAGAGCCCGTGGCAGTTCTGGAAGAACGCGAGCGGTCCCCAGCCCGCGCTCTTGGCGATGCCGACGCCGTGGGAGATCCAGTTGCGGGCGATCACGGTGCAGAGCCCGCCGAAGTAGCTGCAGGTGTACATCGCCGCGCCGTCCTCGGACTCCAGCATGTAGTGGTGGATGCGGTTGTCGGTGAGCTCGTGGAACCCGCCCATGTGGAAGATCGCCCACCCCGGAAGGTCGTGCATCAGGCAGTGCGTGACCTTCACCCCATAGCCTTCGATGAAGATCGCCGTCCCGTTGTGGTCGAGCTTGCCGGTGTGGTGGATGTGGCAGTTGTCGATCACCGTGCCGTTGAGGTCGCGCGGACTGCCGCCGGTGATGTGCAGTGCGCCGAGGCCGAGGTTGTAGACGTCGGAGTCGACGAGCCGGTGGCGCGCGCCCCACTCGAACTCGATCGCCCGCTCGACGATGTCGTGGATCGAGCAGCCGATGACGGCGATCTGCGAACCGCCTTGGGTCTTCACCGCCTTCCGCGCGGCGCAGATCTCGAGGTTCTGGAGCTCCACATTGTGCGCGCCGTTGAACTCGAAGACGCAGTCGATCGTGGGGAGCGTGACGAGGCAGCGGTTGGGGTCCTTGCCGACCGGGGGAATCAGGTATATCTTCCCGTTCTTGAGATCGTGGCACCACTCGCCAGGCACGTCGAGCTCCTCGCGGTAGCCGCTCAGGATGTAGGTGTCGCCCGGACGCGGCACGTCGCAGAGGTTGCTGGCGAACCGGAGGACGTGGTCCTCGCGGTCGAAGTCGGCGATGCGGACGTAGGAGCTGCCGTAGCGCTGGCGCGGGTAGATGACGATCCTCCCCTCCGAAGGCACCGCCCAGTTGTGCCAGTCCTTCTTGCCCACCCTCATGCAGGTGCGGTTGCCGGACGGTTCCCGGTCGGGAAACTGGTACATGCTGATCCAGCGCCCCGGCACGTACGCCCAGCCGCCGGCGTACGGCGCCTTGGGGTCGAAGTTCGGGTACCGCGCCAGCGTCAGCATCTTGCCGTCCATGAACAGCGCGTCAAGCTGTCCGGTGAGCTCGAACGCAGAGACGTCGGCCTCCCAGACGTCGGTGCGTCCGTTCACCCTGTCGCGCACCTTCTTCCAGCCCCTGACCGGCAGACTGCCCAGGAACCGCGGACGCTTCTTGCCGACGCCGCGGATGGTGAGCTTGCCCGCCCCCTTCGGCTGCATCACGCCGTCGACGAAGATCGAGCGGTTGAGCGCCTTGCCCGAAAGATCGATGTTGACGACGATCTCCGCCTGCTCGTCCGAGGCCCGGGCCTCCGCCGCCTGGTTGAAGGCGTCGGCCACGGACACTCCGTTGGTCATCTGGATCTCGATGACCGCGGCAAGAATGAGTGCGGCGGCTGTCATCAGACGTTGAGCGCGGTATTGCTCCAGGGCTCCTTGCCCGCGAGCAGCGATGGCGTGGTCATCTCCGCCGGCACCGGCAGCCCCAGCAGCTGGAGCGCGGTCGGCGCGACGGCCGAGAGCTTCGCGAGCGGCGTGAGCCTGACGCCCGCGGCGTCGTTCGCCACGTAGAAGCAGTCGACGAGGTTAAGGGTGTGCGAGGTCTTGGTGAGGCCCGACTTGTAGTCGACCATCTGCTCGGCGTTGCCGTGGTCCGCAAAGATGAGGACGTGCGCGTCGAGCTCGAGGAGGCGAGGAAGAATCTTCCCGATGCACTCGTCGGTCACCTCGACCGCCTTCGTCGCCGCCTTCTCGTCGCCGGTGTGGCCGACCATGTCGCAGTTCGCGTAGTTGACCACGATGAAGCCGTAGGGGTTCTTCTCCAGGCGCTTCAGGAGCTCGTCGGTGACGTTGTAAGCGTCCATCTCCGGGTGCGAGGCGAAGGTCGCAGGGTCGAAGCGGCTCTTCACCTCCACCTGGTCCTCGCCTTCAGAGGGCGTCGTGGACTTGCCGTTGAAGAAGCTCGTCACATGGCGAAACTTCTGTGTCTCGGCGAGGCGCAGCTGCTTGAGGCCGGCCTTGGAGACGACTTCGCCGAGCAGGTTGTCCATGCCGCCGCCCGCGCCCATCGCGCCGAGCAGGTAGTCCTCAAACTCGTCCCAGTAGCGCGTGAAGCCGAGGAACGTCACCTTCGGGCGCGCGCAGCGCTCGCCGGCGTAGTCGTCTGAGACGAACGCCTGGGTGAGCTGGATCGCGCGGTCCTGGCGGTAGTTGGTGTGCATGACGACGTCGCCGTCCTTCATCCCCTCGTAGCCGCGGATGACGTAGCACGGGATGTACTCGTCGGTCATGGGCGTGCCGTCGGGCGTCTTGCCGCTCTCGTACTCGGCCTTCACCGCCTCCTCGATCGTCGCGGCACTTTTGCCTTTGCAGCCGACGATGCAGTCATACGCCTCGCTGGTGAGCTTCCAGTTCTTCACCCGGTCCATGCCGTAGTAGCGGCCCATCGCGGTGCCGATCACCGCGTTGCCGACGGCGGCGAGCTCGGCCTTGAGGCGAGCGATGTACTCCAGGGTCGAACGCGGCGGCGTGTCGCGTCCGTCAAGGAACGGATGCACCACGATACGCCCTTCGGGGAACTCCTGGCGCGCCCGCTTCATGAGCTTGAAGAGATGCTCCTGGTGGGCGTGGACGCCTTCGTCCTGGAGCAACCCGAAGAAATGGAACTGCGAGTTGTTCTTCTTCCAGTTCGCGATGAGGTTCTGCCACTTCGGGCTCTTGAAGAGCTCGCCGGAGGAAAGCCCGTCGTCGATGCGCTTCAGCTCCTGGACGACGATCCGGCCCGCGCCCATGTTGAGGTGGCCGACTTCCGACGAGCCCTGGTAGCCGTCGGGGAGACCGACCGCCTCGCCGCAGCAGTCAAGGAGACAGTGCGGATAGCGCGCGCGAATCTGGTCGATGACCGGCGTCTTGGCGCCGTACACGGAGTTTCCGTCCGTGCGGGGGTTGACGCCCCAGCCGTCGCGGATGATGAATACGACAGGTCTCATTTTCCTTCCTCCTTTTTGTTCCCCGAGTACTCCATCGCGATTTCGGGACAGGTATACGGGTTGCCGTGTTTAGTGCAGTTGATGCACCCAGTGTAAAGCTTGTGCATGATCTTGTTCTTGGGGATCTCCTGGAACCCCAGCGAGCCGAAGAACTCAGGCGCGAAGGTGAGCACCACGATCTCGCGGGGGCGAAGCGCGGCGATGCGCTCCATCGCCGCCTTCACGAGCAGACGCCCGATGCCGCGGCGGCGGAATATCGACTTCACCGCCAGCGACACGATCTCCACCGCGGCGGCCTCGGCCTCGCCGATCTCGGGATGGATCTGGTAGCTCGCGCAGCCGACCGTCTCGCCCTCCGCCTCGGCCACGAAGAACCGGTCGATGGACTCGACGACGCTGCCGAGCGACCGCGGCACCAGCTGGTCGGAGTTGCGCCGGATGAGCGCGTAGATTGTCTCCGCGTCCTTGAGCGTCGCCGCCCTGATCCTCGCCTCAGCCGCCGCCGACATCTTCCTACGCCCTCTCCACCGCGATCTTCGCCGCGCGGCCGTTGAGCTCCACCTCCGCCGCGCCGCCGGCGCCGCCGAAGCCGAGCTCCACCGCGAGGATCTCGTTCTTGACGTAGTCGCAGTACGCCTCGATGGCGGCCTTAAGCTCGTCGCCGCAGTCAACCTTGACGTGGATGCGCTGCGTGACCTCGAAGTCCGCCTCCTTGCGCATCGCCTGGACGTGGCTGACGAACTCGCGCACCAGGCCCTCGGCCACCAGTTCAGGGGTGAGCGCCGTCTCGATGCCGACCACCGTCGCGCCCTCGGACGCAACCACCAGCCCCGCCTTCGGCGCGCGGGTGACCAGGACGTCATCGGCGGCGATCTCGACGCCCTCCACGGTCGCCGCGCCCGCAAAGCCCTTCATCGCCGCGATCGCCGCTGCAACGGCCTTCATCTTCGGGCCGCACTTCTTGCCCAGCGTCTTGAAGTTCGCCTTGTAGCTCACCTCGCAGAGCTCGGTCTCGTCGGCGACGTATTCGACGCGCTTCACGTTGAGCTCGTCCATGATGAGGTCCTCAAGCCCCTTCACGTCCGCGCCGGCGATGCGGATCGCGCTGAGCGGCTGGCGCACCTTGAGGTCGTTGTCCGCTCTGAGGCGGCGGCCCAGCTCGACAACCGTCTGGACGGCGGCCATGCGCTTCTCGAGCGCGAGGTCGCGCGCGGCGGTGTTCGCGGTCGGGAAGTCGCAGAGATGGACGCTCTCCGGGTCGTTCGCGCCCTTCAGATTCCGGTAGATCTCCTCGGCGATGAACGGCGTGAACGGCGCCGCGACCTTGGCGAGCTGCACGAGCACGTAGCGGAGCGTCTGGTACGCGCAGAGCTTGTCGCCGTCGTTCTGCGACTTCCAGAAGCGGCGGCGCGAGCGGCGGATGTACCAATTGGTGAGGTCCTCGACGAACTTCACGAACGGCCTCACCGAACGCTGCAGGTCATACGCGTCCATCGCCGCGGTCACGTCGGCGATCAGGGTCTCCATCGAAGAGACGATCCACTTGTCGAGGACGTTCGGCGACTCTGGATAGACGACCTCCGTGTCCGCAAACCCGTCGACGTTCGCGTAGGTCACGAAGAAGGAATACGCGTTCCACCACGGGATCAGCAGGTCGCGCATGAGCTGCTTGACGCCGTTCTCGGAGAACTTGAGGTTCTCGGCGCGCACGACCGGCGAGTAGATCATGTAGAGCCGTATCGCGTCCGCGCCGTAGGTGTCGAGCATCTTCGCGGGGTCGGGGTAGTTCTTGAGCCGCTTGGACATCTTCTTGCCGTCCTCGGCGAGCACCAGCCCGTTGACGATTACGTTCCGGTACGGCGACTTGTCGAAGAGGCAGGTGCCGAGCACCATCAGCGTGTAGAACCACCCGCGAGTCTGGTCAAGACCCTCGGCGATGAAGTCGGCGGGAAAGAACCGCGAGGCCTCCCCCTCTCCCATGTAGTGCTGCTGGGCATAGGGCATCGAGCCGGACTCGAACCAGCAGTCGAGCACCTCGGGCGTGCGGTGATACGTCTTGCCGTCCTTCTTGATGACGATCTTGTCGATGAAGTGCTTGTGGAGGTCGGTCACCTTCTCGCCCGAAAGCTCCTCCAGCTCCTTCGCGGATCCGACGCAGATTATGTCGGAGGGGTCGTCGTCGTTGACCCACACGGGGATGCAGCTCCCCCAGAAGCGGTTGCGGCTGATGTTCCAGTCGCGCGCCTCCTCAAGCCAGTTGCCGAAGCGCTTCTCGCCCACGTAGTCGGGCGTCCAGTGGACACCGGCGTTGTTCTTCGCCAGGCGCTCGTGGAGGTCCTCCACCCGCACATACCACGCGTCGATCGCGCGGTAGATGAGGGGCGTGTCGGTGCGGTCGCAGAACGGATACGAGTGAACGATCGTCGCCTGGTGGACGAGCTTGCCCGCCGCCTTGAGCGCCTTGATGATGTCCTTGTCGCAGTCCTTGCAGAAGCGGCCCTTGTACTCGGGGATCGCGTCCGTAAACGCGCAGGCGTCGTCGAGCGGGTCGACGAAGGCGTTCATCCCCGCCTCCTTGCAGACGCGGAAGTCGTCCTCGCCGTACGCCGGCGCAATGTGAACGATGCCGACGCCGTCGTCGGTCGTCACGTAGTCGTCGTTCAGGACGCGGAACGCGCCCTCGGCCTTCTTGTCGGCGAAGTACGGGAAGATCGGCTCGTACTCCCAGCCCTTCATCTCGGCGCCCTTCAGCTCGTGGACGACCTCGTACTGCTCCGGCTTCTTGAAGATGTGCGGAAGCCGCGCCTTCGCCAACACGTACATCGGCCGCGCGTCGTCAGTCAAATCGCGGACGACCACATAGTCGATGTCCGCGCCGACGCACATCGCGAGGTTCTCGGGCAGCGTCCACGGCGTCGTGGTCCAGACGAGGAGGTAGACGGTCGTCGACAACTGCCGAAGGCTGTCGATTGTAATCGATTGCGGAACCGTCTTCACCCTCACCGTAACCGTCGGATCTTGGACATCCTTGTAGTTCGAGCCCGCCTCGAAGTTGGATAGCGGAGTCGAGAGCTTCCAGGAATACGGCATGATGCGGTGCGAGCGGTAGACGCGGCCCTGGTCCCAGAGCTGCTTGAACACCCACCACACCGACTCCATGAAGCCGAAGTCCATCGTCTTGTAGTCGTGGTCGAAGTCGACCCAGCGGCCCATGCGAGTCACCGTCTTGCGCCACTCGGAGACGTACTTGAGCACCATCGACCGGCACTGCTCGTTGAACTTGTCGACGCCGAGCTTCTTGATCTCCGGCGCGCCGGCGACGCCGAGCGCCTCCTGCGCCAGCGCCTCGATCGGCAGGCCGTGGGTGTCCCAGCCGAAGCGGCGCTCGACGTACTTGCCGCGCATCGTCTGGTAACGCGGCACGATGTCCTTGATGGTGCCGGCGAGGAGATGTCCGTAGTGCGGCAGCCCGGTTGCGAACGGAGGCCCGTCGTAGAAGGTGTAGCGCTCCTTGCCGCGGTTGCGCGCGAGGGACTTTTCGAAGGTGCCGTCGTCCGCCCAAAAACGGAGGACACCTTCCTCCATTCTCGGGAAATTGACCTTGTTGGAAACCGGTTTGAACATGTCTGAAGCCTCTGAATCGATTTTTGAAAGTGTATTATACCAAAAATCGCCGCGAATATGGTATACTACACATCCATAGACGCCGGGGTGGCACAGTGGTTGACTGCGCCTGATTTGTAATCAGGATCCGCAAGGACGCGTCGGTTCGAATCCGACCCTCGGCTAATCTACATAGGACGCGAACTCCATCCGCTTGCCGGTGCGGGGGTGGACGAACGCAAGGCGGCGGGAATGGAGATGGAGCCGGTCGGCGCGCGCCGCGCCGTACTTGACGTCGCCGACGACCGGATGCCCCGCCTCCGCGAAATGGACGCGGATCTGGTTCTTGCGGCCCGAGACCAGCGTCGCCTCGACCTGCGTAAATCCCTTGCCGACGCCAAGCCGCCGCCACCTCGTCACTGCCTCCTTCGCGCCCGGCGTCCCTTTCTTCACCGACCGCACCCGGTAGCCGTCCGCGTCCTCCTTGAGGAAACTCCTGAACTCACCCGACTCCTCGACGAGCTCCCCTTCCACGTCCGCGAGATACGTCTTCTCGGTAAGCTTCGCCCAGTCGGCGCGAAAATGCTCCGCCACCTCCTCCGACTTCGCGAACATCATCACCCCGCTCGTCTCGCGGTCGAGGCGGTGGACGAGCCACACCCGAAGGCGGCTGCGCGCCTGCCCCTTGCGCAGATAGTCGTTGAGGCAGTTCTCGGCGGTGAGCTGCGCCTCGCGCGCGGCGCGCCCTTCGAGCCGCGTGTGCGTGGTCAGCATCCCCGCCGGCTTATCGATGACGACGAGGTCGCGGTCCTCGTAGAGGATCCGCCCCGCAATCGCGTCGGAAAGGCGTTCCCGATGGCGTGGCCTCACTTCGCCTCCCGCTTGCGGACGACGATAGTGCGGTTGGCGCGCGCGGTCGCAAGGCGGCTCCACTCGCGGAACAGCCCAAACATCGACGGCGGGTAGATCTCGTCCTGGCGCGGGAAGATTTCCCGACTCACTGTCACCTCAAGCCGCCCGTCGACGATATCGTGCGCGACCTCACACTTCATCCAGTGCGGACCGTCGCCGTCCGGCCCGACGGCGGAGAAGTCGATTGCCGCGGGCAGATGCTCGATTTCGGTGTAGCCCTCGGGGAAGCGCACCACCGCCTCGAAAAGCGCGCCTTCGCCGTTGGCGACGCCGTACGGCGTGCGCCGAAGATCGTTGCCGGCCACTACCGGCACCGAGCTGGACAGCCCCGGAATCTCCAGCTCGATCGTCCCGCCGCTCACCGTCGCCAGGTCCGGCACGGTGCAGGTGAACTCGAGCCGCGCCGGGTAGTTGGTGACGCCGGCGAGCAACGGACCGGTGGCGACGGCGGACTGCGCGAGTTCGCTCAGGATGCGCTGGTAGTGGCGCCGGAACTCCTCGGGCAGCAGCTCGGCGTAGCGGCGGCGGAAGGCGGCGACGGCAGGACCGTAAGTCTGCGTCACCGAAACGACGTCGACAGCGCCGGTCTTGCCGATGGTATAAACGGTGCGGTCGTGGACGAATGGCACGAAGTCCGACGAAGGCACGGTGACGATTCCAAAACGTCCGGCGACCGGGTCGTAGCAGTCGGCACCGAAGAACGCGGTCGGGCCCAGCGGCGCGTAATGGTTCTCGGTGCCGATGTAGGTGACGCGCTCCTCGCCGCCGAACCAGAGGAAGCCGCCGATCCGCTCGGTCACACGGCAGAGCGCGTAGGAGAAGGCGCGCACATTCGGCTTCTCCCCCATGTCGCGGCGGCGCGCGGCAGCGCCCTCGCCCGCGTTGTCGGCGGCAAACACGACGTCCGCCTTGTAGCCAGCCCCTTTCAAAAGCGCCGCGAGCGTGCGCACGTAGTCCAGCCGCGAGGCGTAGCGCTCGCGCAGCACCGTCTCTGGCGGAGTCAGCTGCATCTCGACCGGCACCTCGTAGAGCGACGGTCCAGCCACCTTGACGTTGATCGCCATCCAGTCGCGAATCGCCTTCATGTCTATAGGATCGCCGTCCAGACCGGGCAGCGTCTTGGGGTCGACCTTGCCCGTATCCGCGGCGGCACACAAGGCCGAGCGCACGTCAACGAACCCGCCGGCGGAAAAAATCCTGCAGTCGCGCCAGATCGAATCGTCGGGCTGGTTCGGCTCCCGCGCGAGCCGGCGCGGGGACACGACCTCGCGCCGCCAGCCGTCCACCTGCACGACGCGACGGTCGAGCGGCGAGCGCGAGTCGAAGTACCTGACGGCGTAGAACGGCGCGGGGGCGTTGGTGACGGCGCGGACCACCGTGTAGGAGACGACGCTGCCGATCTCGACCGACGGCAGGTTGACGACGACGATCTTCGAGGCGGGGTAGCGCGGGGCGGACGCCGCCCAGCCCGCGTCCATGGTGTTGGACTCGCGTTTGGAGGCGAAGTACACCCGGCCGTCGCGGTTGCTCACCGACGCCTCCATGATCCCCACCGCCTCGACCGCGGGGTTGAAGTCGAAGCGCAGCTCGGCGGACTGCTTCTTGCCGGTGTAGTCGAGGATCTTCTTCACCACCCGGTTGGTGACGGTCCACTCGCGCGGCGAGCGGACGAACGCCGCGGAAGAATCGAGCAAGTAGCGGACGTGCGCGTCCGCGTCCTGGTCGCGGTCGAAGGCCGGGTTCTCGCGCCCGATCGCCTCCGTGCGCTTGAGCGCCCCGCGCAGCTGCAAGTACTCGTCGGGCGAGATCTCGGTGGCCGGCAGCGCCGCGACGCGGCGGGCGACGAGGACGCCGTTCGTCAACGCGGAACCGCGGCGGAACAGGAAGCGCCCGGGCACCTCGGCGGACGACTCAGCGGCGTTTCCGCGCCAGCGGCCGAGGTTGCCGCCGAGGTCGATCTCCACCTGCTCGTCGATGCCGGCAGTGGTGTCGAGGACAAGCGGGAAGCGGCGGCGCTCGAGTGTCACGTTGTCGACGAGCAGGTAGTTCGCCACGCCGAACGCCGCGCCGACGAACGGAACCCTGAGCTCGTCCATAGTCTCGCCCTCGAGCACCGAGTCCGGGAACGTCGCCGCGAGCCGCAAGGAGACCGGCGTCTCGGTGTCGCGCATGTCCGCCGGGGTGATGGTGAGGCTGACGAGCTGGGCGCCGGGGGCGACGGCCGAGAGCATCCGCTCGACGAGCCGCGTCCGGTCCTCGCCGGTGCGCCGCGCCATTGCGCCGCGGTAGGCGGTGTCGTTTATGCCGCTGCACTTTATCTCGGTCTCCAGGAACACCGAGCCGCCCTTCGCGAGCGTGCCGCGCGAGCGGATGGTCACGCCGTTCCGCTCCGGCGACTCGACCGGCGTGGTCTTGAGCCCCTCGCCTTCGGCGCGGCAGACGAGGTAGCTGCGGTCGCCGAGGTAGGCCGGCAGCAGGTCCGCGGTGTTCTCGTTGGTCGGGTCCATCAGCACGTAGCCGGAGACCCCTTCGCCCTCGGCGGCGGTGATCGCGTGATTGAAGAACGGCTGCGGCACCTCCGGGTCGAGCTTCGCGCCGACGTGGATGAGCACCGGAAACGCCCTGAAGCCGGCGAGGCGCAGCATCGCCACCAGCAGCGCCGCCTTGTCGCGGCAGACGCCGTAGCGGTTGTCGAAGGTGATGTCGACGTCGTGCGGCGCGTAGCCGGGCGAGGTGTCCTCCATCGTCAGCCCCATGTAGCGCACCTCCTGCGAAACGAAGCGGAACACGCGGCGCATCAGCGCCTGGCGGTCGCCGCCGCACTCGGCGCGGAAGCCATCGACCATGGCCGCCATCTCGGCGTTGGTCTTGGCGATGTGCGGCGCGCAGAGCTCCGCGTACCAGCGCGAGACCTCCCTCCAGTCCGCGGCGGTGGAGACGCGGACGTTCTGCACCTGGGTGTAGAGCGGCGGCATGTCCGGCTCGGGGAAGCAGCGCGGCGAATTGGTGGCGACGAAGGTGTAGAGCGTGGAGCCGTCCTCGAGCGCCCGCTCGCTCCGCGCGACGTTCCCGAGCGGATGGCGCACCAGCACCTTCCGGAGCGGACGCTCCTTCGGCGCGACGACCTCGTAGACCGAGCGAAGGATCGGCCGCGACCACTCCATCACCGAGATGTCCGACCACATCCCCTCGCAGCGCGGCTTCAGGGCGCGCCGCCGCGTGCGTACGTGCAGGGTATCGCCCACCGCGAGCCCGGGCACGGTGCAGACGATGCGGCGGTCGAGCGGGTCGTAGATATTGGACGCCATCGCGTCGTTGTCGGTCGTCTCCTTCATCGTCGCGGAGACGTCCACCTCGCGTTCGGCGCCGTCGGGCCCGATGATGCCGACGTACTCGATCGCCGCCTCGCCGTAGCGCTTCGAGTAGGAGAGCGACACCACGCCCTCCTCGCGCCGTCCGCACTCGGTGAGGATCTTGGTCTTGCTCCACGACACCGAGTCGTAGGTGCCGTCGGGGCGGTACTCCACGCGCTCGCACTCGTCGACGACGACGGTGTCGGCGTCGGGGAACTTCTCCAGGGTCACGTCGTCCGCCCTCACGGCCAGCGCCACGAAGGCGGAGAGGACGATCAGCAGGACGGGGTTAGGTTTTTTCGTTGTCATAATGAGAGCCACCACCACCGCAATCGCGGCCGCGGCGAAGTTGAGGCCGCCGTCGCCGAAGACGCAGGTGCCGGCGAAGGCGAGGAGCGCGAAGAGCATCAGCGCCGTCGAGACCGGACGGACGCAGTTAAGGACGCCCGCGACGAAGCGGCTGAAGCGGAAGCGCTCGAGCGACGAGAACGCGAGGTAGGCGAGCACCGACCCGGGCAGCAGCAGCGCGGCGGACGCGGCCAGCGCGCCCGCGACGCCGGCCAGCCGGTAGCCGAAGAAGGTCGCGGCGTTGACGCCGATCGGACCCGGCGTCATCTGGGTGAGCGCGACGAGGTCGGCGAACTCGCCCTCGGCGATCCCGAGGAACGGCGCGGAGGCGCCTACGAAGTCCTGCATGTACATCGGCACCAGCACGAAGCCGCCGCCGAAGCAGAGCGCCCCGTACTCGAGGAAGAGGAGAAACGGCACCAGCGACGACCGGAAGCGGCGCTCGCCGCCTTCCGCGGACCGCGCCGGCGCGAGCGCCGTCATGAGCCCCGCCGCCACCGCCACCAGCACCACCTGCCAGACCGGCACGCCGAGGAAGAGCGCGGTCAGCGCGAGGACCATGTAGACGT
Organism: Lentisphaeraceae bacterium; assembly: GCA_004551905.1. GTDB lineage: Bacteria > Verrucomicrobiota > Kiritimatiellia > RFP12 > UBA1067 > UBA1067. Next base: position 20,328 of record SFPL01000075.1, read on the forward strand.
GCGACTTGAAGTCGGGCAGGCTCCGCCGCCAGCCCCGCACCAGCGTCGCGGCGATGATACCGACAAGCGCGGCCCTAAGCCCGGTGAACGCCGAAACGACATACGGGTTGCCAAGCGGCGCGCCGTCGTAGCCGGCGGAGACGAGGGTGAAGATGGCGACGCTCGGCAGCGCCACCGCGAAGACGCCGACCGCCGCGCCAGCGACGCCGGCGAGCCGGCGTCCGACATAGACCGCGGTATGCGCGGCGATGAGCCCTGGCACCATCTGGAAGACAGGCAGCGCCTCCACGAGCTCCCCTTCGCGCGTCCACTTCCGCCGCGCGCAGGCCGCGTCGGCGACCGCGATGATGGCGTAGCCGCCGCCAACCACGAAGAGCGAGACGCGGAAGAACTCCCAGAAGATCTCGAGGAGCCGCTTCACTCGCTGTACTCGGCGCTGCTGTCGGTCGTCTCCCAGACCCTGACCGACTTGATCCCGCGCAGATGCGCCTTCAGCTCGCCGAAGAAGTGCCGCGCCAGGTTCTCGGCGGTGGAGCGAAACGGAACCGCCGCGGTGCGCATGCCGTGGCGCGCGACGACCTCGGCGATCTCGCGCTCCGCCTCGGAGCCGGTGTTGTAGATGAAGGCGTGGTCGAAGCGGGCGCAGACCGTCTCGGCGAGCAGGGACTTCAGGTCCTTGAAGTCGATCACCATGCCGTCGCCGCCGTCCGCCTCGCCGGCGACCGACACTTCCACGCGGTAGGTGTGGCCGTGCAGGTTCCTGCACAGCCCCGCGTGGTTGGTGAGCACATGCGCCGCGTCAAACCTGACTGTCTTCGTTACCGTTACCATGATTGCGTATTATACCATATTCGCCGTTCGTGGCTCGCGGCAACTCAACTTTTCAACCTTTCAACCTTTCAACCTTTCAACTTTTCAACTTTGAGAGGTCTGTCCCCAGCCACTGATCAGCCACTGATAATTAACAAACAGATTTGTTCGCGTCTAACGACGCTCACCTTTCGGAATGGCGTACAACGTTAGGTGCGACGCGCGCGCGAGTTCCCAGTGCAACACCGGGAGGTTTTGCCTTGAGCGATTGGCCTGTTGAGCGGGCTTCAGCTGGGGGTTGAAAAAATCAGGCGTTGGCTGTATGCTTTCTTGCAAAGCAAAAAAACGCAAGGAGGCATC
>SFPL01000076.1 GCA_004551905.1 Lentisphaeraceae bacterium
GCAAAAGTCAAGGGGGAATCTGCAAAAAAGTCAAAATATGCAGGACGGGCCGGGATGGCGCGACGCCATCCCGGCCCTGTGGACAAAGGTCGCCTCCTACGGCCTACCTGTGCGAAGAATTAGGGATTTGTAATCCGTGTTGCGGCAAGGCGGGCGGGATGCCCGCCCGGCGACGGTTACGATTTCCGTAATCGTTTCGGCGCAGACCCAACGCCGCGCGTAAAAAATCGGCTGCATACGGCGACATTCCGGCTTTGGCACGGATCGTGCTTGTGAATGCGCGTTCGCTCGCCACGCCATGGTGACGCGGCGACATCGAAAGGAAAACGAAATGACGGAAGAGACCAAGAACGCCACGCACTTCGGCGAAGACGTATTCGGCGAAGAGGCAATCAAGACCTACCTCAGCAAGGATACCGCGAAGAAGCTTCAGGCGACGATACGCGAAGGCAAGCCCCTCGATCCGTCGATTGCAAACGAAGTCGCGCACGGCATCCGCCACTGGGCGATGGACCGCGGCGCCACCCACTACACCCACTGGTTCCTGCCGATGACCGGATCCACCGCCGAGAAACACGACTCCTTCCTGGAGTTGAAGGACGGCGAGCCGATCATGCTCTTCAGCGGCAAGAACCTCATCGTCGGCGAGCCCGACGCCTCGTCATTCCCCTCCGGCGGCATCCGCTCCACCTTCGAGGCCCGTGGCTACACGGCGTGGGACCCGACGAGCCCCGCCTTCATCAAGCGCCACTCGAACGGCGCGACGCTCTGCATCCCGACCGCCTTCTGCGCCTACACCGGCGAGTCGCTCGACAAGAAGACCCCGCTCCTCAGGTCGATGCAGGCGCTCGACAAGTCGCTGAAGCGCCTTATGAAGCTCTTCGGTCGCGGCGAGGCCCACACCGGCTGCACGCTCGGCGCGGAGCAGGAGTACTTCCTCATCGACAAGGAGTACTGGATGCGGCGCCCCGACCTCGTGCTCACCGGCCGCACCCTCTTCGGCGCGCCGTCCGCCAAGGGCCAGCAGCTCGAGGACCACTACTTCGGCACGATCCCCGACCGCGTGCTCTCGTTCATGAACGACGTCGAGCGCGAGCTCTGGAAGCTCGGCATCCCCGCGAAAACGCGCCACAACGAAGTCGCGCCCGCGCAGTTCGAGCTCGCGCCCCAGTTCGAGGAGCTGAACCTTGCGAGCGACCACAACATGCTCATCATGGACGCACTCCGCAACGTCGCCGAAAAGCACGGCTTCAAGTGCCTCCTCCATGAAAAGCCCTTCGCCGGCGTCAACGGCTCTGGCAAGCACAACAACTGGTCGGTCGCCTACGGCGGCAGGAACCTGCTCGACCCCGGCACCAACCCGGACGAGAACGCCGTGTTCCTGACGATGCTCACCGCCGTCATCGAAGCCGTCGACAAGCACGCCGACCTCCTGAGGGCCTCCGTCGCCGGTGCCGGCAACGACCACCGTCTCGGCGCGAACGAGGCACCGCCGGCAGTCATCTCGATCTACGTCGGCGACCAGCTCGCGGAAGTCCTCGACCGGCTGGAGAACGGCGGCGGCGCGAAGTCCAAGGGCGGCGGCGCGATGAAAATCGGCGTCGACACCCTCCCGGTGATCCCCAAGGACGCCACCGACCGCAACCGCACCTCGCCCTTCGCCTTCACCGGCAACAAGTTCGAGTTCCGCGCTCCGGGCTCCAGCATCTGCTGCTCCGGCCCGATGACGGTGCTGAACACCATCGTCGCCGAAGCCGTCGACCGCATTGCCGGCGAGCTCGAAAAGGCCAAGGTCGCCGGCAAGGCGAAGCCCGGCGAGCACACGCCGGCCTTCCACAACGCGCTGCAGAAAATCCTCCAGGCCTCGCTCAAGGTCCACAAGCGCGTCATCTTCAACGGCAACGGCTACGAGGCCGAGTGGCCCGAGGAGGCCGCCAGGCGCGGACTCCCCAACACCCCGGACACCCCGTCCGCACTCGCCGCTTTCGCGAAGAAGGAGAACGCCGTCCTGTTCTCGAAGTACGGCGTGATGACCGGGCGCGAGCTGGAAAGCCGCCACGAGATCTTCCTCGAGGAATATGCGAAGAAGATCCGCATCGAGGGCGCCTGCGCCCGCGACATCGCCTCGGAGATGGTGTTCCCGGCGGTCAAGGCCGAGTACCTCGAGACGGCGGACGCCTTCGCGCGGGCCGAGAAGGTCGGCGTTTCGTCCGGCACCGCCGCCCTGCGCGAGACCCTGGTCGAGCTCGGGGCTGGGCTGGACGCGCTGCGGCTCGAAATCCACGACATCGAGGAAGCCCTCGGCGGCAACGACATCGGCGTGATCATCGCCGCGATGCAGGCGCTGAGAACGACCGTCGACGCCATGGAGAAACGAGTCGACGGCAAGCGCTGGCCGCTCCCCAAGTACCGCGAAATGCTGTTCCTGTACTGAGGGAAATGTCCGACGACGTCAAGCACGAATGCGCCGTGGCGATGGTGGTCCTGAGAAAGGCCACCGTCGCCGCGGGCGACCGTGGGGGAACGAAGCTCTCGCTCCTCATGGAGAAGCAGCACAACCGCGGGCAAGACGGCGCCGGCGCTGCGATCCTCTCCAACAACCCCAATCCGGGAGAACCGCCGTACTGGATCGCAAAATCGGCTTCGGCGACGCCGCTCGTAGACATCCTCGGCGCGATCGGCAAAAGGGAATCCGCACAGGACGAGCGCATCTTCCTCGGCCACCTCAGGTACGCCACCTTCGGAAAGAACGAAGTGGCGTTTTGCCATCCTTTTGTCCACGAGGCGAGCGAGCTTGCGCGGACGCTCCTGCTCGCGGGGAACTTCAACCTCACGAACGCCAGCGAGCTCTTCGAGACCCATCGCCGGAAGGGCGCGTTTCCCACCAGCAAGGCGGACGGCTACCTCATCTGCGAGATGATCGCGCACGAGCTGGGGGACACGCGCTCCCTCGCGTCCGCCATCGCAAAGGCGCTTGCCAACGCCGACGGCGCCTGGACGCTTTGCGGCGCGACCGGCGACGGCTGGGCATTCGCCACGCGAGACCCTCACGGCATACGCCCGGGCTTCTACCTCCTGAACGACGACTTTGTGGCTGTCGCAAGCGAACGCCCCGCAATACAGGCGGCTTTCGACGTGCCGCCAGACGCCGTAAAGGAGATTCCTCCCGGCAAGGCGCTTGTCGTCTCGCCCTTCGGCGATGTGGAGATGGTCGAAGCGTGTCCGCCCGGCGAGCCCCGCCCCTGCGTCTTCGAGCGCATCTACTTCTCGCGCGCCAACGACGCCGCGATCCACCGCGAGCGCAAGGCGCTCGGCGCGGCGCTCGTCCCACAGGTGCTGCAGGCGGCGAACGCCCCGCTCGACGACGTCTTCTTCTCCTACATCCCTAACTCCGCCCGAATTGCGTTCCACGGAATGCTGGAGAGGCTTTTTGCTGAATGCGGGACCGTGCGCTTCGGCGAGGTCGCCGTCAAGGATGCGAAGTTCCGCACCTTCATCGCCGACGCGGCGGCGCGGCGCGAGTTCTACAAGCACGTCTACGACGTCACCTATGGACTGGTGAAGAAGGACGACACGCTGGTCGTGCTCGACGATTCGATTGTCCGCGGCAACACGATGAAGAACGCCATCCTGCCGATGCTCGACCGGCTGGGCCCGAAGCGGATCGTCATCGCGTCTTCCGCGCCGCCGATCCGCTATCCAGACTGCTACGGCATCGACATGTCCACCCTTGGCGAACTCGTTGCCTTCAAGGCGCTCGTCAACCTGCTGGGCGGCAGGAACGCGCTCGCTCAGGCGGTCGCGGCCGGCGCGACCCTCCCGGAACTGTACGCGCGCTTCGCGGACGAGCAGCACTCCGCCGAAATCGCACGACTGCTGACCCCGCCTGGAATGAAGGCCGAAGTCAAGGTCGCCTACCAGGCGATCGACGCCCTTCACGCCGCCTGCCCCGGCTCATCCGGCGACTGGTACTTCACCGGCGACTACCCGACGCCCGGCGGCTACAAGGTTCTGCACCAGGCGATCGAAAACTACCTGGCGCACCGAAACGAAAGGTCGTATTGAACACCAGGAACAGGTCGACCTGGATTCAGGTGTTTAGAAAACGGAACAACGAAGATATGAATGCTGCTTTGCTGGAGAAATGGAAAAAAGAACGGGAGCGCAAGGCGTACCTCGCGCTTGACGACGGAACCGTGTTTCACGGCGTCGCATTCGGCGCGGAAAAGGATGCGCTCGGCGAGGTCGTCTTCAACACCGGAATGAGCGGCTACCAGGAGATTCTTACCGACCCCTCCTACGCCGCGCAGTTCGTCACCCTCACCACCGCCGAAGTCGGCAACTACGGAATCAACCCCGAGGACGTCGAGTCCCGGGGGCTTTTTCTGTCGGGCCTCGTAATCGGCGACCTCACCGAGCCCAGCAACTGGCGCAGCGAAAAGAGCCTGGACGACTACCTGAAGGAGAACGGCGTGCCGGGAATCTACGGCGTGGACACCCGCGCGCTGACGCTGCACATCCGTGAGCACGGCAACCGGAAGGCGTACTTGCGGGTGATAGATCCGGAAATTCCGGAATCGTCGGCGATTGCGAGGGCTTGTGAGTGGGAAGGCCTCGACGGCCAAGACTACGCGGCAAAAGTGACTTGCGAGAAGAGTTACGAGTTTAGACTTCGGACCTCGGACTTCGGACTCCGAAAACGGAAGTCTGAAGTCTTAAGTCTTAAGTCCTTGCCCCACGTAGTTTGCTATGACTTCGGCGTGAAGACCAACATTCTCCGCTCGCTGGCATCATGGGCGAAGGTCACGGTCGTTCCCGCGAAGACGACCGCGGAGGACGTGCTGGCAATGAAGCCCGACGGCGTCTTCCTCTCCAACGGTCCCGCCGACCCCGCGGCGGTTACCTACGCCATCGAGAACATCAAGAAGCTGCTGGAAACGGGGAAAACTCCCTTGATGGGCATTTGCCTGGGACATCAGCTGCTCTCGCTTGCCTGCGGCGCGAAGATGGGCAGGCTCAAGTTCGGCCACCACGGCTGCAACCACCCGGTTAAGAACCTGGCGACGGGCAGGGCGGAAATCACCAGCCAGAACCACAACTTCGCCGTCGTCCCCGAGTCGATCCCCAGCTGCCTTGAAGTCACCCACATAAACCTCAACGACGGGTCGATAGAGGGTGTCCGCCACAAGACGCTTCCGGCGTTTTCGGTGCAGTACCACCCCGAGTCCTGTCCCGGTCCGCACGCCTCCACGTATCTCTTCGACGAATTCCGGAAACTAATCTTCGCCTCAAAGAACACGAAGGACACAAAGGCTGGAAGTGGCCATTTGTGATTCTTGTGAACTTTGTGGCTAAAAAAATCATGAAAAAACAAGTCAAATACGTATTCATCACCGGCGGAGTGGTGAGCTCCCTCGGCAAGGGAATCACCTCGGCCTCGCTTGCGCTGCTCCTGAAGTCGCGCGGCTACAAGGTCTTCATGCAGAAGCTCGACCCCTATCTCAACGTCGACCCCGGCACGATGTCGCCCTACCAGCACGGCGAGGTGTTCGTGACGGACGACGGCGCGGAGACCGACCTCGACCTCGGGCACTACGAGCGTTTCGCCGGCGTGACCTGCACCAAGGCGTCCAACTACACCTCCGGCCGCATCTACTCCGCCGTCCTCGCGCGCGAACGCGCGGGCGGATACCTCGGCGGGACGGTGCAGGTCATCCCTCACATCACCGACGAGATCAAGGCGGCGATCCACGACGCCGGCAAGCACGACTGCGACATCGTCCTCTGCGAGATCGGCGGCGTCTCCGGCGACATCGAGTCGCTCCCCTTCCTCGAGGCCGCGCGGCAGTTCCGCTTCGAGGAAGGCGTCGAGAACACCTGCTTCGTGCACCTGACGCTCGTTCCCTACCTGAAGGCGGCAGGCGAGCTCAAGACCAAGCCGTCGCAGCACTCCGTAGGGCAGCTCCGCAACATCGGCATCATCCCCGACATCCTCGTCTGCCGCACCGAAATGCCGATACCCGAGGAGCACCGCGCGAAGCTCGCCATGTTCTGCAACGTCAGGCGGGAGTGCGTAATCGAGGAGCAGGACGTGACGGACTCGGTCTACGCCGTTCCGCGCGAACTGCGCAAGCAGGGACTCGACGAACAGGTGCTCCGCCAGCTCCACCTCGACATCTGGCCGGTGAAGCACAGCGTCTGGGACACGCTCGTCAGGAAGGCCACGCAGCCGAAGCGGCACTGCCGAATCGCGCTCGTGGGCAAGTACATCGCCATCCGTGACGCCTACAAGTCGGTCCACGAGGCGCTGCAACACGCCGGCATGGCGAACGACTGCAAGGTAGAGGTCGTGCCGATCGAAGCCGAAGATTTGATTAATCCTCACACAGAGACAAAGAGACACGAAGATAAAAAATCTCCCTGTGCCTCCGTGCCTTTGTGTGAACTAAAAAAGGTCGACGGCATTCTGGTTCCGGGAGGCTTTGGATCAAGAGGCGTTGAAGGCAAGATCGCGGCAATCAAGTACGCGCGGGAGAAGAAGATTCCGTTCCTCGGCATCTGCCTCGGTATGCAATGCACCGTCATCGAGTATGCCCGCGACGTCCTTGGCTGGAAGGACGCCAACTCAACCGAGTTCGACGAAACGACCGCGCATCCGGTGATCGACCTCATGGAGGAGCAGCGCGGCGTCACCCAGAAAGGCGGCACCATGCGACTCGGGGCGTATCCGTGCGTTCTCAAGAACGGCTCGCAGGCAGCTAAACTCTATAGCCACAAAGAACGCAAAGAGCGCAAGGCCTTTGCGGACTCTGCGTCCTTTGCGGCCAAGAACACGCCGGTTATCTCCGAGCGGCACCGCCACCGCTACGAGCTCGCCTACGACAGCGAGCCGCGAATGGAGCTTGAGGCGGCCGGGCTTATGGTGAGCGGGCTTTCGCCCAACGGCGAGCTGGTGGAGATCGTGGAGCTTCCGCAGACAAAGCACCCGTACTTCATCGCCAGCCAGTTCCATCCCGAGTTCAAGAGCCGCCCGACCGCACCGCACCCGCTCTTCCTCGGCCTAGTCTCGGCGGCATTGAGGGGGAAGAAGGTAAAATGAAGCGCACGGACCTGAGGAAGATCCTGATCATCGGCTCAGGGCCGATCGTGATCGGACAGGGCTGCGAGTTCGACTACTCGGGCGTGCAGGCCGTGAAGGCGCTGCGGCGCGAAGGATACGAAATCGTCCTCGCGAACTCCAACCCCGCGACGGTGATGACCGACCCCGAGATGGCCGAGGCGACGTACATCGAGCCGCTGACGGTCGATTCGGTCGCCGCAATCATCCGCAAGGAGCGCCCGGACGCTCTCCTTCCGACGCTCGGCGGGCAGACCGCGCTCAACGTGGCGACCGGGCTTGCAAAGTCGGGCGTCCTCGCGGAATGCGGAGTCGAGATGATCGGCGCGAACGCCGATGCCATCGCGCGTGCAGAGGACCGCAACCTCTTCAAGGCCGCCATGTCGGAGCTCGGGCTCGACATGCCTAAGTCGGGGAGCGCCCATTCGCCGGAGGAGGCGCAGCGGATCGCGGCGGATATCGGCTCGTGGCCGCTCATCATCCGCCCGGGCTTCACGCTCGGCGGCACCGGCGGCGGCATCGCGCACGATGCGGACGAGTTCGACGAAATCGTCTCACGCGGACTCGAGGCGTCGCTCAACCACGAGGTGCTCATCGAGGAGTCGCTCGTCGGCTGGAAGGAATTCGAGATGGAGGTGATGCGCGACAAGGCGGGGAACGCCGTCATCGTCTGCTCCATCGAGAATTTGGACCCGATGGGCGTGCATACCGGCGACTCCATCACCGTCGCGCCAATCCAGACGCTGACCGACAGGGAATACCAGTCGATGCGCGACGACTCCATCCGCGTCCTCGAGAAGATCGGCATCGAGACCGGCGGCTCGAACGTGCAGTGGGCGGTGAACCCCGAGACGGGACGGCGCGTCATCATCGAAATGAATCCTCGCGTCTCGCGCTCGTCCGCGCTCGCGTCGAAGGCGACTGGCTTCCCGATCGCGAAGATCGCCGCCCTTCTCGCGATCGGCTACACGCTCGACGAGCTGAAGAATGACATCACGCAGGCGACGCCCGCCTGCTTCGAGCCGGCGCTTGACTACGTGGTCGTCAAGGTGCCGCGCTTCACCTTCGAGAAGTTTCCCGGCGCGGACAGGCGGCTCGGCACGCAGATGAAGTCCGTCGGCGAGGCAATGGCGATCGGCCGCACCTTCAAGCAGGCGTACCTCAAGGCCATCCGCTCGCTGGAGGCGCCGCTCTCCGGACACGACGCAGAGAAGTTCGACCCGTGGTTCAGGCGCGAGCTCGGGGAAATCGAGGAATTCAGGAAGTTTTTAAGTCACAATCCGCACAACCCCGACCTCTTGCGCCAGGCGAAGGTGTTTGGCTTCAGCGACAAGGACATTGCCGCGACATCCGGCACCGACGAGGATGCGGTGCGGAAAACCCGCCTCTCGCTCGGCATTCGACCCGAGTACGGCGAAGTCGACACCTGCGCCGGCGAATTCGCCGCGAAGGCACCGTATTACTACAGCTACTATTCGACTTCGGACTTCGGCCTTCGGCCTTCGGGACTTGCGACGGCAGATGCCCTGAGATTAAAATCACCGAAGTCTGAAGTCGCAGGTCCGAAGTCCTCCCCCCGCAAGATCATGGTCCTGGGCGGCGGACCGAACCGAATCGGCCAGGGCATCGAATTCGACTGGTGCTGCTGCCACGCGGCGTTCGCGCTCCGCAAGATGGGCATCGAGGTGGTGATGGTGAACTCCAACCCCGAGACCGTCTCGACCGACTACGACACCTCCGACAAACTCTACTTCGAGCCCCTCACCTTCGAGGACGTTATGGAGGTCTACGAGCGCGAACGGTGCGACGGCGCAATCGTCCAGTTCGGCGGCCAGACCCCGCTCAACCTCGCCGAACGCCTCGCGGCCGCCGGCGTGAACGTCCTCGGAACGTCGCCCCACGACATCGCGCTCGCCGAGGACCGCGACTTCTTCCGTGCCCTCGTCAACGAGGTGGGCGTGAAGCAGCCGCCGAGCGGAATCGCCCACTCCGTCGACGACGCCCTGAAGATCGCCGGGGAGATCGGCTATCCCGTCCTCGTGCGCCCGTCGTTCGTCCTCGGCGGACGCGGCATGGCGATCGTCTACCACGAGGACCGGCTCCGGGAATACGTCGAGGAGGCAGTCAAGATCTCCGAGGGAGCCCCCATCCTCATCGACAAGTTCCTGACGCACGCAATCGAACTCGACGTGGACTGCGTCGCGGACGGAAAGACCTGCGTCGTCGGCGCGATCCTCGAGCACATCGAGGCGGCGGGCTGCCATTCCGGCGACGCCGCCGCGGTAACGCCGCCGGTATCGCTCACGGCGGAGACGATCGCCGAAGTCGAGCACATCGCGCGCACCTTCGCGGCAAGACTCAACGTCTGCGGACTCATGAACATCCAGCTCGCCGTCAAGGACGGCGAGGTGTGGATGATCGAAGTGAATCCACGGGCTTCGCGCACTGTCCCCTTCGTCTCGAAAGCGGTCGGCTGGTCGCTCGCCGGTGCCGCGGCAAGATGCATGGCCGGGGAGAAGCTGGCCGATGTCGTTGGCGGCAGCATTCGACCTTCGTCCTACTTCTGCGCCAAGGAGGCGGTGTTCCCGTTCGTCAAGTTCCCCGGCGCGGACATCACGCTGACGCCGGAAATGAAGTCGACCGGCGAGGTCATGGCGTTCGGCGCAGACGCGGCAACGGCCTACTACAAGAGCCAGATTGCGGCCGGCAGCCCCCTGCCGCTCCCGGGCCAGGGCGGGATCGTCCTTTGCATCCGCAACGAAGACAAGGCCGAGGTCGTTGAGCTCGCCAAGACGCTGGACAAGCTTGGCTACGAGATATGGGCGACACGCGGCACCTCAACGGCGCTCTGGAAGGCAGGCATCGAGTCGAACGCCCTCTACAAGATTCCGCTTGGCAGCCCCAACACGCTCGACCTCATCCGTCGCGGCAAGGTGAAGTGGATCGTCAACACGCGCGAGGATGGGGAGAGCGCCGCACATGACAGCGTTAAGATACGCACGGCAGCTACGCTCGCGGGGGTCCCGGTGACGACGACGCTCGCCGGTTTCGCCGAGGCGGTACGCGGAATGGCGGCAACGGCCTCGTCGACAGGCATGCCGCCGCGCTCGCTGCAGGAGTGGCACGCGGCACGGGATTGACGCAGGCCCGGCCTCAGAGCTCCAACGGATTGAGCGCAAATTCCATGCCGTTCCAGGGGCAGTTACGAGAGCGCGAGGCAAAGCCGGAGATGTCGACCGGGCGCAGCGGACCGACTTCAAACCGGCTCTGGGCAGTTACCTGCTCCGAAAGGCGCCGCGGCAGCAGCGAAAGCGGCAGGCCGTGCCAGGCGCGGGCCCAGGCGTCGACCGCCATTCCCTCACCCTCCACCATCACCGCGTAGGTTGCGGCCGCCGCCGTCTCGAGCCCGATGATTCCGTTCGCCGCCCGGGCGAACCCGCCGGCCTTGGCCTCGGCGGTGTGCGGGGCGTGGTCGGTCGCGAACATGAGCGCGCCTTCCTTCACCGCCTTGCGCAGCTCGGCGCGGTCCTCCCGGTTTCCGAGCGGCGGCGCCATCTTGAAGTTCACGTCGTCCGCCTCGAGCTCGTCACAGGCGAAGACGAGGTGGTGCGGGGTAGCCTCGGCGGTGACCGGCAGGCCTTCGCGCTGGGCGGCGCGCACCAACGCCACGCCCACGGCAGTGGAGATGTGCTGGATGTGGAGGCGGCAGCCGGTCTCGCGGCAGAGCGAAATGTCGCGGCTTATCGCCGCGGACTCGGCCTCGGCGGGAATCACCTTGAGCCCCAGCCGCCGGGCAAGGGGACAGTCCCTGATGACGCCGCCCGCCACGATGCGCGGATCGAGCGCGTGCTCGCAGACGACGAGCCCGAGCGCGGCGGCGCGGCGCATCGCCTCTTCCATCAGCGCGTCGTCGCACACATACGAACCGTCGTCGGTGAAGAACGCGGCTCCGGCCTCGGCGAGCGCCTCGAGGTCCGCCACCTCGCCGCCGAGCCGTCCCTTGGTTATGCAGGCGGATGGAAACAGAAGCGGGGCGCCGTCGCCCAGCGCGGCGCGCATCTCAAGCTGATGACGGATGACCTCGGCGGAATCGCACGCCGGCGAGGTATTGGGCATGGTGACGACAGCGGCGAATCCGCCGCGCGCGGCGGCGGCGAGCCCGGTCGCGGTCGTCTCGGCCGCCGGCGTTCCCGGGTCGCGGAAGTGGACGTGCACGTCCACGAAGCCCTGCAATGCGAGGACGCCCATCCTCAGCCTACCGGGGTGACGCCCTTCTTGACGAAGACGTTGCCGTACTTCGCCGTCTCGCCGGTCTGGACGACCGCGAAGGCGCGCTTGGCGCGGGCGTAAAGCTCGTCGCGGGTGACGAACTCGATCTCGCCCTTGTAGCCGAGCGCCTTGCGGATGCGCGCCTCGACGTCGGGGTCGAGCGTGTCGCCCGGCACTGGCGCGGTCATGATGACCGGGGTGGCGTAGCTGTCCAGCTCGATGAGCGGGGCGACGCCCTTCAGCACCCGGTCGACGCTGAGGCCGTCGGCACGGATGAGCTCGCGCGCATTCGTGCGCCCGGGGAAGTGGGCGTCGGCGAAAAGTATCTCGTCCCCGTGCCCCATCTCTGCCAGCGCCTTGAGGAGTTCGGGGGAAACCACTGGATCTATTCCCTTGAGCATACCTGTTCCTTTCTTCGTTTCTGGTTCTGAAACTCCGCCTGGACGCTGATCGCAGCCCGCAGTCGCGCCCAGCCCGCATGCGGCTGCGGCTGCGGCGACGCCGGAGACGAAGTGCCTGCGCGTCAGCCTCACGGGAACTGCTCCTCGTCCCGCAGGCCCTCGGGCCGCGGCAGCGGCTCGAGCCCGCGTTCGGCGAGACGGGCGTTGACGCCCTTCCAGACATTGTAGCGAAACGCCTCCGGCGCGCGGTACACCGCGTCGACGGCGCGCGCGCGGAAGGCGGCGGCCTCGTCGGCCGAAAGCGGCGGCGCGGGCGGGGCGGACGGATGCGCGCGGCCGGCAAGCATCGCGGCCAGCACGAAGACGAGCGCGAGCAGCACCGCGTAGCCGGCCGCTATGGCCCACGGCCGCCAGTTGAGCGGATCGTCGCCGATGACGCGGTAGGGGCGGATTCCCTGCTTGCGGAGCTGCAGGTAGGCGTCGTTGCGGTCCCACGCCTTGATCTCGCCCTCGCAGTTGCGGTTTTGCTTGTCCTGGTATAGGTACTTATACGTCATCAGCGTAGATTATACCATATTTTCGGACGAAGAGCGGCGGAACTTGGGGTTGGCGCCGGCGATCACCACCGCGATCTCGCCCTTCGCCTTCGCCCCGGCGAACTCCTTCACGAGGTCGGAGAGGTAGCCGCGCGAGACGCGCTCGTGCAGCTTGGTGAGCTCGGCGCAGACCGCGGCCTCGCGGTCGCCAAGCACCTCCAGCGCCGCCGCGAGCGTCGCGGCGACGCGGTAGGGCGACTCGTAGAGGACGAGCGTATGCTCGCTCGCGGCGTCCTCGGCAAACCAGTTGCGCAGCGCGCCGGGTCCGCGCGGCGGAAATCCGCGGAAGGTGTAGGAGGAGGTCGGCAGCGCGCTCATGAGGAGCGCCACTTCCACCGCGCAGGCACCGGGGACAACCTCGTAGGCGAGACCCTCGCGCGCGCAAGCGCGCAGGAGCCGGTAGCCTGGATCGGACACTCCGGGGTAGCCGCCGTCGGAGCAGAGCGCGACTTCGGCACCGTCACGGAGCAGATCCAGCACCCTCCCCTCGACGCGCTCCTCGTTGCCCTGGCGGTAGGAGAACATCTCCGCCGGACGCGGTACGCCGAAATGCGAAAGCAGCTGCCAGGTGCGGCGGGTGTCCTCGCAGGCGATGGCCCGCGCGGACCTGAGCGCGTCAAGCGCACGAGGCGAAAGGTCGCCCAAATTCCCAATCGGCGTGGCGATTACGTGCAGCATACATTTTGAAGTGGTGCTCGGGGCGGGACTCGAACCCGCAAGGATCTCTCCACATGCACCTCAAGCATGCGTGTCTGCCAATTTCACCACCCGAGCAGGGTTGCAAAACAGTGCGTAGTATACCAAAAACTCCCCCCAGCGCGCAAGGGGGTGTGCGACAAGAGAACGGAAATGGTAGAATCCGCCATTTCCAGAAGTGAGCACAAGAGGGGGGGCCGACCTCGTGCAGGCGTACTCAAGGAGACCGAGGCAGGACTAGTCCGCCCGCACAGTGACGAAGACCGACGCAAAATGCCGCGTCGGGCACACCTACGAGGACCGCCTCGCGTTCCTGGCGCTCAACTTCGGCGTCCAGTTGGACAATTTCCCATCGACTACAGATCCCTCCATCGCCTCTGATATGCGCTTGGCCACTCCCTGCCAGGAGAACCGCTCCGCCGCGAGCTCGCGGCCGCGGGCGCCCATCTCGGCGCGCTCAGCGTCGGAGATGGAGGTCGCCGCAGCGAGCGCCGCGGCGAGCGCCGCGACGGAGTCGGGCTCTACCCGCCAGCCGCAGCGGCGCTCCTCGACCGCCTGCCAGGGAGTCCCCGTGGTGCAGATGACCGGCGTCGCGTAGGCAAGCGCCTCCAGGACCACCGCCGAAAAATTCTCCATCGGGCTCGGCAGCACGAAGATGTCCGCCTCACGGTAGAGGCGGTCCTTCGCCTCCGGCCCCGCCGCGCCTACAAACTCCACCGAGTCGGCGAACGCCGCCGCCCGGCGCCTGAGCTTCGCCGCTAAGCCGTCCCAGTCAGGCCCCGCCAGCCTGAGCCGCCAGCCCGCCGGACGCACCCGCTCCCACGCGTCCATCAGCGTGAAAAGCCCCTTCTCTTCGCCGAGCCGACCGAGGAAGAGCGCCACGTACCCCTTCCCCTTCGCCTCCGGCTGATCGATCCGCTCCGGCAGCCGCACCCCGAGCGGCGCCACCACGAACGGACCGTCGATCCCGAGCGCGCGGCAGGCGTCAGCCTCGGCCTCGCTCGTGCAGTGGACGAGCTCGGCGCGGCGGACGAGCGGACGCAGCAGGAGCCGCCAGACGAACGCCTTCTTGAGCCGTCCGTGCGAGAATACCCTGGGCATCAGCGAACCATGGGGAGAGACTACGTACCGGATGCCGCGGAGCCGGCAGAAGAGAAGCGCGCGGAGGCAGAAGAGCGACCAGAGCGCGTGAATGTGCACCCAGTCGCCGCGTCTCGCGGCGGCGGACGAAAGCGGACGCCCAACGGCAAGCCGCACCAGCGGCGGCGGGGCGAGTTCGGGACGGTAGTCGCACAGAACTGTGACATTCGTCCCTGCCGCCGCCTGCTCGCGGGCGAGCTCCGAGACGAACACCGCCACACCGGAGTTCGCCTCCAGCCCCTTCACCACGTGGACGACCCTCGCCGGCTCGGTCATCGCCACGCCCCTGACGGCGGCGGTGGAGCCGCGCGCATCATCCGCTCGATCCGGCGGCGGTGCAGCAGCAGGGTGTCGATGAGGAACCCGCCGCCGACGCAGATCACCCACAGCATGCCCCCCGGTCCACCGGGAGAAAAGAAATTGGCCTCGCCGAAGTTGCACACCACCATCACCGTGAAAAGCGCCATCGTCACGTCTAGTCGCTTTTGCATACAGCCGCCATAGAACGCGAAAAGGAAGAAGACGAAGGCGACCATGCCCACGACGCCAGTCTCGCCGAGGATCATGATCGGCAGCGCCCCCTTCTCGATCGCCGCCGTAAGGCGGAAGCCGCTCATGCCCTGCATGTACTCCATCACCTGGAACCCCTTGCCGAGAAGCGGGTTCCGGCGGAAGTCGCGCATGCTCTGGTCGACCAGCCCCATGCGGCTGCTGGCGAACGCCTCTGCAAGCGAACGTTGGTCGCCGGAGACGTCCTCGGTCTTGCGCAGCCACCTGGAGATGGTGTCGTGCCGCACCTCGGAATACGCGCCGTACGCCGCGCCCACGAGCAGCGCCACAGCCATGCCGGTCCTGAAGGCGGCCTTTAGCCGCGCCCGGATTCGCACCACCTGAAGGCACCAGAAATATATGAGCACGACAGCCAACGCCGTAGCGCAGAACGAAGTCCTCGAACGGGTCATGTAGATGAGCGGCAGCGAACACACTATCAGCGACAGATGGAGCACGGAGACCCTTCTCTCAATGAAGAGCATATCGCATGTAACCCATGCAAACATACACGGCAACAGAATCGCCAAGCACTGGCTCTGGTTGGTCATTCCTGCGAAGAGTCTCATTCCCTGCATATTGGCAACAATTAAGTTGATCTCTTCCATGCTCATATCTGGGTGATCACGAATCAGCATATTGGTCATATTGAGATACCCGACCGAGGGCACAAGCGCCGTGAGCGCACTGCCAAATACAAGCACAATCGCCATTCCAAGCAGGAAGCAGCGCATGTCCATCACGTCGTCGGGGCGCCGGTCCAGGTTCTTGAGCCCAATCCACAGCCCCATCATAAGAATCACGAAGTTGACGATTTTGAGGTAGCTGATCATCGGCGCGTATCCGGTCGCCGAGGACATGGCCGCCACCACCAAATATAACGCCATCGACCCCAGCGGCAGCACATGTCTCCCTGGCCGCCGGCTCCCAGAGAGAAACAGCCCCGCCGTCATCAGCGCCGGACCCAGCCTCAGCGCCAGCGCGCAGAGGGTGTTCTTCGGCAGGATCATCGGATTCATGATGACGAAAAACGGGAAAAGCATGTAGCAGCTCACCGCCTTGCCGAGCTGGTTGTTCATCGCCCAATTGAGCCCCAGCAGGGCGAGGAACCAGGCGAACGCCCCCTTGGTGAGACGGCAGGCGATGATGGCGAGGAAGATCATCGCCGCCGACCGCATCGCGTTAAGCAGCAGCTCGCGGTCGATCGGCTTCATCGCACCTCCCTCCGCATGCGCCCGACCGCAGCCAACAGGCGCGCAGCCGCGCCGGCGGCGGTGAAGTCCGGCGGCATCGGCGTCGGTGCCATTCCCTTCGCGCCGGCGATGAGCCGCGCCAGCGCAGTGACGTCACCGCAGCGGAACCGCCGCGACTCCGGCAGCAGCGCAGCTGATGCGCCAGCCTCGCAAGTGCCAAAAGCGAGCATGCCCTCCTCCTTCGCCTCCGAAAGCGCGGCGCCCCAGCCTTCGATCGCGTTCGAGGCCAGTACGTAGACGTCATGCCTGCGCATGATTTCCCGTATTCTATCGATGTCGACATGGGGCAGAAACCGTATCGCCGAGCCTAGCTTCGCCGCGGCGGCGCGGTACTCAAGCCGTTGTTTCTCCGGCCCGGCGCCGACGATGGTGAACGAGATTCTTGCGTCTCCAGACTCCACAAGTTTCGCGAGCGCGTCGACTATCGTGTCGACGCGCTTCCAGTTCAGGAGCCTTCCTACCCATAGCACCTTCAGCTCGCCCTCTGCGGGCACGCACCGCGGCGTACACGCACCAGGAGCGACAAAATACCCCCAGGGCATGAGCTCCCGCGCAAACGCGGCGCCGGAATGGAAACGGCGGAAGACCTCCTCCATGTCGCGCGCGGCCCAGGGGCCAATCGGCAGCACCTGGAAAGACGGACTTTCCATCAGCCGCGCAAAGCGCCGCGCCATCCGCCGGTAGCCGGGATGGAGCAGCCGGAGCGATCCCGACGCGAACATGTTGCCCAATATCCGAATCGGCTTGAACCAGCGCTCAGTCTGGTAGAATGTCATCCGCCCGTGGGCGACGCGGCGCTCGAAGAGGTCTGTCGGCCGCAGGCCGCCGGCAAGCAGGACCTCGCAGCTTTCGAGCAGCTCCGCCGCGCCGGACTCGTCCGCGCGCATCGTCCACGGCTCGCGCTCGCGCGTCTCCTGGTTGCCGCCGGCCGGCTCCGTCTCGTAGACGTAGCGGAAGTTCTCCGCGCCAAGACGCGCCGCGAGCTCCCGCGCGAGCGGCAGCTGGTGGGCTGAGACGGTATTGGTATAGAGCGCAAACATCGCTATTGCCGTATTATACCAAAAAGCGCAGCGCTACGGACACGAACGCAGCCAGGCGAGCTCGCGGCGGCGCATGGCGGCGTAGCCGCGCGGGGTGAGGTCGTCCGCGCCGGAGAGGTGGTCCATCCCGTGGGCGACGTAGAGCATAAGCTCCTTCGCCGCGCTCCAGCCGCGGCGACGCGGCGCGGCGGCGAGCGCGCGCTCGGCGTTGACGTAGAGCTCGCCGTAGACGCCGTCGGCCTCGCCCGGCATCGCGTCGTAGCGCTGGGTGGTGACGTCGGTCGGGCCGTCTGCGCCGTTGATCGCCGCGTGGGTCACGGCGGAGAAGGCGTCGTCCTGCAGCACCACCGCCACCTCGCGGAACGGGACGCGCGCGCGCACCGCGGCCTTCGCCGCGAAATGCGCCGCCGCGCGGCGGAGCGCGGCGCGGTCCACGCCGATGCCGCGCGGCAGCCGCCCTTCAATCACGATTCGGCAGGACACGGCGCGGAATCCCTCGCTTCGCGGTAGAAGACGGTGCGGGCGACGATGCACCAGACCCCCAGGTACACCATGGCCGCCACCAGCAGCGCGATGAACAGCGACGTCGCCATCGCCGCGACTGCGCCGCCGATCAGGCCGGCAAGCGACATCGGGACGAGTGCCGCGAAAAGCGCCAGCATCGCCATGACGACGAACGACATGTCGAGCAGGAACGCCTGGAACTTCCGCCCGCGCATGATCCGCTTCGACTCGCCGAGGCACTTGAGCGCGCCCCAGTCAGGATGCTCGCTCTTCAGGTACCACGCCGCGCGGTAGCGGTAGATGGCGATGATGCCGGGAACAATCAGGAGCAGCATCCAGAGCCCGACAAAGAAGTTCATCACCATCAAAAGCCAGGTGACCCCGAGCGGACGGCCAAAGCCGCCGAACGCCGCGCCGAGAACGTCATTGCGGTCGTCGGAGACAGCCTTCAGCAGCACCGCGGTGATGCCGAAGAGCGCAACCGCTCCGAGGACATAGCCGACCAGCATCTCCATGGCGCCGGCATACGCCATCTGACGGTACGTCTCGGCCGTCGGAAGCGTGTAGTCCAGCCCCTGCCGCAGCATCTCGAGCTTCTTGGAAAAGAAGTCGACCGGCGAGACAATGCCCATCGAGCCGTGGAGCGACCCGAGCAGCAACCCCGCGCCGTGGCATATCCCCTGCAGCAGCAGGATCACCCCGAAGATGATCCAGAACCAACGGCTGCGCACAACTGCGTACGACTCCTTCCGCATCTCGGCATTGGACTTCATTTCAGCACCTCCGTAAGGTCGACCGTCCTCACCCCGAGCGCGGACGCCATCGCCTTGGCGACCGCGCGCACGCCCCAGACCTCGGTCTCGTAGTGGCCGAGGCAGATCATCCGCATGCCGCAGTTCGCGGCTACGACGACCTCACCCCAGTTCGCCTCGCCGGTCACGTAGACGCGGCAGCCGAGCCGCTGCGCCTCCTCGGCGAACTCGCCGGCACCGCCGCTGCAGACGCCCACCAGGTCGCCGGACGCGACCTCGGCAAGCGCCGCGGCGGTGGCGCGGGTGGCGCGGCCGACGAGCCCGATGGTCTCGCCGTGGTAGACGAACGCCGGCTTCGCCGCGGAGAGGCGCAGCGCCTTCGCGAGCTGCGCGTTGTTGCCGAGCTTCGGATGCGCGTCGAGCGGCAGGTGGCAGGCGTAGACGGCGAGGTCGGCGTCCATCGCCGCCTTGACGACGCGGTAGACGCCGCCTTCGATGCGGCGGATGCCGCCGCCCCAGGAGATGCCGTGGTGGACGACGAGCAGGCGCGCGCCGGCGGCGGCGGCCTCCTCCACCGCGCGCACGCTCGCGTCGACCGCGAAGGCGACCGTCCGCGCCTCGCCGCCGGAACAGGCGACCTGTACGCCGTTGTTGGAGACGTCGTCAAACCGCTTCGTCTCCAGCGTGCGGTCGAGCCACTCCACGATCCTGCCGATGTCAGCGACGATGCGCTTCATCTTTTCCTCCCTTCGTTTTCCGGTGTCTGCCTCTCGCCGAAGATCGCCTTCAGCACCTCCGCCGCCTTCGGCGCGGCAGTGACGCCGCCGCCCACGGCGTTCTCGACGACGATCGCCAGCGCAGCAGTCGGTTTCTCCGACGGCGCGTAGGCGATGAACCATGCGTTCTTGCGGCGGCGCGCGCCGACGCCGATCTCGGCGGTGCCGGTCTTGCCCGAGACGGCGACCGCCACGCCCTCGCCGGCGCGGCGGCCGGTGCCGGACGACGTGCCGTCGCCATCGACCACCATGCGCATCCCCTGGCGGACGACATCGAGGTGCTCCCTCTCGAAGGCGAGGGGGCGACTCTCCACCGGCGAGTCGAGCTTGAGGCGCGGCGTCACCAGCCTGCCGGTCGCGATTGCGCCGGCGACGCGCGCCATCTGGAGCGGGGTGGCGAGCAGCATGCCCTGCCCGATCGACATCTGGGCGAGGTCGCCCGAGAACCAGCGCTCTGCGCGCAAGCGCTGCTTCCATTCCGCGTCCGGCACCACGCCGGCGTCGTCGACGCCGAAGTCGACGCCGGTCTTCGCGCCGAGGCCGAACTCGCGCGCGGCGGCGATGACCGCGTTGGTGCCGGCCTCCATGCCGAGGTGGCAGAAATACGGGTTGCAGCTCTTCATCATGGCGCGGCGCATGTCGAGGGCGCCGTGTCCCCAGCGGCTCGCGCACCTGAGTCGCATGTCGCCGAGGGTGAAGACCCCTGTGCATTCGTAGATGGCGTCCGGCTGCACGCCGAGCGAAAGCGCCGCGAGCGCGACGACCGGCTTGAAGGTGGAGCCGGGCGCATAAGTGCCGCCAGAGGCGCGGTTCAGAAGCGGCTTCGCCGAATCGGCGCGCATGGCGGCGTAGCGCTCCTCGCCGAGGCGCGGCACGAAGTCGTTGGGATCGAAGCCTGGTGCGCTCGCCATCGCGAGCACGTCGCCGCTGCGTGGGTCGATCACCACGCAGGCACCGCGGCAGCCCTCGAGGACGCGCTCGGCGGCGCGCTGGACGCGTATGTCGAGAGTGAGCGCGAGGTCCGGCCCCGGCGTCGCCTCCACCGCCGTCTGCTCGTCGATCGCGTAGCCGAGCGCGTCGACCCTGACCTTCACCTCGCCGGGCACGCCGCGCAGGAACCCGTTGTAGTAGCGCTCCACGCCGGCGCGGCCGACGAGCTCGGGCTCGAAGTAGTTGAACTTCTCGTCGCCGGCCACCGCATCGCCGCGGTCGCGCCCGACGTAGCCGACGAGGTGCGCGGCTGCCCGTCCCTGCGGATAGACGCGCTCGGTCGACTCGCGGCAGGAGAAGCCCGGAAGCCGGCGCGAGCGCTCGAGGAAGCGGGCGAGCGAGGCGTGGTCCACGTCGCGCCAGCAGACGAGCGGGCGTGCGAGCTCCGCGCGCAGGTGGCGGCGGATGCGCCCCTCGGTCGCGCGCGGCGGCGACCCGACCGCCTTCTCAACCTCGGCGATCGCGCGCATGACCTCCTCCACCGTCCGCGCGAGGCTGCCGCGGCGGAAGCGCGCGACGTCGCAGACGATGTCGCAGGAGACGCGGTTGCCGGCGAGGACGACGCCGTGGCGGTCGAGGATGCGCCCGCGGAGTCCGTCGGTCTGCACCCGGCGGATCGACTGCCGAGCCTCGGCGTAGCCGTAGTCGGCGGCGGAGTCGACCTGCAGCGCCTTCAGGCGCACGGCGATGAACACGAGCCCGAGCAGGAACGCCGCGGCAACCGCCGCGCAAGCGAAGTCGCTCACCACCGAAGAGCGCTCATCCCCGCTCATTGACGCCCGCCTTTCCGTCGACCCAGAAGAGCAGCGCGGCGACGGCGACAAGCGCCGCCGCGCCGACCGGCAGCGCGGCCAGTGTGCGCCAGAAGACGCCGCCGCCGGACTCCGCAATCCACACCGAGAGCCAGAGCTGGTAGAGCGGGTACGCCGCGAACAGCGCCGGCGCGGGCGTGAGGCTGCTCCGCGCCGCGATTGCGGCGAAGAGGAAGAAGCCCACGCTCGTGAGCGGCGGTAGGGACGACAGGGCGTCCTCGAACGCGCCGGCGGCGACGGCGAAGAACACCGCGGTCACGGCGGGACGCCGCCGCGCCATCGCCACCGCAGCGGCAAGCAGCAGCGGGAAGCCCACCCCGAGGCACGGCGGCAGCAGCTCCTCACCCGCCGCGGCGAAGACGAGCGCGAGGACGGCAATCGCCAACTGGATGCGCTTATTGAGCACGGCGGATGAACACGTCCTCTACCGAAGAAAGCGGGACGGACGGCTGGACCAGTCCGCCGCCGAGCCACACCCCGACCTCGACGCCGCGCGGAAACACCCCGCCCGCGCCCGAGGCGACGACGCGGGAGCGCGGCGGCGCGTCCGCCGCGCCGGTCAAGTGCCGGAGCACGATCGCCCCGTCGTCGCCGCCGTAGGAAATCCCCCTGAGGACTTCGCGCCCGCCGCCCTCCACCTCGCAGTCGACGTGCACCGAGCGGTCGGCGACGGTGGCAATCTCCGCCGTGTGCGGGGTGACCGAGGCGACCACGCCAACCAGTCCCTCGGCAGCAAGCACCACCGCACCCTCCTCGACGCCGGCGAGCGAGCCCTTGTCGACGCGCAGGATCGGCCGCCAGGCTGCGGCGGCCCCGCCGGTCGAGGTGACCGCGGCGGCGATCCAGCGCACGGGATCGCGCTCGACGTATCCGAGCGCGCGACGGAGACGCGCGTTCTCCGCTTCGAGGCGGGCAAGCTCGTCGCGCTCCACCGCCAGCGCCGCGAGCTCGCGGCGGAGCCGCACGTTCTCGGCGCGCGCCTCGGCGCCGCGCACCGCGCCGACGACGCGGACGGAGACGGCGCGCGAGACCGTGCGCCAGGCGCGCTCGACCGGATACACCGCCTCGACCGCGACCGAAGGGAAAAACACCGGAACCGCCGCCAGAACCGCAGCGGAGGCGATCACGGCGACGGTGACAGTCCTGCCCTTGTTCACTGTGCGCGCTTGTTCCGCGCGAGGATGTCGATGTGGTTGAGGACGGCGCCGGTGCCTTCCGCGACGGCAGAAAGCGGATCGTCCGCCAACACCACCGGGAGGCCGGTCTGCTGGGAAAGCAGCTTGTCAAGGCCGCGGAGCTGGGCGCTGCCGCCGGAAAGGACGATGCCGCGGTCCATCAGGTCGGACGCAAGCTCGGGCTCGCAGCGCTCAAGCGTCGTCCTCACCGCGAGGACGATGAGCTCCACCGTGTCCCTCAGCGCCTCGCGGATCTCCGCGGAGGTAATCGTGAGCGTCTTCGGCAGCCCCGCCACGATGTCGCGGCCGCGGATATCCATCGAGGACTCCTCGCCGACTGGCGCGGCGCTGCCGATCTCAATCTTCACCCTCTCTGCCGTGCGCTCGCCGATCAGCAGGTTGTAGACGCGCTTGACGTAGGACATGATCGCCTCGTCTATCGCGTCGCCGCCGGCCTGGCGCTGGGAGTACTTGTGGACGATGCCGCCGAGCGAGATGATCGCCACCTCGCAGGTGCCGCCGCCGATGTCGACGATCATCGAGCCGGCCGGTTCGTCCACCGGCAGGCCCACGCCAATCGCAGCCGCCATCGGCTCCTCGACCAAAAACACCTCGCCGGCGCCAGCGTCGTGCGCGGCCTCTTCGACCGCGCGCTTCTCCACCTCGGTGATGCCGGTGGGTACCGCCACCACCAGGCGCGGCCGCGAATACCGCGAGTAGAAGCGCGGCGGGCAGACCTTGGTGATGAAGTACTTGAGCATCGCCTCGGTGATGTCGAAGTCGGCTATCACGCCGCTCTTCATCGGGCGGATCGCCACGATGTTGCCGGGCGTCTTGCCGATCATCTGACGAGCCTCCTCGCCGACCGCGAGGACGCGCTTGGACTCGGCCTGAATCGCCACCACCGAAGGCTCGCGCAGCACGATGCCGCGGTCCTTTGCGTAGACCAGCGAGTTGGCGGTTCCGAGATCGATGCCGATGTCGGTCGAGAACAGAGACTTTACTTTGCCGAACATAGTGGCACTATTTTACCATTTTTTGCCCCTCACGGTCAATCCCCCCCCCCGAAGATTCAGAGATTCCCCTTTCAACGCTTCTCCGGGCGGATGCTCGCGACGGCCAAAAATCGCGGAACCCCTTGTATACACAAGGTTTTGTGCTTGGTGGGCTATAGTGGATTCGGACCACTGACCTCTTCCATGTCAAGGAAGCGCTCTAACCAACTGAGCTAATAGCCCTCGCTAATTGAGGTGTAGTATACCAAAATCGGCGGAACGATGTCAACGGTCAACCCGCGCGGAGCCACCCGCGGCGAGCTTCTCCACGTCGGCCAGCGTCGCCATCGAGGTGTCGCCCGGCGTGGTCATCGCCAGCGCGCCGTGCGCGGCGCCGTAGTTGACTGCCTTCTCGGCGTCGTCAAACGTCATGAGGCCGTAGACAAGCCCGGAGGCAAACGAGTCGCCGCCGCCGACGCGGTCGTAAATCTCGAGGCCGGGACGCTCCGCCGAGAGGCAGAGCCTGCCCTTGTACCAGCAGAGCGCCGACCAGTCGTTGACTGTGGCCGACTTCACCGCGCGGAGCGTGGTGGCGACCGCCTTGAAGTTCGGGAACTCGGACCGCGCGCGCTCGATCATCCGCCCGAAGCTCTCCACCGGCAGCGTGGTGAGGTTGGCGTCCACCCCCTCCACCTCGATGCCGAGCGCGGCGGTGAAGTCCTCCTCGTTGCCGATCATCACGTCCACGCACTTCGCGATCTCGCGGTTCACCTCCTGCGCCCGCGCCTTGCCGCCGATCGACTTCCACAGCGACGCGCGGTAGTTGAGGTCGTAGCTCGTCACCGTGCCGTGCGCCTTCGCGGCCTTGAGCGCCTCGATCGCCACCTCGGCGGTCGACTCGGAGAGCGCGGCGAAGATGCCGCCGGTGTGGAACCACCTCACGCCCTCCTTGCCGAAGAGCCCCTCCCAGTCAACCATGCCCGGCTTGAGCTGGCTGACCGCCGTCAGCCCGCGGTCGGCGCAGCTCCGTGCGCCGCGGCAGCCGAAGCCGCGCTCGACGAAGTTGAGCCCGTTGCGGACGGTCCGGCCGATGCCGTCGTAAGGCGTCCAGACGACGTGCGAGACGTCCACCCCGCCCTGGAGCATGAAGTCCTCCACCAGCCGCCCGACCGGATTGTCGGCGAACGCAGTCACCGCCGTCGTCCGCAGCCCGAAGCAGCGCCTTAGCCCGCGCACCACGTTGTACTCGCCGCCGCCCTCCCAGACCTTGAACTCGCGCGCGGTGTGGATGCGCCCGTCGCCGGGGTCTAGCCTCAGCATGATCTCGCCGAGCGACGCGGCGTCCCACCGGCAGTCTCCCGCCGCCTTGACCTTGAGCGAATTGTCCATCTTCTCTTTCTCCTTTCGAAATCAGCTGCGCCGGAACTCTCGCACGACCTCGCGGTCGTCGAACGGATGCTTCACGCCGGCGATCTCCTGCGTGGTCTCGTGGCCCTTGCCCGCGACAATCACCACGTCCCCCTTCTCCGCCTGGCCGAGCGCAAGCGCAATCGCCTTGCGCCGGTCCGGCTCGCGCACACACCAGGCCCCCTCCGGCACGCCGCCTGCTACCGCCGCGATGATCGCGAGCGGGTCCTCGCTGCGCGGATTGTCGGAAGTGATGACCACGCGGTCGGCACGCCGCGCCGCCGCCGCGCCCATCAGCGGACGCTTCATCGGGTCGCGGTCGCCGCCGGCACCGAACACCACCCAGAGCCGGCCCGGGGTAAATCCGCGCGCCGCCGCCAGCACCTTGTCGAGCCCGTCCGGCGTGTGCGCGAAGTCGACGTACACCTCCGCCGCGACCTCAGGGTTCTCGACGCGCTCAAGCCGTCCCCAGCGCGGCGCGAGGCGCGGGATCACCGCCTGCACCGTCTCGCGCGGCACCCCCGCAGCTTCGGCGAGCGCCGCTGCGACGAGCACGTTCGAGCGGTTGTACTCGCCCACAAGCCGCAGCCGCGAAAGATCGTGGGCACTGTGCGCGACCGAGACGCCGATCACGTTGACGGAGAGG
Organism: Lentisphaeraceae bacterium; assembly: GCA_004551905.1. Taxonomy (GTDB): domain Bacteria; phylum Verrucomicrobiota; class Kiritimatiellia; order RFP12; family UBA1067; genus UBA1067. The sequence goes on from SFPL01000076.1 coordinate 25,119, forward strand.
TTGCCTGCGGCGTTGAACATCTCGCGCCCGCCTTCGCCGTCCAGCGCCACCACGAACGGCGGCAGGTCGCCGCGGCCCATGTCCGACCGCGTCTCAGCCACGCTCGCCACCTTCTTCGCCAGCTCCAACTTTGCCGCGAAGTACGCCTCCATCGTCTTGTGGTAGTCGAGATGGTCCTCGGTGAGATTGGTGAACGCGCCGCCCGCGAAGCGCGTATCGCCGGTGCGGTTCTGGCTGAGCGCGTGGGACGAAACCTCCATCACGCAATCGGTGCAGCCGTTCGCCTCCATCGCGGCAAAAATCTCCCTGAGCTGCTTGAGCGGCGGGGTGGTGTAGCCGGTCGAGAAGCGCCGCGCGCCGTCGAAGACCTCGACAGTGGTGATATAGCCGCACTTCCGCCCGGGAACGGCGTTCACGAAATCGGCGAAGACCCAGGCGGTCGTCGTCTTGCCGTTGGTTCCGGTTATCCCCCAGACGCGCATCTATCCCCTCACGCCCTGCCAGCGCGCGAACCGCTCCGCCGCGAGCGCACGGTATTTCGCGCCGGTGCCGCCGTTCACGAACGGGTCGATGGCGATGCCGCCGCGAGGAGCGAACTTGCCGTAGACCTCCATGTACTTCGGCTTCAGGAGCCTATAGAGGTCGTCGTAGATCAGGTTCACCACGTCCTCGTGGAAATCGCCGCGGTTGCGGAACCCGAAGAGGTAGAGCTTGAGCGACTTCGACTCGACGAGCTTCTTCGCGGGGATGTAGCGGATGGTGATGGTCGCGAAGTCCGGCTGGCCGGTCTTGGGGCAGAGGGTGGTGAACTCCGGCGCGGTGAACGTCACCCAGTAGTCGCGGCCGGGGTTTCGGTTCGCGAACGCCTCCAGCACCTCCGGCGCATAGCCGGACGGCACCTCCGCCTTCGCGCCCAGCGCCCTGAGCCCGCCAAGATCTCCTCTTTTGCCAGTCTTCACCGCCTTCACTCCTTTCATCCCACCACAAGGGTCATGCCAACACGGCATTGGAGTGAATTATACCATAATTCGCGGTCCTCTCGCACCAAGCCGGACCTCCTTGGTCTTTGCGCATGATAGCAAAATTTCAACGCGAGCGCTCAAGGACGGCGCCACTGGCAAGGCGCACCCTCACAGCCCCTTGCAGCGGAAATGGAGGCGAAGGCCGGGAAGGACGCGGCGGACGCGGTCGAGCGCGCCCCAGAGGTTTGAGGCGAGCGAATGCGGGTCGTGGAGGACCACCGCAGAGGCATCGAGGCGCTGGGTAATGTCCGCACCGCGCCGGAGGCGCAGGCCCGCCCGCTTTGCACCGGCGGCTACCCACGCAAGCGTGAGGTCGGCCATCAGGTGATTGTCATCATAGAGCCCGCCGATGTCGCTGTGGCTGCCGGGGAAGAGAGACTCGGCGACCCTACCCTTCCCGCCCTTGAGCGGCACATAGCCGAAGAACCGCCGCGTCTCGTCCCTCGCCACGGCGTGGCGGGCACTCGCCACGTTGGACGGACATTCCTCGGCGACGTCGAGCCCGATCGTCGAGTCGACGGTATCCCAGAGCCCGAGGTAGGCGACCGCCACCCCGAGCTTGTCGAGCCAAGCGGCGAAGTGACGCGCGAGGAGCGCGCCGCGGGAGAAGCCGAAGAGGTACACGCGCGTCGCCACGCCGTCCTGCGGCAGCGATTCGTAGTTCGCCTCGAACCAGCGCCGCGCATCGCGAAAGATAGCCCGCCAGTCGGAGCCGGCGATCTTGCCGCGGAGGTAGGCGCCGAAGCGCGTGCCGGGGCCGGGCTCGAGGTGGAGACACTGCCGCGAGTCGTCGACCGAGAGGTCGCGGAGACGGGTCACGTTCGTGGCCCTGCCCGCCACTCCCTGCCCCGTCCCCTCGAAGAAAAGGCAGAGGTTCACGCCCTTAGGCTAAGCGTCAAGGAGCCTACGGCCTTGCCGGTGAGCGGACGGACGAGCGGGACGCTCACGGTCCGCTCCTCGCCCTCGGCGGGCAGGTCGACGACGTCCAGCACCCCCTGCGCGATCACCGCCGGCACGTCTTTCTCGCCGATCATCGCCGCCAGCGCATCGATGGGCGACGAGGCAATGTCCGCGTAGCCGACCATCGCCTTCTCCATGAAGTCCGCCCCCATCTTGAGCGCGTACTTGGCCGTGAGGCGAATGAACCGCCGCACCTTCTGGACGCTCACCGGCTCGGTGATCGAGACGGCAAGGCCGCAGCGGCCCTCGACCTCCTCGCGGAACACGACGCGCTTCGTCCACGGCTCGGCGGTGAAGTCGCACACGCCCTTCCTGAAGACGAACTCCCTGGCGCCGGACTTCTTCGCGACGCCGGTCCGCGGCCAGACCAGGTCGACCTGTCCGATGTTGCGGCTGCGCAGGAGCGACTTCTCGGGCACCCCCTTGACCTCAGCCCTGACCAGCAGGAACTCGATGTTCTCCTTTGCCTTCTTAGTCGTCGCCATCAGTCGTACATTCCTTATGCCGTGAACGTTCTCACTACCGCATATTATATCAGATTTCGTGGTTCGTGGCCCGTGGGATGCGGGGGCGGCGTAGGGGCGCCACCGCGCTACAGCTGCGGGACCGGCTTGCCGTTCATGCGCACGTTGCGCAGCTCGATCTCGCCCGGCTTCGTGCCCGGCTGGAATGAGACAGCCGCCTTCGGAAGCGGTACGCCGTCCTCGACCAGGATGTCGATGTCCTCGAGGAGGCACCGGCGGAAGCTGCCGAACGGCTCGTCGGGCGAGACGTCCTTGTTCTTGTACAGCGACCCCGGCGCGTACATCTTGGCGTTGAGCGCGGCGAACCAGCAGTCGACGGCCGGCCGCTTCCCGGCCTTGGAGTAGACATCGTCGCGCCCGCGCTGGTACTCGGCATCGCTGCGGGACGCGTCGTACTCGATGCGGATGTTCCTGAACGTCACGTCGTCGACCGCGCACGGCCCGCCGAGGTTCAAGCTCAGCGCGACCATCGAGTTGTGGATGAGGTCGCAGTCCTCGAAGACTATGTTGCGCCACGCGCTCGCCCAGGTCTCGAGCCCGTTCTCGAGCGTCCGCCCCCAGCCGCACCAGCACACGCACCGCTCCACCTTCACGTTCTCCACCGGTCGCGCGCTGTCGGGCAGGATCCCCTTCAGCACCACCGCGTCGTCGAACGAGTGGATGTAGCTGTCGGCGAGGCGCACGTTGCGCGTGTTGTAGAAGTCGATGCCGTCCGTGTTGTACCGCCACGCGCCGGTGATCTTCAGGTGCGAGACGTCAACGTCCTCGCAGCCGAACGTCGCCACGCACCACTCGCACGGGTCCACGACCACCGGTCCCTCGATGACTATCCGCTTAGAGCGGCGCGCGCGAATCGGGGTGAGCTGGCACATCATCTTGTCCTCCGCCACCGCCTTGTCGTCCAGATTGCGGTTGTAGTAGGCGGCCACGCGGCGGCAGGTCGTGCCGCAGATGATCCCGTAGCCGCGTATCTGGACGTCCTCGACGCCGTCCATCGCGAAGCCGCCGTACACCACCGCGTCCTTGTCGATGTAGACGCGGTCGTGGCTCCTGAGCCGGACTCCGCGCGTCAGGTGGACGCCCGGCCCGAAGGTCACCGTCGCCGTCCGGCGGTACTCGGCGAAGTCGTTCTCGGGCTCGACGAAGATCTCGAGCGGATGGTGGTAGTCGTCGAGCTCGAGCACATAGTGGCCGCACTTCGGCAGCGCGAACTCCACCGCTCCGTCCTTCACGGCCGGCTTCACGCCGGCGGAGAGCGGACGCACCACCGCCTTCCTGAAGTCGCGGCCGCACTTCACCCGCCAGGACGTCGCGCCCTTCGCCTCGACCGCGGCGAAACCGGCGCGCTCGGTCTGGTCGGCGGGACGCTGGAAGCCGGTGAAGAGCCGGTTGTACTCCATCGCCGAGACCTGAATCGCGTGCACCTTCACCGGACGGCCGTCCATCCACGCCTCATAGCCAGACTTCTCCGGGAACAGACCCTCGACGATGCGCGCGGCGATCTCCGCCATGCCGCGGTCGCCGGGATGCGCCCTGACGCCGGGATGGGAGAAGCCGGCATCGCTCGCATCCATCCCCGGCTGGCTATAGACGTCGGCCTTCACGAACGGAATCGCGTAGTCGCTCGCGGCGTACGCCATCGCCCAGTCCTTTGCCGCGTCCGACCAGAAACTGCCGCGCACGACGGCGAGCGGCTTGGTGTTCCGTCCATCGAGAAATGCGCCGAGAAGCCGCTTGAACGCGTCGCGCCACGCGAGGCGGTCCTCCTCGCCCTTCAGCGACTGCACGTTCTCGCCGAGAGCGACGACGAGCACGTCGGGATCCTCCTTGGCGAGCTCCTCGGTCTTCGACCAGTCCCAGCTGCGGAAGTCGCGCTCGAAGTTGGCGTAGTTGCGCACCACGAGGTCTGCCCGGCGGCCGAGGCGACGCTCGACCTCGCGCGTGACGAGGTGGACGAAGTCCTTCTCCGCCGCGCTTGCGGCCATGCCCCAGTTGTTGGTCCAGCCGATCGCCGCGTTCGGTCCGTGCAACGTGATGGAGTTGCCGATGAACAGCACCTTCACTCCGTCGGCGGCCTTCCGGTCCGCGGCGTAAGCCGCCGAGTTCATCTTCGTTGAGTGGTGACGCTCGGCGTCTGACATCTCGCCGAACGCAGTCGCCGCCAGCAACGCGGCGGCCGCCGTCATGACACAAGCATTCATTATGCCCGTATTATATCAAATGCGTCGCCGGACAGTCAACGGGCGCGGCGGGGTGCGACGGAGGCGACGACCACGGCGGCGAAGACGAGCGCGCAGCCGGCCAGCTGGAGCAGGCTCATCCGGTCGTCGAACCAAAGCCAGCCGAAGACCACGCCGAAGACGCTCTCGGTGGCCATGACGAGCGAAGCGAGCGCGGGCGGGGTGCGCTTCTGTCCGAGGTTCTGGCAGGTATAGGCGATGCCGCTCGAGAAGACGGCGATGAAGAGGACCGGCAGGGCCGAGCGGACGAGCGCCTCGGCGGAGAAAAACGAGCTCTCCGACCCCAGGAGCAGGACGAACGGAAGCGAAAGCACCGCGCCGGAGAACTGCTGGATGCAGGAAAACACGAGGACGTCGCAGCCGGGCGCGAAACGGTCCACCACGAGGATCTGCACGGAAAAGAGGACGGCGCAGAGAAGCGTCCAGAGCTCGCCGCGGCCGATGGAGCCGTCCGCGCCGTCCGGCAGGCAGATGAGGTAGGAGCCGGCGAGCGCCACCACCGCCGCCGCCCAGACGAGCGGATGGGCGCGGCGCCCGACGGCGAGGCCGACGACCGGCACGAACAGCACGTAGTTGGAGGTGAGGAAGGCGGAAATCCCCGGCGTGGTGTACATGATGCCGACCTGCTGCGAGAGCGAGGCGGCGAAAAGCGCCGCGCCGCCGACCGCCCCGCCGACGATCGCGCGGCGCGTCCACGCCGGCGCGGCGGCGCGCGCCCGGGGCGAGATGAGCCGCCGCGCCCACCAGCAGCCGGTCAGGAACACGCCGGCTTCGAGGTTGCGCAGGAAGGTTATCGAGAACGGGCCTAGGCTCTCCGCCCCGACTTTCTGGGCAACAAACGCGGCGCCCCAGAGGAGCGCCGCGGTGAGCAATAACGCTATGCCTGCCAAGGCTGCGCCATTAGGCCTCGGCGGCCCCCTCGTCCAGGATCACGATCTTGAAGCGGACGTTCACGCCGTGGCCGAGGTCGATCGTGGGCTCGTACTCGCCGATTTCCTTGAGCGAGTCCGCGAGCTCGATCTGCGAGCGCTCGAGCTTGATGCCGCGGTTGGCCTCGATCGCCGCGAGGATGTCGGAGATGCCGACCGAGCCGTAGAGGCGCTTGCCGTCCACGGTGTTCGCCGAGACGGTGATCTCGAGCTTGTCGAGCTTCTTCGCGACCTCGAGCGCGGCCTTCTTCTCCTCGGCGGCGCGGGCGGCGCGCTCGGCCTCGAGCTTCTTCAGGCGGCGCTTGGCGGCCTCGGTTGCGACCGCCGCGAGCCCCTTCGGGAAGAGGAAGTTGCGGGCGTAGCCGGCGGCGACCTTGACGACCTGGCCGGACTTGCCGAGCTTCTTCACGTCGTCCATGAGCATGACTTCAATCTGCATGGTGCGTCTCCCCTCCGGATCAGGCCATGAGGCCCATGTTGCGGGCGCGCTTGACGCCCTGGCGAATTTGCCGCTGCTGCTGCGAGGTAACCCCGGTGATGCGAGCGGGCAGAATCTTGCCGTAGTCGGTGATGTAGTACTTCAGCGTCTCGACGTCGTTGACGTCGATCGAGTCGCCCTTGCCGAGCGGCGGACGCTTGCGCGCGGCGAACTCCTCGCCGGCTGAACTGCTGTTCTTCTTGAACGCCATTGTCTTTTTCCTTCTCTGTTTAAGTTTTCAAGGTTGTTTAGAACGGTATCTCGCCGCCATCATCCTCCGACGCCGACTGCATCTGATCCATCTGGCGCGGCGACTGCGAACGGTCGGGGCGCGGGAGGAACTTGATGGTCGTCGCGCGGATCTTGAGCTTCTGGTGCCTTACGCCCTCGCGCTCCCAAGTGTCCATCTGGAGTCGACCCTCGACAAGCACGGGGCTGCCCTTGGCCAGATGCTGGCCGCACAGCTCCGCGAGCCTGTCCCAGGCGTCGACGTCGACGAACACGGGAAAGTCAAGCATCTGGCCGCTGCGGTCGCGCCGGCGCTCGTTGATCGCGACGCCGAGGCGGGCGACCTTCATGCCGCTCACCCCCGCGGCGCGGACGTCGGGGTCGCGCGTGAGGTTGCCCATGATGATGACTTTGTTGAACGAAGCCATGTCGCACTACTCCTGGGCAGTCTTCTCCGCAATGGCCGCTGCCTGTGCCGCCTCGCGGCGGGCCTGGCGCTCGGCGCGGGCGGCGCGCTCGGAGGCGATCTTGGCCTCGCGGCGCTCGTCGACCGCGAGGAACTGCACGCGGAACACCTCCTCGACGAGGCGGTAGCGCGCGACGAGCTCCTTGAGCTTCTGCGGGTCGATCTCGAGCCGGACCTTGACGTACACGCCGCTGTCGCGCTTCTTCATCGAGCGCGCGAAGGTGCGCTTGCCGAGCGAGTCCTGCGCCACGACGACGCCGCCGAGGCGGGTGACCTCCGCAAGCGCCTTGGCGAGGTTGGCCTCGAGGATGTCGTCCTTGGCCACGCCGACGAAAATGTAGAGTGCGTCGTACTTCTTCATTACTTCTTCTCCTCCTTCTTGTCGGCGGCAGCCTCTTCCTCCTTGCCCTTCTTGATGACCTCGGGCGACGCAGCCGCGGCCGAAGTCGCCGCCGCGCCGGCGGCCGACGTCGCGCCGGGCACTGCGTCAGGAGCCTTCACCACCGCCACCGGCACTTCGCCGCGGGTGGTTACCGTGTACTTGTCGCCGAGGGCGAGGTCGCGCACAAAGAGGGTCTGGTCGAGGTCGAGCGCCGAGACGTCAACGTCGAACTTCTCGGGGATATCGGCCGGCAGCACGTCGATGTCGACGGTGCGGAGAGTCTGCTCCAGCACGCCGCCGCCGATCTTGACGCCCTTCGCCTCGCCGACGAGGTAGATCGGGACCGTGATGCGGACCTTCTCGCTCAGCGACACCTCGCTGAAGTCCACGTGGATCGGAGTGCCCTTGAGCACATCGTTCTGCATTTCGCGCAGCAGCGCCGACAACTCCTTGCCGCCCATGTCGAGGGAGACGAGGACCTGCTTGCCGGTACGGCCGCGCATAGCCATCATGAAGTCGTGCTCCGGAAGCTTGATGAGCTCCGTGCCGCCCTTCTTCATCTTCATCACGCTGCCGGGAATCATGCCCGTGCGGCGCAAACGCCGGACGGCGCCCGTACCCTGTTCGGTGCGCGGCTCCGCCTTGATCTTGATCTGGTTCATTCCTGCCTTTTCTGGTAATCTTCCGCAATACTCTCGCGCACGCGCGCTACACTCTTGCGGTAAAACGCGCGAAGTATACCAAAAAGGCGCGTTAGCCGTCAAGGGGCGGAGAGCTTGCCCACGGATTACAAATACCCCTGTGGCTTCCAGAAGTAAACCCTCTTTTCCGAAGCGTTTACTATCTGTAATTATTACCTCTTCTTGATGGAGGTGGTCTTTCTTCCACTACCCTCCCCGGGGAGGGGACGCGCGTTTAGTTTCAGAATTCGGTAGAATCC
>SFPL01000077.1 GCA_004551905.1 Lentisphaeraceae bacterium
GTCTGCGGAACGGAAACAACAACGGGGGATTCAACACCAACAGTATCTCGCTGGAAATCGTCGTCAAACTTTTTGATCGACTGCACGAGTTCGGCGAACGGAATGATGTCATCAATCCGAGTGAATTCCCATTTGCTGTCATACTTGTTTTTTTGACGAAGGAACTCGGAGCGAACACGCCCCGTAACCTCATCAGGATAGACCAGCAATGCCTTTGAAATAGTGGCATCGACCTGCTTTAGTCGATCCGCATCCCATTGCTGTCCTTTAATCCTATCCGTCCGCATCGATGTAGTCGAAAACAAAATCCATCGAGTACGGTCATTAAACTGGATCAAAAAAGGCGCGTAATATTGATCCGGGTTTTCGTACCCGGGTTCACGAGCGCGGAACTCGCGGATAACCTGTGTTAGATATCCATCGCGTTTCAGGGTACGCAGTTCATCTTCGATGAACGACTGAAAGTCCTTGCCGTGAGCTGCATTAGAATCAATAGTCGGCATTATCAGATTTCCTTACTTCATCGATGAGGAATGACGAACTCTGCAATAGCTTCAATATCATCAAGCGGAACCAGCGTGATAATATCCAACCTTGGAGGGAAGCTGTTAGCCCGCCGATATGGAATATAGCAGCACATTGGATTTCTCCCAACAAGAGGCTTCCCCGCGATCTTTCCTTCTATGTAGTTTGCGAGGACTTCGCGCCGCACAAAGAGAACTTTACCAATACGACGAAAAGCGATGTAAGTAGCTTTCCCGTAAACCCACCCAGGTTTACCAAGGACGTTCATGGTTTCAATCCACGTATCAACGTCGTTGATGCGAAAATCGTTACGACGGATCTTCTTCAATCCCTTGACATCGACACCAAGCGAAGTAGTTGTGCCATTAGGCGTCCACCAGAAATCCACATGATTCTGAATGTCGTCTTCTGACGATGATGGCTCGATCTTGCCTCCTTTTGAGGCGAGGAGAAGCTTGGCTACAAAAGCTTCGTCCACACGGCCGACAGCTACAAATCCTTCAAACATCGAAGCACCTCCGATCTTAAAAGGATTTTATGCAACACACAAACAGCCACACCCATAACGGGCGAGACTTCATCGATTTTGTGTATATTCTGCCATAAAATCACCCATATATTATATCAAATTCGCAGTCGGAATAATAGTCTGCAAATAGCCGCATTTGGATGGGCGGGGGGAACTTAAGGGATACAGTTGGCATCTGCGAGACAAAAAGACCCCCCGACTTATCGGGGGATTCTAATCAGAACAACTCTCTTTGAAGACCGCTGCGCTAAATCCCCATCTGGCGGTGCTGTTCAGCCCACAGAGGGGACGTCGCTTTCATGAGCATGGTCACGGATGCCTTGTCGATCCGTCCGTCCAGGACCGCCTCCACGATGTCTGGGGAGAGGAACGGGAGCTGGGTCACGCGGGCGAGGTACGAGCGCGAAAGCCCGATGGTATCCGCCAGCTCGTTCTTGGTATGGTATGTCCCCGAGGTCAGCAGCTCAAGCCATTGGTGCGTCTTGACGAGCATCAGCCCCGTCGCCATTTCGGATGACTCGTCGGCATCCCCGCCCGCCCCATCCTCCTTCTGAACGACGATGCAACGCCGCCCCATGTTGACCTTCAGCTTGCACGGTGTCTCGATGACGCGACCGCCAACCGTCAGCGAAATCCGCACCCGATCCTCCCAAACCGTCACTTCCTTCACCAGAAGCGCGACAAGGCGGCTACGTTCGCTCGACACGAGCCGCGCCCAGAACCCCGCCAAGTCCTCCGTCTCGCGCAGGAATGCCGCTTCTCGCGCCGAATCACCGCCGCTGACGGCCTTCACAACCTCCGGGTCGCGAAGAACGCCTCCAAGTTGCTCAAATACGAACTTCTCGATGACATCGGCGGGGATCGCGCCGAGGGGGCATTCGCGTTCGCTCCGCTTGGAATCCTTCGTGCAGCGGTAGTAGATGTACTTCCGGTACTTGTTGCCCTTGTAATTCGCGTAGATCGCGCCCATCGCGCCGCCGCAGGTGCCGCATTTGAGGATGCCGCGAAGGATCGCCGTGGTCTCGCGGCGCGGCGCATCGCCCGGATCGGGGTGGTTCTCGTCAAAGATCTTCTGCACCTTGTCCCAAATCGCCTTGTCGACTATCGCGTCAAATCGGCCCTTGAACATCTCGCCCGTGCGGGCGGAGCGGATTCTGCCGATGTAGGTGCAGTTCCTCAATATGCGCGTCACCTGCCGTGGCTTCCACTTGCCCCCGCACCCGTTGCGCAGTCCAAGCGAGTTCAACTCGCGGCAGACCTGGAGCGCGGAGCCGGTCGCGACGTACCGCCGAAATATCCGTTTCACGGTCTCGGATGCCTGCGCGTCAACAACGAGGTTCTTGTTTTCGAGCCGATAGCCGAACGGCGTAGGCCCGCCGACCCAGAGGCCTTTCTTTATTGTCGCGTAGATCTTGTCGCGGATTCTGTCGGAACATATCTCGCGCTCGAATTGCGCGAAGGAGAAGAGGATGCCGAGCATCATGCGTCCGGCGGCGGACGATGTGTCGATTTGCTGCGTGACCGAGACGAAGCTGACCCCATGCTTCTCGAAGAGCTTGGAGAGGTCGGCGAAGTCGCATAGCGAACGGGAGAGTCGGTCGATCTTGTACACGACCACGATGTTGACCCGCCCCGCCACGATGTCGGCCTGCAGTTCGCGAAGCCCCGGACGGTTCACGTTGCCGCCGGAGTAGCCGCCGTCATCATACCGCTTCGGGATGATCTCCCAGCCGTTGGCGGCCTGACTTCTGATGTATGCGCTGCAGGCATCGTACTGCGCGTCGAGGGTGTTGTATTCCTTCTCCAATCCCTCCTCGGTGCTCTTGCGCGTGTAGATCGCGCACATCATTTTCCGTTGATCCGAATTCATCATTTCACTCCAAAGAAGAGTTTGCCGTTCCATTGAGTGCCCGTGATCGCACGGGCAACGCCGGAGAGGGAACGGTACATCACGCCCTTGTATTCGTACCGACCGTCCTCGCGGATAATCACCTCATGCCGTTCTCCCTTCCACTCGCGGAAGAGCCGCGCCCCCGGCATGACCTCGCGTTCGACCGGACGCAGACGGGCAGGAAGGTCGCCTCGCCCCTCGAGCTTCGCCTTGGTCACCTCGCTCAAGGACATCCCGTAGAACCGCTCCTGCATCCTGTAGGCGATGACCGAGCGGAGAATGCCGCTGATCTGGCATTTGGCCATGTCGGAAAGATACTCGCGGTAACGCCTGTGGAGTGCGCGGGCGTCGAAACCCTCCAGGGCGTTTATCTCGTCGATCATCGTCTGTGGCAGATCCTTCATGCGATTTCTCCTTAATGCATCGACAGTATGCCGTAATGATCGCCGTGATAGCAAGCGGCTTTAGCATCATTTTCAATGCGCTCCATAACGCCCTGCAGAAGCCATGCAAGGCGTTCGAGCCGCTCGTGATCCGTAAGAGTTCCATTCGCTGCCATAACCTTTTCCTTTCTGATGATGGTTATTGCCGCAGCGCGGTTTTTCTCGGTAAAGTTTTCGGGTTATTTGTGTGTGAATCTGCACACCATTCTCTAAACGAAGTCGGGACATACCGCGCCAAAAATCGCCCCGAATGTCGCGCAGACCCCTGTAAACATTGGGCGAAGCGCAGAATGTCACTATGACATTCCGCGCAGAGAATCCGGCGAGAACGAGGGCAGAATCGACGCGGGAGTATTACGAAAATGCGCCAAACAGAGAATGGCCGCAAGCCCTTGAAATGACGAAAACCCCCAAATTACTGGGGGTTTATCGGGATATACATTACAGAGAAATTCTCTGATTCTCTGTTTGTTGTGTTTTCAAGTGGTCGGGGCGAGAGGATTTGAACCTCCGACATTCTGCTCCCAAAGCAGACGCACTACCAGGCTGTGCAACGCCCCGCTGATTAGTCGCGTATTATACCATAAATGGGACGGCTCGGGATTCCCTCCCTCAGCCCAGCGCGAGACCGCGGCGGACGAGGTCGGCGGCGTCAAGCGCGTAGGCCGGGTCGATCTCGAGCGGCATCGAGTCCGGCACCTTCACCCCGGCGGCGGCGAGCATCCTCGCCCACTTCACGCGCAGGTCGGCGCGGCAGGTCGCCGGCGAGTCGCTCCCCTCGGCGTTCTTCACCGGCGAGAACTCGTCCTTCTGCGCGAAGGCGAGAAACGCCGCGCGGCGCGCGTTGGGGAGGATGTCGAAGATGAACTTCTCGAACTTGTAGCCGTTGGGCTCCGCGGGCTTAACCACCTTGCCGCCGGCCATGTACGGAATCTTCTTGAACGCCAGGTGGAGCGGCATCGCCTTCGCCGCCTCGCGCGCCAGGAACGCGCGGTCGAAGACGTGGATCGCCGGCGAGCCGTAGAGGTAGTAGAGCTTGCCGCCCTTCTTGCGCAGGCACTGCTCCTTCGTCATCTCGGTGTACTCGACCATGCGGTAGCGCCCGCCGACGAGCATCGGCATGCCCACCTTCTCGAACGGGTCGCGCTTGGCGCAGAGCTTGAGCGAGTACTCGCTCCGCTCGAGCACGTGGTAGCCGACGAACGCCGGGTCGGCGATCTCGACGAGCGGGTTGTCGACCTGGAAGAAGAACACCGACTTGATGCCGCGGCGCTTCATGTCGTCGAGCGCGCCGGAGCGCTTCAGCGCGGCGAGGAGCCCGCCGTGGCCGTCCGGGCTCATGAAGATGTGGCCGGGCGCGTCGAGGATGATCTTGCCGTCCTTGGTCATCCCCGGCCACATGCCCTGAGTGAAGAAGAAGACGTCCTTCGGGTCGAGGCCGAAGTAGCCGTTCGCGCGGAAGCACTCTACCGTCGCCGCGTTGTTGGCCTCGCTCGTCATCACGTAGAACGGAATCGGCCTGCCGTAGCGGCGCGAGCGCGCGAGGATCTTGCGCGCGTGGAAGTGGAAGAGCGGCGCGCCGGTGACGGGGCCGATCGAGTAGCAGCCCTTGGGGCCGTCGTAGCCGAGGCGCGAGCCCTGGCCGCCGGCGACGAGCAGCGCCGCGACGCGCCCGGCCTTGAGCTCGCGCTCGCCCGCCGCGACCGCGCGCGCAAGCGCCGCGCCCTTCAGCTCGGCCACCTTCGGGGCGAGCCCGCGCGAGGTGTCGACCGCCGCCGCAGCGCCGCCCCTGAGCGCGGCCGCGCAGGCCTTGACGCTCTTCGGGTCGATTGCCGCGACCTGGGCGAGCAGCGCGGAGCGCTCCGCCTTCGAAAGCCCCTTCCAGTATTCGAGCACATGCTCCTGGCCGCAGGCCGCGAGCCGCTGCTTAGCTTCGGCGAGATTCATTTTTCCTCCTCCTCCTCTTTTCAGTACATCTTCTCGTATTCGCCGCGGCCGACGCGCTTGAGCGAGTGGAAGCCGGCGCGCTTGGCGCGGTAGTTGAGGTCGGTCTGCGAACGGCCGAGCCCCGGCGCCTGGATCACCCTGAAGACCGGCGCGCCGCAGTCCGGGCAGCTCTCCAGCTTCGCGTCGTGGATCGACTGCGAAACCTCGAAGCCGCCGCGGCAGCGTCCGCACGCGCGCTTGGCGTCCCTTGCCTCGTAGACGTAGATCGGCATCGCGCGCGCCCGGCTACCGCCGGTTCTTGAGCGGGACGTAGGTGCGCGGACGGAAGATCGGCTTGTAGGCCGGGCGGATGATCGGCCCGGCGTTCACCAGCTCCTCCATCCGGTGCGCGCACCACGAGACGCAGCGGGCGACCGCGAACAGCGGCGTGTAGAGGTCCTTCGGGATGCCGAGCATGTCATAGACGAAGCCGGAGTAGAGGTCGACGTTGGCGCACACGTCCTCCGCGCGCGGATGGCGCTTGCGCACGATCGCCGGACCCAGCTCCTCTATCGCCTCGAAGAGCTTCATCTCGTCCGTCCGCCGCTTCTCCCTCGCCAGCGCCTCGGCCTTTGCCTTGAGCATCTGCGCGCGCGGGTCGGACACCGTGTAGACCGCGTGGCCGAGGCCGTAGATGAGGCCCGAGCCGTCCCCGGCCTTGCGGTCGGCGATGCGCTCGAGGTACTTCGCCACCGCGTCGCTGTTGCGCCAGTCCTTCACGTTGGACTTGATCTCGTCTATCTGCCGCATGACCCGGAGGTTGGCGCCGCCGTGCCGCGAGCCCTTGAGGGAGAGGATCGACGCCGCGACCGACGAGTAGAGGTCGGAATGGGCGGAGGTGACGACGTGGGTGGTGAAGGACGAGTTGTTGCCGCCGCCGTGCTCGGCGTGCAGGATCAGCGCCAGGTCCAGCGTCTCCGCCTCGAGCCTGGTGTAGCGCCCGCTCTCGCGCGTGAGCATGAGGACGTTCTCGGCGGTCGACTTCGTCGGGTCGGGGTTGCGGATCATCAGCGAGCCGCCGTCGTGGTAGTGGGCCTTCGCCTGGTAGGCGTAGGCGGCGATGGTCGGAATCGCGCCGATGAGGTCAATGGACTGCGCGAGGCAGGTCTCGAGCGACAGGTCGTCGGGCGAGGCGCTGGAGTCATAGGCGTAGGCGAAGAGCACCGCGCGGGCGAGCGCATTCATGAGGTCCTTCGGCGGGTGCTTCATGATCGCGTTCTCCTTGAAGCCGTCGGAGAGCTTGCGGTGGGCGCCGATGCGGTTCTTCCAGTCGATGAGCTCACGCGCCGTAGGCAGCTCGCCGAAGAGGAGCAGGTACGCGGTCTCCTCGTAGCCGAACCGGTGCTCGCGGCGGTCGGCCTGCACGATGTCGCGCACGTTGATGCCGCGGTAGTACAGCTCGCCCGGCACCGCGCGCCGCTCGCCTTCGTCCATCACGTAGCCGTGCACGTTGCCGATTGTGGTAAGCCCCACCAGCACACCGATGCCGGTGTCGTCGCGCAAACCCCGCTTGACCCCGTACTTGCGGTAGAGGGACGGGTCGATGTAGTCCTCCGCCCGTACCTTCTCCGCCTGGGTCCTCAACCATTTCTTATTATCCGACATAATGAGTGAATTATACCAAAAACGTGGCCATGGCGCAAATCGGGTGTGGGGCCGACGTGCGGCCGACGCATTAAAAGCCGATTCTTCCCCTGCTTGCTGGCTGCTGGTTGCTGGAATACTTTCGATAGGGAATCAAGGCAAAACATCCTCCAGCACGTGGAAGGTGGAGCCGGCGCGCATCGGGGCGACCGACGGGCCGAAGCCCTTCATGTGCGGCGCGGCAAGGTGCGCCTTCAGCTCCGGGAGCGAGCGCCACTTCTCGAGCATCCAGAAGGTGCGGTCGCCGAAGCGCTGGGGCCTGTCCCAGTCGGTTGCGGCGTCCCCGAGCAGCCGGTACTCGCAGCAGCCAGGCTCGGCGCGGACCGCCGCCAGCACGGCCTTGGTCTTCGCCAGGTACTCGGCCCGGTCCGCATCGCCCTTCAGGTCGAAGCGGCAGAGCACCCAGACCGGCTTCCAGCTCGCCCAGTCGAGCGCGGCGAGGCGCGCCTCCGCCATCCCGAGCGCGCGCAGGACGCCGCGGGCCATCAGCCGATCGCCCTCTGGACGCATGTGCACGCCGTCGCGCGTGAGCTTCACGGACGGATCGGCGGCGTGCGCCTTCCACATGTCGGCGTTGAGGTCGGCCACGGGATAGCCGCGGCGCTTCGCCTCCTCGCGCAGCCATTTGTTGTACGGCGCGATGGACACGTTGTGCTTGAACTTCTCCATCTCCGGCCTCTCGAACATCGTCGCCGTCAGCACCACCACCTGGCAGTTCGACGCCGCGCACTTGTCGAAGATCGCCGTAATGTTCTTCTTGTAGTCCTCGAGCGGAACGCCCTTGTTCCAGTCCTGGTGCCAGACGTCATTGACGCCGCACGAGAGCGTCATCACCTTCGGCTTCTTCGAGAGCACGTCGCGGTCAAGCCGCGCGAGCATGTCGTTGGACTTGTGGCCGCTCACGCCAGCCTTGACCGGCTTGACATACACGCCTTCGACGGCAAGCGAGCGCAGGACGAGGCTGACGTATCCGCCGGGGCTTTCCTGACCCTGCTGGGTGATCGAGTCGCCGAGGAACGCCAGCGTGTCGCCGCTCTTGACGAGCAGTTCGCCGGACGCAAACGCCGCGGACGCGCACGCAACTGCCGCGGCCACAACCATGAGTTTCTGCATTGCTTAGCTCCTTTCAGTTTGGCGTGTATTATATCATATTCGGGGTTCGTGGTTCGTAGCGAGAAGCATCACACAGAGGCACAAAGACGCAGAGAGTTGGGTTATAAAAAACCTAAGGGCCGGAGACCGGCCCTTGGTTTGGGGTGGCGCACGTGGGCGCGCGCCACCTATTTGCAGTTGGCTTACTCGGCGACCTGCATGAAGCCCGAGGTGCCGTCACCGAAGTTGACCGTAACCTTGATCAGGTTGCCGCCATCCGGCTTGTCCGCCTGGATGTTGCCAGCCGTCGGCGCGACCCAGGTGCCGGTGGTGAGCGAGGTGCGAATCTTGACGAGTGCCGCAACCTTGTCCGCAGCGACACTGTACGCGTCGGTGGACGCGCCCTCGGTCACCTTGATGGTGAAGTCCCACTTGCCAGCAGTGATAGCATTCGCAGCGACATCGGTGACCGTCACCTTGGGCTCGGCCTCGAAGAGCGGATGCGCGCCGAGGATATAGGACTGGTAGACATAGGGTGCCTGAGTCGCGTAATCGCCACCCTGCTTGAAGGCATCCGGATCATTTACGCCCTCGCCCTTAAGGTACGAGACCATGTTGGTGTAGGTATCATAGGTGTGAATCTTCTCAGCGACAGCCTCGCCGAAGACTTCAACGACCTTGTTGGACGCAGACTCGTCAGTCTGAGAGTCAGGTGCCCACGGATCGGCCGGCGGAAGCGCGACCGTATAGTTGAAGTTCGTCGCGGCGTTAATGATCGCGTTGGTTGGATCAACATCCCAGGCGCCGCCGGTGAAGGCCGGGATCGCATCAACAGGAAGCGTGGCACCAGCAGCGATGTTCTTGGTGTACTCGGCAACCTCAATGTTGTTGGTCGAGAAGGTCACAGCGTAGGTGACAGGCGTCACGCCAGAATCGCCGATGACAGCGTAGTTGTAGTCGCCAATCGGCTTCCAGTCGACGACGGTCTTGCCAGCCGCGACATATTCCTGGAGGTAGAACCGATCTTCGGAGGTCTCGTGGTAGGGATCAAGATAAGTGCCGCCGTTAAGAACGAGCTTCAATCCTATTTCTTCCACCACTGGAACAATGGTTTCGTAAGTGCCAGCGTCAAGCGCCGTCTCACTACCGTCATAAAGCTGCAAACTGGCTCCGTACGGACTGGCAAGAACCTTGCCACTCTTGGTCAACGATTTATCTACGATTGTTAACACGCCAGCGTTCTCTATTGTTGCGTTTTCTATGGAGGTACCCTTAATCGTATGGCCATTGAGGTCGATGGTAAGCGTAACTTCGCTGACAATAAGGTATCTATAGCCTTCAGTAATGGTAATATCATTGTTCAGCACGAGCGGGTATCTGCCAGCCCTCGCCTTAACCAAGGCTTCGTCGAGGTTTTCGAACTCCTCTCCGTTGACGATGAAGTTGGGCAGGAAGCCGGCAAGCGTGAGCTCGGTGCCGTTCGCGAAGAAGAAGGTGCCGTAGCCGTGGCCGTTCTCGTCAACCTGGTTGTTGACAACCGCGCCATTGTGCCAGGTGCCGGTCTTGTGCTTGTAACCAACAGAATAGACTACATTGGAAATCGTGACCGAAGCGGTGGCCGGAGGAACGGCGAAGATGGTGTCGGTAGTATAGGTCTGGCCCTGATAGTCGAAGGACGAGACGCCATCGCCAACCACAACCTTGAAGTTGAGATCGTCGGCGGCAAAAGCAGGATAGGCGGTAGAATAGGTGTCGAAGAAAACGTCGCCGATCTTGCCCATGCCGGCATAGCCGACGCCGGAGAGTTTGGAGTATTCGGCAACCGTGCCCGACGATGCATAGTTAAGAAGGCTCGGGAAGAGCTTGTTGTTGGAGCCGCCCTGGGTGTAGTATAGTGCAGGGGTGGCAATCAAGGGGAAGAAAAGACAGTCGTCGGCAAACGCGTTGCCAGCGTACTCGATCGGAACCTGGTCGAGATAGACTACGAAGCCCATGACATAGGCGCCGGACGTGGTGGTGATGTTCTCGAACGACTTGATGGTGAGGCGATGCTCGTCAGCGCAGAGGGCCGAAGCTTGGTCCGGGGAGAGATTGGCAACATAATTGCTCGGAGTTACATTGCCATAAACATCCAAATAGCCGGCGGTGACGATGAGGTTGGTGACGTTGGCACCGTCCTCAACCTCAGTCTCGCGCACCCAGACGATGAGCTTGTCTTCAGGGGTGACCTTAGTGGGGGCGGGATGGTTCTCGTTCACGAGGTATGGCGTGAACTGAACCGTGGTGTCAATAAACAAACCAGTGCCAATCGGCGTGGTCACGAACTGGTCTGGTTTGGATTTGTCGTAGCAACCGCTGATCGTGCGGTAGAGCGGATTGGTGATGTTGGACTCGAAGTCGAGGAACTTCTTCTTCAACAGATTGGTGACGATCGTGCCTTCGAAGTCGTCAGTGTCGCCAACGAACCAATACGTGCTGCCGGAATCCTGACCAGAATCGTCGAGACCCGTAACGAACGAGCCAGCGGAAAGGCCGGAGAAGTCGGTACCGCTAAGATGCACACTCACATCTGCCCATGCACCAATTGCACATGAGATTGCGGCGAGCAACGCCATCATTTTTTTGATCATAGTCACCTCCTGGTTTGTTTAGATGTCTTAATTATACCATATTACCCATTCGGGTGACAAGGGGGTAAATGAAAAAAATTGCGGCTCGGCGCGGATGCCAATGATCGGTATCGTCGCGGGTGAAGGGATTAGGGGAGGGTCTCGGGGTAGGTGTCGTCGTACTTCAGCGTCTGGACGCCGAAGGGATAGAGGTCGGTGTCAATCGACCAAAGGTAGAAGCCCGAAGTGTTCGGATAGTTCTCCCAGCCGTAGTTCACGCCAATCGACTCGGTCGCGTGCGGGTCGAAAATCTCAATTCTCGCGGAGTAGGGGGCGATCGGACCCATACCCGGAACGTTGACGCTCTCGCCGCCGGCGGCGCCGGTGAAGGAACCGGCGTTGAAGATGAAGAACCGGAACGGCAGGAACTCCGTGTCCCAGTCGAGCTTGAGCTTGGCGCGCACCTTGAAGGTCTCGCTCGTCCAGGCGCCGGACCAGCTGTCGCTCTGGGCGTTGTCAAGGCCCTGCAGACGCTGCGGCGCATGGGCGACGCCGGTGACGGAGTTGGAGATGTACATCATCATGTCGACGACCTGGTTGGTGAAGCAGACCGTGCTGCTGCCGCGCTTGCGGTAGATCTTGTGCTCGACGGGGCTCTTGGTGATGCCGGCGCGGAGCCACCAGTTGCTGCCGCCGTCGACGCTGTTGCGCTCCGCATCGCTCTCCGGCACCGGCGGAATGTCGAGCCAGTACATGTCGGTGAGCGAAAGCGGTATGATCTTCGAGGTGTCGTTCAGCCCGCGGAAGCGCGCCCCGCGGATGTCCTCGACGTCGCTGTCGGGCCACTTCGAGGTTAGCCAGTTGAGCACTGAATCGGTGTAGGGGTTGGAATCGTCAAGCCCGAAGTCGGTGGCGAGGGCGGGGTTGCGCGTCTCGGTGGCAACGACGCGGAACGTGGTGGAGGTGGGCGTGACCGAGTGGACATAGGTGCCGCGCTCGCCGGAGGCGACGGTCTCGCCGTTCTCCGAGACGTCGAGGGCGTACCACTTCGCAATCCGGTAGGTGACGTTGGTGGTCTTGTCCTTGGGCACCACCGCGACGATGTAGGAGGCGGTGTTGGTGCCGACGCATTGCTCGACGTGAGCGCCCTCGTTCAGGAAGTAGACCCAGCAGTTGGTGCCGTTCGGGACGGTGAACCAGTTGTACGGGATGATCTGCCCTTCGTTGAGCCAGCCCGGGGTGAACTGAAGGCCGGAGGCCCAGGTATCCTTGTCGCCCGGCGCAGGAGTGCCGGAGACATCGCCGCCGACAACGCCGCTGGAACCGTAGGCGGTGGGGTTGGTGACGGCGCGGTCGACATCGCTCCCGACGACCATGCGCTTGGTCGACTGCGGGTTCTCGCGTAACTGAAGCGTATAGGCGAGGTTGGTGGCGGAGTAGAGGTAACCGTAGCTGCGGTGAGCGACAGTGTTGGTGCCCTCGAAGACGATCTGGTGCTCGACGATGCCGTTGGGGCGGATGAGCTCGAGCTGGTACGGGTACTCGTTGAAGAGCGTCCCATTCTTGGCGCTCGCGGTGCGACCGTCGTTGTTCCAGGTGCCGTCGGCCTTGGGGGCGTCCGGGTTGCGGCGGTTGATGCCGCCGGCGAGGTCGGTGGCCGGGCTCTCGAGGAGATAGAACTCAAAGCTGTTGGTGGCGGTCTGCGACACCTTGGACGCGGGCAGGCCGTTGTCGCCGAGCTTGGCCATCACCCACTGGTTGAAGTTGAGGTCGGTGAGGCGGACCTTCCAGCCCTTCATGTCGATGCCGCTCGGAATGCAGAGCTCGACGAACTGGTTGTTGGTGGGCTTGTCGCCGCCGTTCACCGCAGCGGTGCCGTCGTTGAAGTTGAACTCATTGATCCAGGCACGGCCGGGGCTGACGGTGTCGAGGATGGTATAGGGGGAGAAGAGGTCGGGGTTGGTGTTGCCGCCCGCGTCGACGTTCTTGTCGATCGGATAGTACCACGGAGGCTGGGTCCAGTCGGAATAGGTTTCGAGGATCTGGTCGTAGACAACTCCGCCGCGGTCGGTGTAGTGGACGGTGAGCTGGAACTGCACCACGCCCCCATTCTGCGTCGGCGGGACGAGCGTCTTCTCGGAAGTGCCGACGGAGCGGAAGACGAGGTTGGTGGGATCGCCGACGGGGATCAGCTCGATGCCGCCGACGGCCTCGGGCTCGTTCCGCCACTGGTTGTAGCCCCACTTGTCGCCGGTATAGTAGGCGAGGCTGACGCGGAAGCCCTTGGAGGTGTCGATCTCGTCTGCAAGCTGGCGCAGCACCACCTTGGTCTGGACGCCCCAGCTCTCGCCGACGATGGGCTGCTCGGAGGGCGAGAGGATGTCGGCAACCTCGACGGGGTCGAAGAGGTGGTTGCGGAACGGGCGCGCGTAGAGGAAGCTGACGGATGGCTGCACCTTCTCGCGGATGGTGATCTCGTCGAGGATGATGCGCTCGTAGGCGGCGGTGACGGTCTTGGCGGAGCTGTCGGAGATGGCGAACTTGGCGGCGAGGTAGTTCTCCTTGCCGGTCGACCAGGTGAAGGTCTTCATGACGGGGCTGTCGATGACATACTCGGCGAGAAGCGTCCATGGTCCGTCGACTGAACTGGTGGAGCCGTAGAGCCAGATCTTGCCGCCTTTGGGCAGGGTAGCCGCGCCAGTGCTGTAGAGGCGGGCGCGGAAGTCGATGGAGCCGATGCCGCTCTTGCGGCCCGCCGGCACAACGAAGGTGGGCGAATAGACGGTGGGGAAGTCGGCCCGGGCCTTCTCGGGGTCGTCGTCGATGGTATCATTGTTGACGGTGTTGTTGAGCGCACCCACAAGACCGCTGCCGGTCTCGCCCGAGATGGTGGTGTCGGAGAGGTACATGCGCGACTCGGAGTCGGCGGAGTCGCCGACGGTGCGCAGGTTCCAGCCGCGCCAGGAGCGTTCGGAGAGGCCGGGCTCGTCGGTGACGGTCATGCCGCGGACGGTGAGTTTGCCGTAGTTGACATTGTCGGTAAGGTAGGCGAGACCGCGGGCGGTCGAGACGACGTTGGTGGGCACCAGGATGCGGAAGAGCCCGCGCAGGGGACGGTCGTTGCGGTCGTGGAGGCCGAGATAGTGGGTGATCGAGCCGGTCTTGCCGGAACCGGTGACGAGCTGGCCGTCGTAGCCGGGTTTGCCGGTGCCGGCGTACTTGCCGACGGTGACCCAGTACAACGGCCCCTCCTTCACCGTGGTGTTGAGCTCGGTGATGTGGCTCTCTACTTCGTTGGTGGCGATCTGCACCCAGATTTCGGTGTTGGCACCGGCGTTCGCATAGGAGAAGGACACCTTGCCGAGGCCGCGCAGGATCGGCGAGCGCATGCTCATCGCCTTCGTCGGGTCGCCGCGGCTCGGCTGTAAAAGGTGTTCCTGCTGAACGGCAGCAGTGTTTGTAGAGACGATGCCCTGGGTGTAGACGAACTCATCGTCGCCGTACCGGAGGTCTTCGTGGTCGGGGGCCTCCCAGCTGGTCTGCTCAACGCTGGTGACGACCAGCTCGACATTGTCGGAGCCGGTGGTGACGCGGGTGTTCCACTGACCGGTGGTGTGGATGAGGAACTCGCTCGACTTGAAGCCGTAGCCGCTGACGGTCGCACGCGCGTACTCCTTCCAATCGCCGCCGGATGCTGGCTGGAGCATCAGCACCACATCCTGGGAGAGCGAGTCAGCCCCGGGCATACGCACGCCGCAGTAGGCGCCCGAAAAGCCCTCGGTGAAGCCTGTGAGCCCCACCGCCGTCGAGTTCTCGAAGGTGAAGGTCTCAAGTCGGCTCTGGCTCGCCCACCTGCCGTTCTTGATGTCGACGGCCTCGGGCGTGGCGTCGCTTTCGGAGATGCGGAGCCGAGGATTCTGGGTAAAGTACTTCGAGGCGTTGGCGGCCGGCGGGGTGGTATTGTCGGTATAGCGGATGTTGCCCTGAGGGACGGGGGTGGCGTAGTGGTGCATGCCGACGAACCGGACGGGGCAGTCCTTTGCGTTGACGCCGTAGCCGCCGTAGGTAAGCCGAGATGCGGAGTTGTCGCGGTAGGCGATACCACGGTAGCCGTATTGAAGACCGCCAGACGTCCGGTTGACCGTGGCGTTCCAACTATAGGGGGAACCTGCGGCGTCGTTGACAATAGGGAGAGCGGAGTCCTGCGAAATGCCGCCGATGACAAGCGTGCCAGAGGAGGTGTTCTCGACCGAGATGAACATGCCCCAGAAATTGGGATTGTACTGGCTGTTCTTGGTGGGATCGGTGCTGGTGCCCCTTTCGTCGTACCAAATTCTGGCATCGAACGGCTGCTGTACAAGGAGGGTCGGGGAGATCTTGCCGTTTTGGACGCTCCAGCGGAAAAGCTCAAGGACGTAGCGCGGACCGTTGTTGTTGGCGTTGTTCGTCTGGCGGCTCAGCCGGAACTCGTAGCAGCCGATGCCCGGCCAGTAGTAGGCGACCACCGAGACCGACGCACCGGCGGCCATGATGCCCTCGACGCCGTTGTAGTTCTCGCCGTAGCCGGTATACTGGTTCCCCTTGACGAGGCTGCTCATCAGCACCGGGGCGAAGAAGACATAGTTGGTGCGGAAGGAATAGTCGATGCCGCCGATGGAGTTGACGCGGAGGTCGTAAAGACTCATGGTGTTGTAGCACACGTTGTCGAAGGAGATCGACTGGCCGATGCGGGAGCTGACCTTCACCGAGCCGAGCCCTTTCGGACGGTCGGCGAGCGAGAACTCGAGGTAGCCCTCGCCCTGACCCTGCAGCTTCGCGGCCATGCCGGAGAGCGTGTCGCCGCCGTTCGGGGCGACGTACTTGTTGAGGTTGCGGGAGACGAAGGTGAGGTTGTGGCCGTTCCAGGAGTTGGGGGTGATGTGGTCCTGGAAGTACTTCTCCTTGGGGAACCCGGCGTCGTTGTAGTTGGCCAGCCAGAAGGTCTCGTTCCAGTTGGTGGAACCGGGATCAAACTGCCGCCACGCGCCCATTTCAAGGTTGTAGGTCTTCATCTTCACGTCGTCGACGCCGTTGGTGCCGGAGGCGACGCAGAACCTGCCGTCGGTGCGATGGGCGTCGGACCAGTTGTTGAAGTTCTGGTACTCGGCGCGGGAAGCGGCCCAGGTGAGGTAGCGGTCGGAGATCTTGAGCTCGAGGTAGCCGGTGGAGCTGTCGACATCGGCCGAGATCCGCTTCACGTCGGCGGCAAGGTCGCACATCTCGAGCTTGCCGTTGGCCGGCAGGTCGACCGTCTCGGCGGCGTTGGGGCCGAAGTAGACGGTATTCTCGGCGAACACGGTGGCGCCGGGGAGCTGGCGATTGACGCCAACGAAGTAGAAGGAAACGGGGACCGTGACGCCGGAAGGAACCTTGTCGGGCGGAATCTTGACGAGCGCGCGCCACATATTGTCCTCGATCGGATCCATCTCGTAGACGCCGCCCAGTTCGCCTTCGACGACGACGCGCATACCCTCGAAATCGCTCTTGCCCTCGCGGAGGCGGACGAACCAGTCGATGCCGGTGGAGGGCAGAAGCTCGTCGCCGCCCTCCATTTCCGCCGCGGTGATGTGGTTGGTGACGGCGGTCTGGCGCTCGACATAGGGAACGCCGTAGTCGAGGCCGGAGTAGTCGACGTACTCGTAGTAGGGCGTGTCCATCGTGAGGTCGTACCAGAACTCGACATCGCCGGCGGCGGCGGGAAGGACGAGCGGATCGATCGAGCGGAAGCCGTCGCGCGGATTGAGCGGAACGGTGCGCCAGAGGGAGTTGCCGTAGTAGCCGGGGTAGGCGGGGTTGAGCTGGTTAATCTGCGCGGCAGGCTCGGCGCGCTGGCGCAGATAGCGCCAGCGGTAGTGGAGATTCGCCGCGACAACAAACTTGTTGGTGTCGGCGGCAGTGGTGCCGGGATTGACGTAGAAGTAGGGCGCGGCGCGGCCGAAGACGTTGACGTCGGTCTGGGCGGGGAACGGAGTCTCGAAGGCAATCTCCTGGCCGAGCACCTGCT
Organism: Lentisphaeraceae bacterium; assembly: GCA_004551905.1. Classification (GTDB taxonomy): domain Bacteria; phylum Verrucomicrobiota; class Kiritimatiellia; order RFP12; family UBA1067; genus UBA1067. The sequence goes on from SFPL01000077.1 coordinate 16,763, forward strand.
TGCCGCGGCGGTCGGGATCGTAGAAGCCGAGCGGCTTCAAGTCGGCCGACATCACGGGATAGGAGACGAGGATGTTGTCGAGCAGGATGAGGGCGTTGCCGTCGATGGGCGTGGTCGAGAGCGGCACGGACGAAGTGCGGCGGATGCGGAAGCGGGCGGGGATGCGGAGGTCGAGCGGCACGGCCATGCGGTAGAAGTTGGTGGTGGTGCCGCCATGGGCGACGGCGAGGTTGATGCCGGAAGCGGGGACCTCCTCGCGGACGAAGTCGGGAGTGTTGTCGCGCTTATACGCGACAAACGGGACACGGCGCCAGACGGCGTTGGCGTAGTAGTTGTAGTTGGTGGTGACAACCTCGACGCCGCCGACATCGTTGGTCTCGATGGTCACACCGGTGATGTTCTCGTCGGTCGGCGGGAGGAGCGCGGTCGCATCGCCGGCGACATTGGTGCAGATCTCAACGCAGATGCCGTAGTTGTTGCCGATGTTGTTGTTCCAGCCGTTGACGGCGTCGAAGTAGATGGTGCCAATGCCGTTGGTAAAGCAGGAGGAGTAGACCGTGGCAGCGTCCTCGGCGTTTTCGCCGCCGATGTTGCGCATCACAATCTGGCCGGCGGTCGTTGCGGTTGCACGCTGCACTTCGAGGTTATCGATGCTGTAAGATGATGGCGAAAAACTGAAGTAGTTCTGGGTCGGCTGCAGCGTCCTATTCGCCGTGTTGCCGTGGCGGCAGTTGAGAAGGTGCCAGAGTTTAGCCCCGTGCTGCTTGGTCCAGAGGATGGATTCCGTTGCCTCCTTCAGGTAGGGACAAGCTAAATTGCCTGCGGCAGAAAATTCAACTATATCCCAGAAAAACGGATCATTCACCGAGGCCGGACGATCCTTCGTATTGCGCGAGTAACCCTGGTAGCGCACAACAGTGCCATGGCGGTTCATGAGCAGGATGCGGCCGGTGTCGCCGAGGTTGCCGGCGATGTCGGTGTAGGGCGACTTGCCGTTGAGAGTGAGGTTGAAGAGCCCCTTCTCCGCCTCGAGAAGTTCGTAGCCGGTGAAGCTCTCGTCGAGCGCGAAGACGACGCGGTAGGAGCCGCCTGCCATCGGATAGACGGAGTTGGTGGTGGAGTCGTAGACATTGACGTAGTTGGTGGACGCCCAGCCCTCGGCGAGGCGGCCGTTGTAGCAGACGGACGGGTGTTCGCCGGCCTCCATCGCAAGCGGCGCGAAGGCGGGGTAGTCGAGCCAGTAGTTGACCTTTAGGCCGTCCTTCACCACCAGCGAGTTGGTGCAGAAGGCAGAGTCGTTGACGGTGTCAAACTCGGCCTGCATCCAGCTGCCGGAGCGCACCAGCGGGGTGAGGCGGTATTCGTCGACGACGCCAGCAAAGGAATAGTAGGTGTTGTTAGTGCCGGGGATGTTGCCGAAGGCAAGGTTCTCGCCGGAGTCATTAGGCTGCATGACGGCGATATTGCGCTCAGCGAAGCTGACTTTGCCCATCTGGGCGCCGCAGACCCTGGCCGCGCCGCCATTGTACGCCGCGCCGAAGTAGCTCCACGTGCTCAGGATCGTTGCCGGCCAGATCTTGTCAGCATTGGCGCTGGAAGAGCCGCTGCCGAAGAGTTTCATACCCCTAAGGTTGTAGTCGGCGGATGTGGAACGAACAAAGTAGGCGCCAAAGTCAGTGTCGACGGCGCTCTCGACATTGCGCCGAGAGAAAGGCCAGACGCGTCCCGCGATGGCCGTCGCAGCGCCGCGCGGCGCCGTAGTCATCTTGAGCCAGCCGGAGATTGTCAGCTTGCCGCCGAAGTGGAACGACGGCGTGTTCGAGACCACGAGCCGGCAGCCGCCGAGTACGCCGCCGTTATGGCCGATGACGCGCCCCTGGCCGATGTTGGCGACGGTGTGGGTCATCGACGAGATCGACTCGGTAGGATTGCTGGAATCCGGATAGCCGAGGTTGCCGTTGCCGGTGGCGTCGGAAGAAGGCTCGACGCCCTGGTCGGCGAAGTGCCAGACGCCGACATAGTCAGACCACACGTCCTCAGGGCTGTAGCCGGGCGCGTCGGCGCCCTCGCGGAGAGTCCAGTACAGGCGGATGGGGGCGCCGTTGGTGAGAACGCTGACACGCACCCAGACGAGCGACTCGCCGGTGACGTTCCAGGTATCGACTTCGTAGGGGAGCTGGGCGTCGGAGACCGTGTCCATGAACACCATATCTTCGCCGGTGCGTCCGGCGCGGCTGTAGTAGAAGCCGCGCAGGCGGCTTTCGCTGATGCGCACGAGGAGCGGGAAGTTGGTGAGCGGCTCGGAGCCGCGGTAGCCCTGGACGCGCAGGTCGACGTAGTCGCGGAAGATGCGGTCGGGGTCGCTCCAGATGGAGAACTTGGCGGTGCGCTCGGCGGCGGCCCAGTTGGCGGTCTCGGCGACGGTGGCGCGGACGAAGTAGACACCGACGTTGGTGGGCTGGTTCTCGGTCCACGGGCCGGTCTCGGCGGTAGAGTAGTCGATCTTCGGTTCGCCAGTCCCCTTCCACTCTGCGTCGGCGGTGACGTGGTGCAGCACAGGAACTTCCTCCGCCTTCCAGCTCGGCAGCTTGAGGACGGTGATCGAGTTCGGCGCCTGGGCGATGGACCAGTTGAGAGTCAAGGCGTCGGAATCGCCTGAGGTCCAGCAGTTGTTGGCCGGGTCGTTGAGGACGAAGGTGGCCTGATACACCTTGGCGTCCCTGCCGCCGCTCTGTCCGCTGCTCTGGTGATAGAGGCCCCTGTCGGCGGAATGCACGATGCCGTACTGCATACCGCCGTTGTAGACGCAGTCAACGACGGCCGGCGGGGCGACGGGAGCCTTGCTGATGCGCCACTCGATCACGCGCGGCGCAATCGTGGGGGTTGCGGTATTCCAGATGTAGTTGTTGCCGTTGAGCGCAAACCGGACAGGGTAGACGCCGACGTCGATCGCGTTGGTGACGCCGCTGTCGATACTGCAGTAGCTGGGCCAGCCGGCGGGGGAGACGACCACGAAGTGGCTGTTGGTATCGTAGACAAAGTTGGTGGTGGCGCCGAAGGAGACGGGCTCGACCGGCAACCGGGCGATCGTCCACTGCACCTGGATCTCGGCCTGTCCGATCTCCCCGCCTTCCCACAGGTAATTCACGGTGTCCTTGAGCGTGGCCACGGCGATGTAGCTGCCGGCATCGGTGGCGTTGGTGACGCCACCGAGAGTGTACAGGTTTTCGCCGCCGTGGGTTTCGATGCCGACAAGGTCGCCGCCATTGTAGACGAGGCCGGTCTTCGCGGTCGGCCTGGGGACGGGCTGGCCACCGATGCTCCAGGGAATTTCGATGGTGTCGCCGGACGCCGCCGGGTCGCCGGACGCCCATTCGCAGTTGCCGTGGTGGGCGGCGCCGATGGTGGCGGTGGCGGTGTAGGAGCCGGTGGCGGTGGCGGCGGTGTCGCCGCCGAGGCCATAAAAAGCGGCATCGGCAGAATCCTGAATGCCGTTCTGGGGACTGCCGGTGTAGTAAAGGCCGGGAATCGCAGTCGGGCGAACGAGGATACGCTTGGCGATGGAGAAGTCGAATTGTTTGGGATCGGTGGAGCCATCTGGCCAAGTGCAGTTGGTGGTGCCGGCGGGATTCTTGAGCGTCGCGGTAACGGTGTATGTTCCAACGGCGGTCTGCTTCTCGTTGCTCAGGGTGTAGTAGCTCGAGTTCGTGGGCACGGAGCCGATCTGGACTTCGCCGTTGTAAACGAGGTTGGTGGCAAACGGCACTTCGGAAGCAGGAACTACAGATGGAACAATTTTCCAGCTGAAGGCGCGCTCGTCCTCAGATCCATCATCCTTCCACCGGAGACCAGGTTTGGGACGAATCGTAAAATTGTACACATTCGCATTGACCGCGCGGTCTTGGCCGCCAGACACGATCCAGTTGCTGCCGGGGTGGTTAGGGTCAATGGCGGAAAGCTCATCGCCGGTATACGGCTGTTCCGCGATGACCTCCGGCGCGATCGCCGGCATCAAGAGCCTGATGACGACAATGCCGCTGCCGCCGGCCGCGCCGGTCGAATAGCGTCCGCCACCGCCGCCGCCGCCGCCAGTCGAGTCCTCACCTGGCGTGGCAAATGTGCCATCAGTACCAAGACCGCCCGATCCACCACCGCCAAGGCCGCCAGACATAGACGGGGTGCCTTTAGACCTACCGCCGCCGCCGCCGCCAGCATAGTATTTGAGCTCGCCGGAAATATCGCTTTGAATACCGTTGCCACCGGCACCGCTGGAACTGCTGGAGGTATTTCCTCCTGACGCACCCGCACCACCACCACCACCGGCATAGCTAACATTGTTACCTGCACCGCCACTTGACCCCTGACCGGACACGCCACTACCTCCGGCACGCTTGCCAGTAGCGGCTATGTTGCTGGCAGCAGATCCCCCGCCGCCCGAACCACCACTACCACCAACAGTCTGTGCGCCGCCGCCACCACCACCGAGTACGCTGGCAACTTCAGCGGCAGTTGTGGTGTTGGTAATTGCCGAGCCGCCGCCGTCGCCGCCAGATTTGGCGACAGTCTGGTCAGTAGCGGCTGTACCGCCGGCACCGACATAGATCGAATATGCCTGTGCCGCCAAGGTGGTGTAGTTCGTTGCAAAGCCGCCGGCGCCGCCACCACCGCCTTGACCACGTAAAGCAAAGTCACTCTTCTTTACGGTTCCACCGGCGCCGCCGCCGCCGACAACGAGGTAGCGGGCGGCCCAGGCCTCGGGCAAGGACAAGGTGCCGACGGTGGAGGTGTCAGTGTAGGTGAGGATGAGGTCGGAGCTGGCGGGATCGGGACCAGAATAGGAAACGGCTGCGCCAGAGTAGGTGACGGTTATGCCAGCCCACTCGACAGTGTCGCCGCGCACGGCGGTGGGGAGGAGGGAAAAGAGTGCGATAACGCCCAGCGCGGCGAGGGCTGGCAGCCGCCGCGCAAGGGCATTTAGGCTTGTATTTATCGCGTTCATTTCAACCTCCCGACACAAAACCACCGCCACCCGCTATGCGAGGGCATAGTTCTGTCTTTGAGTTGTTTGAGCATTATACCATAAATCGGAGAAGAGTGGGGAAAAAATTGAAAAAGTTTTTTAGGGGAGGCGGCTCAGTGAAAAGGCAGGCAGGACCGGAGCTAGGCTGGGGGCTTCGCCTCCTTGGCGAGGCGGCGAAGGAAAAAGGCGCACCAATGGGGAATAGTAAGCACGCCGTTTGAGAAGCGGAGGCGACGACAATCGGAATCGGACGCAGAATTTGCGGCTTCTGCGACTTAAGAATAGTATTTGCAGCTATTAGGGGGGCGGATGTTGGTGAGGGTGCCGGCGTAGTGGCGGAGCCAGTGATCGGCCTTGGGGTGGGCCAGCGCCGCCGCTTCGTTTAGCTCGACGCCAAGGCCGGGTCGGTCGGAGGGGTACATGAGGCCGTTCTCGAAACGCACGTCCTCGTCAATGACGTCGCGGCGCCAGGGGACGTCGTCGAAGAGCGTCTCGTGGATGCAGTAGCCAGGAGTGGAGACGCCAAGGGCGAGGGTGACGGCGTTGGCGACGGGGCCGGACGGGTTGTGGGCGCAAAATGGAATGTGGTGGGCGTCGCAGATGGCGGCGATCCCGCGCATGCCGGTGATGCCGCCGGCGTGGGATGCGTCGGGCTGGAGGTAGTCGCAGGCGCGCAGCTCGACCGCGTCCAGGATCTGCTGGGTGGTGTAGAGGCGCTCGCCGCAGGCGATGGGGACGCGCACGCGGCTGCGCAGGTCGGCGAGCGAGCGCATGGTGTCGGGGATGACGGGCTCCTCCACCCAGTAGGGGTCGAACTCCTCGAGCGCGCGGCAGACGCGGAGCGCGGTGGGGAGGTCGAACCGGCCGTGGCACTCGACGAGGATCTCCGCCTTGCCGGCGGTCGCGGCCTTGACTGCGGCAACGCACTTCAGCGCCTTGCGGAAGTCGTCGGGAGGAAGCTGGCGGTAGTTGCGGCCGAAAGGATCCCACTTGAGTCCGCGGAAGCCGGCCTCGACCGCGGCCACTGCCTTGTCGGCGAACTCCTCGGGCTCCTTCGCGCCGGCAAACCAGCAGTTGGCGTAGCAGGGGACGCCATCGCGGCACTTGCCGCCGGCGAGCTTCCAGACCGGTAGACCGAGCGCCTTGCCCTTCAGGTCCCAGAGCGCCATGTCGACGGCGGAGAGCGCGCTCATGAGCACGGCGCCGCCGCGCCAGTAGGCGTCGCGGTAGTTGGAGTGGAAAATCCACTCGGTGTTGAAAGGGTCCTGGCCGACGAGCGCGTGCTCCTGGTCGGCGATGGCGCCGAGGACAGCGTTCTCCTTGTATTCGAGGGTGGCTTCGCCAAGGCCGTGGAGGCCGGAGTCGGTCTCCACCTTGAGGAAGACCCAGTTGGTGCGGAAGCAGTCGACGACGAACGTGCGGAGGGCGGTGATTTTCATGGGTGAGGCGGGAGGATGGGGTGGGAGCGGACTGAAGCCCGCAGGTCCGATATGGGTTAGAGGTCGAGATCTTCGGGCATGTGCTGGCAGGAGCAGCCGGCGTCGCAGGTGACGATCTCGCCGGTCATGTTCGAGGAGTCGTCCGAGGCGAGGAACGCGACGACGTTCGCGATGTCGGAGCCGCGCGCCTCGCGGCGGAGCGGGCAGTTGAGGCGGCGGCGCGCGGCTATTTTGGGGTCGAGGGAGTCCCAGCGCTCAGTGTTGATGTAGCCGGGCGCGCAGCAGTTGACGCGGATGCCGAGCGGGGCGAGGTCGAGCGCGAGCGCTCGCACCATGGAGTTGACCGCGCCCTTCGAGGCGCAGTAGGCGGTGCGGCGGCGGATGGCGCGCGTGGCGGTGTTGGAGGAGAGGAAGACCACCACGCCGCGCGACTCCTGCTTCATGAAGAAGCGGGTGCAGGCCTGCTGGGTGACCTGGAAGCCGCCGATGACGTTAACGTTCAGGACCTCGTGGAAGCGCGCGGGGTCCATCTCAAGGGGGCCGCCGTGGCCGAGACCCTGGTTGGCGGCGTTGTTGACGAGGATGTCGAGGCGGCCCGCCTCGCGCTCGACGGCGTCGAAGAGCGCGCGGACCTGGGCGAGGTCGGAGATGTCGCAGGCCAGCGAAGTGACGCCGACGACGCCGCGGGAGGCGAGGGCCGCCGCGCCGGCGGCGGTGGAGGCCGCGGTCGAGCCGCAGGTAAACACCTTCGCGCCTTCGCGGACGAACTTCTCCACCAGGTCGAGACCGGTGTTGCGGCTGCCGCCGGTTACCAAAACCACCTTGCCGTCGAACTTTCCCATGGTCGCTCTCCTTTGGGGTTTGTTTTACTGAAAAGCAGCTACGCGATGTAGGGCTGGCCGCAGTGGGAGCAGACGGCGCCGGCGTGGACCCAGGCACCGCAGTTGGGGCAGAGGCGCTCCAGCACCTCGCCGCAGACGGCGCAGAAGCGGCCGCCGATCGGATCTGCCGCGGAGCGGTCGGGCGAGTAGAGGGCGCGGCCGGCAACCTGGTAGGCGCGGTTGCTGGGGCACTGCGGGTTGGGACAGAAGCCGGAGCCGGGGGCGTAGTTGGGGGCGGCGGGGGCGGGCGTGGGGGCGCCGGGGGAAGGAGCAGCGGCGGTGAGGGAAACGCCGAGGCACTGGGCCAGCTTTTCCACCACTTCGGTGCTCAGCTTGGTGGGGCGGCCCTGCTCGAACATGGAAAGCGCAGACTGCTTGCAGCCGACTTCAGCGGCAAGGACTTGCTGCGAGAGGCCCGCCTGGCGGCGGGCATCACGGAGCTGGAAACAGATCTCTGGACTAAGGGCCTTCACTGATTGTGTATTATGGACTTTATTTTTTATAAACGCAAGGGGGTAGTTATCAACATAGTTAGTGACATAGTTGATAAACAAGTTGATAAGTTAGTTGATAATTGGTGATAGGGTGAAGGATGGAGGGGGAGGGGAGAGGGAAAAATCATCACTCTGAGACACAGAGGCGCAGAGAGATGGGGGAGGACGGGGCGGATTGGACAGAATTGACAGGATTGACAGGATTGCGACGTAAACCTAGTAGACTCGTTTTAGGATTTCGGAGGGGAGGAGGTAGGTTTCGCCTTCGCGGTACTGGATGGTCAGCTTGGTAAGTTGGCGCATCACCTCGCCGTTGACGATATTGCCGTTGTCGGCGAAGAGCTTCTCCAGCGCGTCGCGGCGCGCGGCAAGCTCGCCGACCGGCGCGTTCTCGAGCAGCACCGCCTCGAGGATCTGGGCGCGGCGGTTTCGGCCTTCTTTCTCCGCAGCATCGCGCGCCTCGCGCAGCACCTCGAGGACATGGTCGCGGGTCTCGCCCTCGAAGCGGTCGTCGAGGTTGACGTTGCGCTCGAGAAGCGCGACCTTGCTCGAGGAGGGGGTCTCCTCGTTGCGGGCGAGGCGGTCGGCGGAGCGGGCGAGCTCGGCCTTGAGCGAGGCCACCTCCCCTTCCAGCGCGGCGATGCGCGAGCGGGCGAGGGTGGCTTCTTCTTCGATCTTGACCTTGTCGGCGGCTAGCGACTCGACGACGGCCTTCTGGATTTCGATTTCCTCGTCGGGCTCGGGGGTAAGGGGCTCGTCTTCAGCTGCAGGCGGGCATGGAAGCCCACTACCCCGATAGGGCGAGCGCAACGGTTCGCAGCCACGAGAGGTCGGGGTGGGGGAAGTTTTATCTTGGAGAAACTCTTCTAATTTCATGATTCGTTTTGTCCCTTCAGCTCGCAGCCTTCGTAGATGAAGAGCCTACAGTCGATTGGTCCGTTGAAGAACGGGATGCGGTTGCGGTAGTAAAGGTTTACTTGCGCGGCGAGGTCCGGGTTGCCGGTGATGAGCGCGCCGGTCCAGCCGCGGCACTTCTCGTTCATGAAGGTGCCGATGCGCGCGTAGATCGGCTTTAGCTCCTCGGGGTCGCCGAGGCGGATGCCGTACTCGGGGTTGAAGAACACGCAGCCCTTGGTTTCGCCGGGCGGCGGCGCGGAAACTTCGGGAACCGGAGTCTCGGCGAAGTCGCAGGCGTGGAACTCGATGACCTCGGCGACGCCGGCGGTGATGGCGTTGGTCTGGGCGTTGTCCACCGCTTCGGGTGAAATGTCGGTCGCGATGATCCGCGGCAAATTGTCGCGGCGCTCTTCCTTCTTCGCCTCGAGCACCATCTCCTTCCAGATCTGCTCGGGCGTGGCACCTGCGGTCTGGCGCGGCGCTACGACCGGCGCCTTCTCGCCGGGGATGATGCGGCCATAGCCCTTGATGGACTGGAAGGCGAAGTGTCCCTTGAGCGAGCCTGGTGCCTTGTTCATGGCGATCATCGCCGCCTCGATGGCGGGCGTGCCGCTGCCGCACATCGGGGAGAGGAAGGGTCTGTCCCCTTTCCAGCCCATGCCCATCAGGCAGGCGGCGGCGAGAGTCTCCTGCATCGGCGCGGAGCCGGGGATGCGGCGGTAGCCGCGCTTGGAGAGCGGCTCGCCGGAGGTGTCGAGGTAGATGATGACCTCGTCGCGCTCCCAGTAGACGAAAACCGCCGCGCCGATGTTGTCGCCGCCGGAGTCGGGGCGCTGCTGGCAGCGCTCGCGCATCCGGTCGACGATCGCGTCCTTAGTGTAGAGCGAGGGGATACGGGTGTCGCGGATGGTGCGGTTGTGGGCGATCGAGGAGACGGAGAAGTAGCCGTCGGCGTCGAGGAGGTTCTCCCAGTCGATGGAGCGGACGGCTTCGTAGAGGTCGCGGATGTCGCGGCAAGTGGTGCGCAGGAGCGGGACGAGCACGCGATGCGCGGTGCGGAGCTGGAGGTTGAGGCGAAAGACGTCTCTCATCGCGCCGCGCACGACGACGGTGTTCTCTGTCACTTCGATCGGCTTGTAGCCCATCGACAGCACCTCCTGCTCGGTCCAGCGGGAGAGAGCCTTGGCGCAGGAGATGATGATGGGGTAGTTCTGGTCAGTCCAAATTCTCATCTATTTTTGTAGCAAAAGGGGACACAAGAAACATAAAGGGCTCAAAAATTGAATCAGCTTGCACGGAGCGGCATGAGAACGTAGAGGAACGGAACCGAGCACTTGACGACGGCGGGGGAGTGTCCGTTGTTGAGGTTGATGGTGACGATGTCGTCGTCGATCGCCTTCAGCGGATCCATGAGGTAGGCCGGATTGAACATGATCTCGATCTTCTCGCCGGCGTACTTGATCGGCACTTCGTCCTTCACCTCACCAATCTCGGTGGCGGCGGAAGTGACGACGAGGCGGCCGGACTCGAAGATGAGCTTCGTGGAGTGGGCCTCGTCGATGGTCATGACGCTGGCGCGGTCGAGCGCGCTGAGGAGCAGCTGGCGGTCGACTCTGATTTGCTCGGCTGTGTCGTGGGGGATAACCTGGCGGTAGTTGGGATAGGTCTCGTCCATCAGCTTCGAGTAGAGGTGGAGCGATCCGAGGTCAAAGGCGATCTGGGACTTCTTGACGGTAATCTTGATCTCGCCTTCGCCGGAGAGCGAGCGCTGGAGTTCATTGACTGCCTTGGAGGGAAGGACGATGTCCTTCTCGCCGTCCTTAGGGAACTCGAGTTCGCTCTCGACCATGGCGAGGCGGCGGCCGTCGGTGGCGACGAGGGTGAGCTTTTCGTCCTTGAAGCTCATCAGCACGCCCTTGAGGGTGCGGCGGGTGTCGTCCTGGCTGGCGGCGTAGGCTACCTTGCGGAGCATTTCGCGGAGAGTCGCCTGCTCGATGGTGTAGGAGTAGGAGCTGTCCTCCTCGGGGAGACGGGGAAAGTCCTTAGCCGGCATGCCGACGAGGGTGTACTTGGCGCTGCCGGCCTTGATGACCGCCCTTTCATTGAAGTCGACTTCGACCGAGACCTCCCCTTCCGCCACCTTGGAGATGGAGTTGAAGAGCAGGCGGACGGGAAGAGTGGTCTCGCCCTTCTCCTCGACGGTGCAGGGGCAGACGCACTTGACGGAGATGTCGAGGTCGGTGGTGGTCATCCTGAGCTCCTCGCCGTCCGCCTCAATGAGGACGTTCTGGAGGATGGGGAGGGAACCCTTTGCGGCCACGATGTTCTGGACTCCCTTGAGTCCTTCGATGAACTTGGATCGGATGATCTTGAACTTCATGTTGCTTCTCCTTTGTCGATTGTTGCGAAGTGTATCAAATATTACTGATTAATGAAAGAGTGAAAATTACTATCATTAGGTTTGTAGATATGTAGAGAAAGTGGTAGAGAGCCAGTAAACACAGGGGTGCGGGAGGTGTTTCCGGTTTGACAACCTGTCGCGGAACTTTCGGCTCGGTTTGACATCTTCGTAGTTGCCTTCACTTGTCTACCACTTGCATTCACTCCATCGAATCGGAAAGTTTATAGCCGAGGACGGAGAGAATCTCCTCCAGGTCGGCCCTCAGGTTGGGCTCGTTTGAGAGGCGCTGCTGTATGGTCTTGACGCCGCTGATGACGGTAGCGTGGCTCTTCTTGAAGCCGTCGGCGATTTCCTTGAGTCCCTTGGCGGTGTACTTGCGCGAGATGTACATCGCAAGCTGACGCGGAGTTACCATCGACTGGGTGCGCTCATGGGAGAGGATGTCTTCCATCGAGGAGTTGAAGTGGCGGGCGCATTCCTGCTGGATTTCCTTTATGGTAAGCTTCTTGAGTGTGTTCTCCTTCTTGATGAAGGGATCGAGGATTCGGGAGAGGATGGTCTTGTCGAGCACCAGCATGGGATTTGCGGAGATGAATACCTCTACCGTGGCGAGGGCGCCTTCAAGGGCGCGGACGTGGCTGTTGATGTTTTCGGCGATGAACTCGAGGGCGAGGTCGGGGATGCGGACCGAGGTGGACTCGGACTTCTTCTTGAGAATGGCGAGACGGGTCTCGTACTTTGGCGACTCGATTTCCTGGAGCATGCCGCCTTCGAAGCGGGAGATGAGACGGCTTTCGATGGTGGAGGGAAGGTTCTTCGGAGCGACGTCGGAGGTAAGCACGATCTGCTTGTATTTGTCGCGCAAGGCGTTGAAGTTGTTGAAGAACTCGTCCTGGGTTTCCTTGCCGCGCTGGAAGAACTGGACGTCGTCGATCAGGAGGACGTCGAGCGAGCGGTACTTGTCGCGGAACTTGGCGATCTTGCCCTCCTGCATATGGTTGACGTATTCGTTCATGTACTCCTCGGCGGTGAGGTAGCAGATGGAGAGCGATGGGTTCTTCTTCTTGAGTTCGTTGCCGATCGCCTGCATGAGGTGGGTCTTGCCGAGGCCGGTGCCGCCGTGGATGAAGAGCGGGTTGTTTCCAGGGCGGCCGGGGCTGGCGACGACGGCCTTGGCGGCGGCGATGGCGAAGCTGTTGGAAGGTCCACTCACGAACTCGTCGAACGTGAACTCTTCCTTTAGTGGCAGCGGGGAGACGAAGGATGAAGGCGCGCGCATAGAGGATGAAGAGTCGGCATAGCCTGAGCTTCGCTGGAAGGCCGGCTTTTCATCCACTGGCTTGAGGGAGCTGTCGTAGCGAACTTCGATCTCGATGCCGGGATCGGCGCCGGCGAGCAGGAAGCTGCCCTTGATCTTGCTCGCGTATTCGCTGCGGATGAGGTCCGCTGCGAAGGAGTTGGTGGTGATGATAGTGAATTTGCCGTTCTCGAAGGAGACGGTGGCGACCATACTAAAATAGCGTTCTGCCTGGCTCTTCTCGTCCTCGCCATTGAGAGTGCCAAGGTACATCGACTTGGCCTTCTCCCAGAGCGCGGCAGGTTGGTTTTTCGCTTCTTCTTTGTTCATGGGTCGGTATAATACCATATTTTCTGGTAATTGTGGGAAAAGAAGAATCTACTCGTGTTAACTACTTATCAACATAATGTGTAGATAAGTGGTTGGCTAAGCGGCGGAGCTACCGCTCGATCTTGTCGCGGGTGAGGGGCGTCGCCTTCCGCGCTTATAGATGCGGCGATGAAATATTATGACAACCGGACTGTTTTACCCCGGATATTGATTGGGATTGTTGGAGGTTAGTGGTGGCCGCGGTGGATGATTACGGCTAGGATGGCGACGTCGGCGGGGTTGACACCGGGGATGCGAGAGGCCTGGGCAATGGTTTCAGGGCGATGTGCCTTCAGTTTCTGGCGGCTCTCAAAGCGCAAGGCGGGGATTTGGTCGTAGTCGAGCCAGGCGGGAATTGCCTTTTTCTCATCAATTTTAGCTTTTTCTGCCGCTTTTTCTTCCTGATCGATGTAGGGAGCGTAAAGACGCATAATATTAATTTCGTTTTCTATGCGGGGGTTGTTTGTCTCACGCGAAGTTCGCGAAGTCCGCGAAGTTGGGTTTTGGGAATTGCTGGGCGGGTTTGTGGTTGCTTGTGATTGGATATAGGCGAATTCGGCGGCGAAGGCATCGAGTTCAGTGGCGGAGCGGATGCCGACGCGGCGGGCGGCGGAGAGGAGTCGATAGATGGCGTTGTCCTGGCGCAGGATCAGGCGGCGTTCGGCGCGGGAGGTAAACATACGGTAGGGTTCGTCGGTGCCCTTGGTGACAAGGTCGTCGATCATGACGCCGATGTAGGCATCCTGGCGGCTGAGGACGAGCGGTGGCTCCCCTTTTGCGCGGAACGCGGCGTTGATGCCGGCGATGATGCCCTGGGCGGCGGCTTCCTCGTAGCCGGTGGTGCCGTTGATTTGTCCGGCGAAGAAGAGTCCAAGGTGGTCCTTCGCCTCGAGGCTATGGTTAAGCGAGCGGGAGTCGATGGCGTCGTACTCGATGGCATAGGCGTAGGCGAGGAATTCGGCGTGGGAGAGTCCGGAAATCGAGTGGACCATCCGCTCCTGCACATCGGGCGGCAGGCTGCAGCTGAGTCCGTTGGGGTAGATGATGGTGCCGGCAGCGTCCTCGGGCTCGAGCATGACATGGTGTGACTCGGCGTTGGCGAAGCGGACGATCTTGTCCTCGATCGAGGGGCAGTAGCGGACGCCGGTGCCCACGATGGCACCGCCGTAGAGGGCGGAATTGTTGAGATTGTCGCGGATAATCTGGTGGGTTTCGGCCGTGGTGTGGGTTTGATAACAGGGAAGTTCGGGGAGTTGATTTGGTTGCAATCGTCCGCAGTTTGAGATGCTTTGGACAGGATTAACAGGATTTTGGGGTTGGGATGAGGAATGGGTAGGATTTTGTGGAGAATCTTTGGCTGCGACTTCTGCGACAGGGGAATGTTCCACGTGGAACAAGGGGCGGGGGTGATCGCCGAGCTGGCGAATGCAGGCGGAGAAATCGCAGGAGGATGCCTTGAGGCGTGGAGGAGTACCGGTTTTGAGGCGGAAAAGGCTGAATCCGAGGCGTTCTAAGGCGGCGGAGAGCAGGTTGACCGCCGGGCGGCTGTCGCCGGCGCTTTCGGTGCACTTCTTGCCGATCCAGACGCGGCCACGGAGCGCGGTACCGGCGGTAATGACGATTGCCTGGGCGCGGAATAGTCCGTGGCTGGAGGTGAGGAGAGTTCGTTGTTTGTGATTCGTGGCTCGTGGTTCGTGGTTGGGTGGGGGTGGGAGCCCGTCTGCAGAACTCGGCGCGGATGGGTTTGAGATGTTTTGGACAGGATTAACAGGATTGGCAGGATTGGAGGAATTGGTGGTGGAATTGTCACACAGAGGCACAGAGGCGCAGCGAGATGGGGGTTGGGATGTGGGGGTGGAAAGGAGGTCGATGACGTCGTCTTCGATGAGGGTGAGGTGAGGTTGGGCGGCGAGGACGGCCTGCATCCGCTGGGAGTAGGCGGCCTTGTCGCATTGGCAGCGGGTGGCCCAGACGGCGGGGCCGCGGCTCAGGTTGAGGGTCTTCGCCTGGAGCGCGGTAAGGTCGGCATTGCGGCCCATTTCGCCGCCGAGGGCATCCAGCTCACAGACCAAGTGGCTTTTGGCGAGGCCGCCGATCGAAGGATTGCAGGGCATGCGTGCCAGGGCGTCGAGTCGCGAAGTAATGAGCGCGGTTTCGACGCCCATCCGGGCGGCGGCGAGCGCCGCCTCGCAGCCGGCGTGGCCGCCGCCGACCACGATGACGGCAAACTCTGGGGAAGGTTTCATCGGTGCATAGTATAACAAATTATCAACTATTTGTGAAGGGTGACATGGTAAGTGTTATGCGAAGAGATAAATAAAAGAAAATTACAAATTGTTTGTATTTTAGTGAATTGAACAGGTGTTTAAAATATGTCAAGAGGGAAAAGTGAAGAAAATGTAGACAATTATCTAACAGTTATCAACAAAAGAGCGGCACGGCGGCGGCTCGGTGGCTGAGCTACCGCTCGGTCTCGCCGCGGGTGACTTTCGTCGCCTTCCGCGCTTAGGACAATCGGACTGGTTTACACTGGCCGCCTGAATCCTATCACTGGTTGCGCATAAGACCACTCTTACGGCGACCCGCACCCGCCTCCTCGCTCGCATTACTCCCCGCCTCGCCGCTGGGTGGAGCTCCGGGAGGCAGGCAGGAATGGGGCAGGGGCGGAGACAATTGCCTGCAAACATTGGAATTTAGGTCAGACCTAAATTCCAATGTTTGGAGCTAACTGCTGCTTTGTTTTGTTCATTTTTGCACTCTACAAATATTAGAAAATAGGTCAGACCTAAATTCTAATGTTTATAGGCCACTTATCCCTTTGATATAGATGCGGCGATGAAATATTATGACAAGACACAGTTTGGTAGGGATCGCACTCCGGGCGATCCGCAACGATTTCACAACGTAAATTCGTTGATTTGTCGTTGCGGCGCGGCCGATGGAATGTCCTTGAATCGCGACTCGAACGCATCAA
>SFPL01000009.1 GCA_004551905.1 Lentisphaeraceae bacterium
TCTGTCCCCGTCGGCATCCCGTCGGGTGGCTTGTCATGCCCTGAACAGGCTGTGCGGCAGGGTCTCGTCGCGCAAAACCGCTTACAAATGTCCACGGCGGCTCGGCGCAGCCGAGACGACGGGGGTATTTGTAATCCGTGGATGGTGAACGCGGTGGTTGCGAGAGGGGCGGGATTATGGTAAAATACCGGGCAAAATCATGAACATCCTTTTCGTCTGGACCGGGGTCACGAGCTACATGGCCGACTGCTGGCGCGAACTGTCGTGCCTAGAAGGGGTGTCGCTTCAGGTGGTGGTGGAGCAGGTCGCGAGCGGCCGCGCCTTCGACGCGGCGAAGGTGCTTTCCGGCTTCGACTGCTGCGTCGTGGAGGATGGTCGTCTGCCCGATGGCCTCGCGTGGCCGGATACTCTCTTCGCCGTCGGCTGGCATTCGAGGGTGGTGCGCGCGGCGGTCGAGCGCGCGGACTGGCGCGGCGTCCCAAAGGTCTGCTGCTTCGACATGCCCTGGCGCAGGAGCGCGCGGTGCATTGCCGCCAGGTTCGTGCTCCGCGGCTTCCTGCGCCGCTATTCCGCCGCCTATGTGCCCGGCCGCGTCGCGGCGCGATATGCGCGGTGGCTCGGCTTCCCGCACATAGAAGAGGGGCTCTTCTCGATCAGCATGGACCGCTTCGCCGCCGCGCCGAAGCCGATGGAGCGCCGCGGCTTCCTCTACGTCGGGCGCTATTCGTCGGAGAAGCGCGTCGACCTCGTCGAGCGGGCGTACGCGCGCTATCGCGAGCTGGGCGGCGCATGGGAGCTTGACTGCTACGGCCAGAGCGGACGCTTCGCCGCGCCCGAGGAGATGCCGTCAATCTACGCCGCCCACGCCTGCCTGCTGCTCGCGAGCGCGTTCGACCCCTGGCCGCTCGTGGCGCTTGAGGCGCGGACATCCGGTTGCGAGGTCATTATGAGCGACCGCTGCGGCAACCGCTTCGAGCTGCCGGGCGTGAGGGTGGTGAAGTACGGCGACGCCGAGGAGATGGCGCGGGAGATGCTCGCGGTCGAGCGCGGCGGCGCGTCCGCCGCGCCAGGCCCGGCGCTGCGTCGCTACAATACGGTCGAATGGGCTGCCCGAACGCTGAGGATTGCAAAGGAGTTGGCGAAATCATGAATCGCTACATTGCCATATCGTCATTGACCGCGGTCGGACTTTCCCTGGCGGCCGCCGCCGAGGTTGATCTCCAGTCGCTGGTCGTGGAGGCGGACCGCGCCGCCTGCGGCGACGTTACTGTGGTCGCGATCCCGTGGAGCTTCCCGTCCAACCGTGTCGACTGGCTCTTCAACCCCACCAAGGCGAAGGGTCCGTTCGACCCCGAGTGGACCTGGCAGCTCAACCGCATGCAGCCCTGGCGGACGCTCGCGCGGGCCTACACCGCCACCCGCGACGAGAAGTACGCCCGCGCCTTCGCGCGTCAGCTTGAGGACTGGCTCGTCCAGACCGGTGGCGTGCCGGCTGAGAAGGGCTACAACGGCGTCGGCAGCCCCTGGCGCACGATCGAGGAGGGGCTGCGCCTCATGGGCAGCTGGGCGGAGGCGTGGCGCGCCTTCTCCGCCTCGCCATCGTTCCCGCCGCCGCTCCAGGAGCGGTTCCGGGAGTCGATGCGCGCGCAGGCGCGGCACATCCTCGCGCACCGTTCGCGTGGGAACAACTGGCTCCTGATGGAGCTGAACGGCGTCCACTCCTGCGCGGTCCTCTTCCCGGATCTGCCCGAGTCCACGGCCTGGCGGCGCGAGTCGGCGCGTCTCTTCGCCGAGGCGGCGAGCGAGCAGCTGCTGCCGGACGGCCTCCACTGCGAGCTATCGCCCGACTACCACCTAGACTTCTACGTCTGCGCGGCGCAGCTCTACCGCCGCGCGCTGGAGAGCGGCACGCTCGACGAGCTGCCCCCCACCTACATGGAGCTGATGGTGCGCAGCGCCGAGGGCCCGCTCGCGATGATGACCCCCTCGTTCGTGCAGCCGCGGTTCAACGACTGCTACACCATTACCGCGGAGGCGGTGCTGAAGACAGCTTCGGAGTTCTTCCCGGACCGCGCCGACTTCCGCTGGGGCGCTACGCACGGACGCGAGGGCGCGCCGCCGGCCGGCGCGACGGCGTCGCGCTTCCTGCCTTGGTCCGGGTTCGCGGTGATGCGCTCGGGCTGGGAGCCGGACGCGACGTATCTCGCGTTCGACGTCGGGCCGCTCGGCATCGGCCACTGGCACCAGGACAAGCTTTCCTTCACGCTCTGGAAGGGCGGCGAGGAGCTGGTCTTCGACGACGGCGGCGGACAGTACGAGCGCTCGGCGTACCGGGACTACGCGCTTTCAGGCTACGACCACAACACGCTGCTGGTAGACGGGCTCGCCCAGAACCGCCGAAGTCCGCGCAGGCTGGAGCGACCAGTCGACGCGGGCTGGGAGTCGACTCCGGAGCGGGACTTCGCACGCGGCATCTACGACCAGGGGTTTGGTCTCTGCGAGGTTCGCCCTGCCGTGCATGAGCGTCGGATCGAGTTCCTGAAGCCGGACCGGTTCGTCGTCACCGACGTCGCGACGTCGGTCGACGGCAAGGCGCACGACTACGAGGTGCTTTTCCAGCTCAACACCACGAACACGGTCGTCTCCGCCGACCGCCGCACGCTCGTCGCGCACTACGGCCGCGTCTGGGACCTGCGGCTGACGGTCGAGGAGGGGGGCGAGATCGCCACTGCGAGCGGGCAGCGCTCCCCGCGCCTCTCCGGCTGGTTCATCGGCCGTGGCGACCTGGCGAACCATCCAGCAACCACGATCTCAGTCCGCGCTGCCGCTCGCACTAATCACATATTTCGCACCGTTTTTGAGCCAGTTAAGGCAAATAGTGAAATAGTGGGGACAGCAACTGTAAATTTCGACTGAAATTTTCGTGCCATGTCTAAGGGTGAAGATTTTCGTTCCATTGCGCGTCAGCGCAAGGAAAAGGTAGCAAGGAGAATAGGGGTGCGGGGGAAGGAGGAAGGAAGGGAAAA
>SFPL01000078.1 GCA_004551905.1 Lentisphaeraceae bacterium
CTGTCCCCGTCGGCATCCCGTCGGGTGGCTTGTCATGCCTTGAACAGGCTGTGCGGCAGGGTCTCGTCGCGCAAAACCGCTTACAAATGTCCACGGCGGCTCGGCGCAGCCGAGACGACGGGGGTATTTGTAATCCGTGTGTAGGTGCGTTGGTCGTGGCCGCGCACGGCGATTTTTGGTATAATACGCACATGAGAACGGCAAAAATCGAACGCACGACGCGTGAAACGCAGGTGTCGGTGGAACTTGACCTCGACGGAACCGGAGCGGGCTCGATCGAGACCGGAATCGGGTTTTTCGACCACATGCTCGAGCTGCTGAAGAAGCACGCGCTCATCGACCTGACGGTCAGGGCGAACGGCGACCTGAAGGTCGACTACCACCACACCGTCGAGGATGTGGGGCTGGTCTTCGGCAAGGCGCTCGACCAGGCGCTGGGCGACCGCGTGGGACTGGTGCGCTACGGCTTTGCCTCCATTCCGATGGACGAGGCGCTCTGCGAGACTTCGCTCGACCTCGGCGGGCGGCCGTTCCTGGTGATGCAGTGCGCGATGAAGCACATGTTCGTGAAGGACTTCGAGGTGAAGCTGGTCGAGGAGTTCTTCCGCGCGGTGTCGGTCGAGTCGCGCGCCAACATCCATCTCCGGCAGATCTACGGCGACGAGGCCCACCATGTCTGCGAGGGACTGTTCAAGAGCTTTGCGCGCGCGCTCAGGGCGGCCAAGGCAATCGATCCCCTCGAAAAGGGCGTGCCGTCCTCGAAGGGCGTCATATAGCCCGCCGCGCAAACCGCCGCAGGAAGTGCCGCGAGGAGTCGTCAGTTGAACATGAACTCGACGACGTCGCCGTCGCGCATCTCGTATTCCTTGCCCTCCGGCCGTAGCACGCCGTGCTCGCGCGCACCGGACTCGCCGCCGTACTTGACGTAGTCCTCGTAGGAGACGACCTGGGCCCGAATGAAGCCCTTCTCGAAGTCGGTGTGGATGACCCCCGCGCACTGCGGCGCCTTCCAGCCGCGGCGGAAGGTCCAGGCGCGCGCCTCCTTCGGCCCGGCGGTGAGGAAGCTCGCGAGGCCCAGCGCCTCGTAGGCGAGCGCGATGGTGCGCTCGAGCGAGCTCTCCTTGAGGCCGTAGCTCTCGAGGAACTCCTTCGCCTCGGCGTCGGAAAGCCCGGCGAGGTCGGCCTCCATCTGGGCGCAGACGACGGTCAGCGCGCAGCCCTGCGCCGAGGCGTAGGACCTAAGCGCGTCGACATGGGGATTGCCCTCGCCGGTCACGTTGTCGTCCGCAACGTTGGCGCAGAAGATCACCTTCTTGTCGGTGAGGAAGTTGAGCTCCTTGAGGACGGGAAGGATCGGATCGCCCTCATTGCGCGGGAACGAGCGCACCGGCTTGCCCTCCCCGAGATGCTTCACCAGCGCCGCGCAGGCCTCGGCCTCGGGGCGCAGCGCGGGCTTCGCCTGGGCCTCCTTGCGGATCTTATCGTAGCGGCGCTGGAGCTGCTCGAGGTCCGCGAGCGCGAGCTCGGTCTCGATCACCTCGGCGTCGCCCACAGGGTCGATGGGGGCGGACTTGTTCCCGCCCTCCTGGACGTGGATGATGTCGTCGTTCTCGAAGCACCTGACCACGTGGAGGATCGCATCGCACTCGCGGATGTTGGCGAGGAACTTGTTGCCCAGCCCCTCGCCCTTCGACGCGCCCTTGACGAGCCCGGCAATGTCGGTGAACTCGACCGTGGCGCGGATCACCTGGGCACTCTTCGCCATCTCGGCGAGCTTGTCCACCCGCTTGTCCGCCACCTCGACCACGGCCGAGTTGGGCTCGATGGTGCAGAACGGATAGTTCTCGGCCGCGGCCTGCTGGCGCTTGGTGAGGGCATTGAAAAGCGTGGACTTGCCGACGTTAGGCAGCCCTACGATGCCGACGGAGAGGCCCATAGCGGGAGATTAGGCCTCGGGCTTGGTCTTCTTGAGACCGAGACCGCGGGAGCCTTCCTTCCACTCGCCGCGCTTCTGGAGCAGATCGACGCGCTCGAAACGCTTCAGGACGTTGCGCTTGGAGGCGATTTTGCCCTTGCCCTTGAGAGATGCATGCTGACTCATGTTCTTTTCTTCCTTCTTAAAATTTCGCGAATTTCGCGTAGTATATCATATCGCGGCCGGCTTTTCAACCGGCTCCGCAGGCTTCTCTTCGGCAGGCTTTTTCTCGACAGGCTTCTTGACCTCCTCCGGGATGAACTGCTCGAAGTCCTTGGCCAGCGCCTCGACGTTCGCGTCGCGGATCGCCTTGAGGACGAACTCGCGGGTGAAATCGCGCTCGCCGTCCCTCTTCAGCCGCTCGACGAGGTCCTCCACCTTCGGCACCGGGCGGACGCCGTCGACCTTGATCAGGATGTGGCTCGCCTGCACCTTCTCGGGCTCGGCGGGCTTGCCGTCCTTAGCCTCGACCGCCGGGAACTTCTTCGTCACCAGCACGAGGTGGTAGCCGAACTGGGTCTTGACCGGGTCGGAGACCTTGCCCTCGGGGAGCGCAAAGGCGACTTCGTCGAACTCCTTGACCATCGCGCCGTGCTGGAACGGGCCGAGGTCACCGCCCTTCGCGGAGGACGGGCAGGCGGAGTTGGCCTTGGCGAGCTCTGCGAACTTCGCCGCGCGCTCGGCCTCGGGGGCCTGATCAATCTGGGCCTTGAGGTCCTTGATCTTCTTGAGCGCCTCGGCCTCGGCGCCGGCGGCCTTGAGGTTGTTGGAGACGACGTTCGCGACGATCTCCTCGGCCTTGGCCTTGTAGTCGGCGCCAGGGGCCTTGGCCTGCTCGTCCTTGAGCATCTTGTCGATCACGATGCCGGCGTCGAACTCGGCGCGCGCACGCTCCTCGCCGAGCGGGAACTTGGCGAAGTACTCGTCGATCGTCTTGGGGGCGTCGGGCTGGCGGCCGAGGAGCTTCATCACCTCGTCGGAGCGCTTTTGACGGTCGGCGTCGGTCACCACGTAGCCGGCGGCCTTCGCCATCGCGAGCAGCGCGCGCTGGGCGATGAAGCCCTGCACGATCTGCGAGCGGAACATCTGCTTGGCGTACTCGAGCTGCTCGGCGGGAATCTTGTCGCCCTGCGCCTTGACAAGCGCCTCGACGTCCGCGTCGACCTGCGAGCGCATCAGCTTCTCACCGGCGACGGTCAGCACCGCCTCATCCGCCTTGGGGGCCTCGACTGGCTCCTCCTCCTTGCTGCACCCTGCGACAGCCGCGCCGAGGGCAAGCGCCGCTCCAATGGTCTTGATGTTCATTTCTCTTTCAGTCTTTCCTGTGTGGTTTTCGCGGCGAACTGCAGGGCGAGCCTCCTCGCCTCCGGCGCCACGTCGACGTGGAATGTGTAGAATACACCAATTGCCCTTGCCGCGTCAAGTAGGGAAGCGAAGTTTTTTTCGTCCCGGGGGGCGGCGAGACACCTCGCCGCGGCGGCCGAGACGTCGAATCTGCGCTCTCCCCGGAGCGCGAAGGAGCCGCCTTCCGGGGCGACGCCGGACCACAGCCCCATCAGCCGCAGGACCTCGAGCTCGAAGGCGAGGAGCTCGCCGACAAGGTTCGCCGCGCCGGGGAGCGCATCGAGGGAGCGGACGACGAGGTCGTGCCATTCGCGGCAGTCCGGGCCCTGGGGGGCGAGCTCGTCGGCGAGGGCGCGGAAGTAGGAGGCGACCGCGAGCGCGGCGTAGTCGCCGCGCAGGTCGTCGCGCCGCTCGAGCGGGAAGCACTCCCTCAGGGCGTGCGCCTCGCCGTGGGCGCGGGCGTAGTAGACGATCCCGCAGGTGTAGTTGAGGTCGTACTGGCCGAGGAAGGCGCTCTTCGGGCGCACCGCGCCCTTGACGAGCGTGGCTACGCGTCCGGACGGGGTGAGCCAGGAGACGACGTGGCTCGTGCGCGACCAGGGGTTGATCCTGAGGCAGGTCGCCTCGGTCTTGACCGTCTCGCCCGCCAAGGGGTCAGTGCTCCTTGATGGTGCCCTTGAGGACGGCGATGAAGGCCGACTGCGGCACGTTGACGTGGCCGAACTCCTTCATCCGCGCCTTGCCGCGCTTCTGCTTCTCCAAGACCTTCATCTTGCGCGTCACGTCGCCGCCGTAGAGCTTGGCGAGGACGTCCTTGCGAAACGGGCGGATGTCCTCGCGCGCGATGATCTCCTTGCCCAGCGCCGCCTGGACCGGGATCTTGAACTGGTGGGGCGGAATCGTCTCGGCGAGCGCCTTGCACATCTGGATGCCTCGGGCGCGCGCCTTGTCGCGGTGGACCATCGTCGCGAAGGCGTCGACCGTCTCGCCGTTTAGGAGGATGTCCATCCTGACGATGTCGGAGACGCGGTAGCCGGCCGGCTCGTAGTCCATCGACGCGTAGCCGTGGGAGACGGACTTGAGGGTGTCGTGGAAGTCGATCAGGATCTCGTTCAGCGGCAGCGTGCAGTGGAGCATCACCCGCTTCGCGTCGATCGTCTCGGTGCCCTCCACCGCGCCGCGGCGGTCCATCACGATGCGCATGACGTCGCCGATCGAGGCGGACGGGGTGATGATCCTCGCCTTGAGGATCGGCTCCGAGACCGTCTCCAGCGCCGAGGGGTCGGGCATCTGCAGCGGGTTGTCGAGATCCTTCTCCTCGCCGTTCTTGAACTTCAGCTTGTAGATGACGCCGGGCGAGGTGGAGATGATGTCGAGCCCGAACTCGCGCCGGAGCCGCTCCTGGACGATCTCCATGTGGAGGAGCCCTAGGAAGCCGCAGCGGAATCCGAAGCCGAGGGCGATGGAGCTTTCGTGGTGGAAGGTGAAGGCGGAGTCGTTGAGATGGAGCTTCTCGAGCCCCTGCTCCACCTTCTGGAACTCGTCGGTCGACATCGGGTAGATGCCGCAGAAGACGGTCGGGCGGATGTCCTGGAAGCCGGGCAGCGGCTCCGTCGCTCCAAGGCGCGAGGTGGTGACGGTGTCGCCGATCTTGATCTCGCTCGGGTCCTTCACCGTGCCGACGATGTAGCCCACCTCGCCGGCGGCGAGGAACGGGACGGGCTTCTTGCCCGGCGAGAAGACGCCGACCTCGTGGACGGTAGTCGACACCCCGGAGCCCATGAAGGTGACGTTGGTGCCGGCGGCGAGCGAGCCGTCCATCACCCGCACGTAGGTGATGACGCCGCGGAACTCGTCGAACACCGAGTCGAAGACGAGCGCACGGAGCGGCGCGTCGGTGCCGCGCGTCTCCGGCGGCGGGATGCGGTTGACGATCGCCTCCAGCACCTCGGGGCAGCCCATGCCGGTCTTGGCGGAGACGAGCAGCGGGTCGTCCATCGGGATGGCGAGGATGTCCTCGATCTCGCGCGAGACCTCCTTCACGTCCGCGCCGGGAAGGTCCACCTTGTTGAGCACCGGCACGATCTCGAGCTTCGCGTCCTGGGCGAAATAGGTGTTGGCGACGGTCTGCGCCTCCACGCCCTGCGCGGCGTCGACCACCAGGAGCGCCCCCTCGCACGCGCCCATCGAGCGCGAGACCTCGTAGGCGAAGTCGACGTGGCCTGGGGTGTCGAGGAGGTTGAAGAGGTAGGTCTTGCCGTCCTTCGCCTCGTAGTGCATAGAGACGGGGTGGGACTTGATGGTGATGCCGCGCTCGCGCTCGAGGTCCATCGCGTCAAGGGTCTGCTCCTTGAGCTCGCGCGCCGAGACCGCGTGGGTGAGCTCGAGGATGCGGTCGGAGAGCGTGGTCTTGCCATGGTCGACGTGGGCGATGATGCAGAAGTTGCGGATGTTCTCAAGCTTCATTTCCGCCTCCTCTGGCGCAGCACCTCGTAGATGGCGATGCCCGCGGCGACGCCGGCGTTGAGCGACTCGAACCCGCCCGGCATCGGCAGCTCGGCGATGAAGTCGCACTTGGTGCGCACCAGCCGCGAGAGCCCGGCGCCCTCGGCGCCGACGACGAGCGCCGCCTTGCCCCTGAAGTCCACTTCGTCGTAGGGGCGCGCCCCCTCGCCCATGTCGAGGCCGGTGATCCAGAAGCCCGCGTCCTTGAGCTCCTCCATCGCCCGCACGAGGTTGATGACCTTGGCGACCCGGAGATGCTCCGCGCCGCCGGCCGAGGCGCGCACCGCCGCCGGGGTGACTCCGCAGGCGCGGTCCTCGGGGATGACCACGCCCGCCGCGCCGGCGGCGCAGGCGGTGCGCAGCACCGAGCCCAGGTTCTGCGGGTCCTCGACGTGGTCGAGGAGGACGACGAGCGCGTTCTCCTCGTCCGCCGCGGCGGAGACGATCTCGTCGAGCGACACATAGGGATAGCCCGAGACCTTCAGCGCCACGCCCTGGTGGTGGCCGAAGCGCACCAGCCGGTCGAGCCGGTCGCGGTCCATCGTCCTCACCGCGATCCGCCGCGCGTGCGCCTCGCCGCGGATGCGGGCAAGCTGGTCGTCGTCGTGCGCCGGCGGTGGCAGCACGATCTCCGTCGCCTCGCGCCGGCCTGCGGCGAGCGCCTCCTCCACCGGGTTGCGGCCGTAGATCCACTCGCCGCCGCCGACCTCCTCGCGCGGTCCGCGGAAGTGGCCGGACCTCTCCTGCCGCCTGTCCTTCGCGTTCACGCCTCTGCCTCCGCTTCCGGCGCCGCGCCGCCCTTCGCGCCCGGGCGGCCGTTGCGCGGCCGCGCCTTGAGGAACATCCTCAGCGGCGCGCCCTCGAGCCCGAACCGCGCGCGGATCATCCGCTCCAGGTAGGCGAGGTAGGCCGGGGTCACCAGCTTCGGGTCGTTGACGAAAAACCGGATCGTCTGGGGATTGGTCGACACCTGAAGCGCGTAGTAGATCTTCAGCCGCCGGCCGCGCACCATCGGCGAGAGCGTGCGCTTGGCCGCCGTCTCGATGACGCGGTTGAGCATGCCGGTCGGCAGCCGCTCGCCGGCGCTCGCCGCGGCGCGGTCGATCGCGTCGACGGTGCGGCGGATGTTGTAGCCGGACTTGTTGGAGCAGAAGACTATCGGCGCGAAGGATAGGAACGGCATCATCTTCCGCACCGCCTCAGCCGCCTTCTTCTCGTCGGTGATGCCGTCCGCGTTCGCGAGGTCCCACTTGTTCATCATCAGGACGCACGCCTTCTTCGCGTCCAGGATCTTCCCCGCGATGCGCTTGTCCTGCATCGTCGGTCCCATCGTCGGGTCCAGGAGCAGCACCACCACGTCGGCCTCCTCGATCGCCTCCTCGGAACGGAAGAGCGAGAAGTTGTCCACGCTCGACTTGGACATCTTCGTGTGCGGCTTCATCCCCGCGGTGTCGACGAGCATGTAGTGGCGCGCCTCGGGGCCGGAGCCGATGGTGAACGGCACCTCCACTGCGTCGCGGGTGGTGCCGGCGATCTCGGAGACGATCACGCGCGGCGCGTTGAGAAGCCGGTTGATGTACGACGACTTGCCGACGTTCGGCCGACCGACCACGGCGACCCTGAGCGGCTTTGCCGCGGACTCGTCCGCCTCCGCCGGCGGCAGCCGCGAGACGACCGCCTGGACGAGGTCCTCGACGCCGCGGGAGTGCTCGGCCGAGACCGGCAGCACGTCGAGCCCGAAGCGCGCGAACTCCTCCGCGCGCCAGTCGTCATCGGCCGTGTCGCACTTGTTCGCCGCGACGATGCAGGGGACGCCGGAGTCGCGCACGCGCTCGACGACCTCCTGGTCAAGCGGGGTGATCCCCTCGCGCGCGTCGACCACCACCACGCACACGGCGGAATCCTCCACCGCGAGCGCCGCCTGGCCGCGCGTCTCTGAGTCGAGCGGGTCGCCGGTGACTCCGCAGTCGAAGGCGATGCCGCCGGTGTCGACGAGCATCACCCGCCGGGAGCCGAGCTCGACCTCGCGGGTGACGCGGTCGCGGGTGACGCCGGGCTGGTCGAACACGATCGCCACCCGCTTCTTGGCGAGGCGGTTGAAGAGAGCGCTCTTGCCCGTGTTGGGGCGTCCTACCAGCGACACGACGTTCATGACGGAACCTTGCCCTGCCTTACTTCATCCTGCCGACGTATTCGTCGCCCTCGCCGGCGGCAGTGGACTTGAAGAACTGCTCCTCGGCCTTGGCGAGCTCGGCGCCCCACGGACGCGGCTGGCCGCAGAGCTGCACCACGCAGAGTTTCAGCTTGCGCTCCTTCCAGTTGACCTGGCAGTTCGTGCCCCACGCGCCGCCGTGGCCGAACCAGCCGTTGTCGCCGCCGGTGTGGAGACCGAGTGAGTAGCCGCCCAACCCCTTCGGACGGGTCGAGGTGGCGAGGATGTCCTTAACCGTCTCCTCCTTGAGGATCCTGACACCGTTCTCGCCGAGCCCGAGGTTCATCAGCATCTTGTAGAACTTGAGCTGGTCGCGCGCGGTCGTCCAGAGCCCCGCGCCGGCCGAGGCGAACACGCGGTCGTCGCCGTAGGGACGCGCCATCGCCGGGTTGAATTCGCGCCAAACCGCCGGCGCGTTCGTCTGGCAGTTGTACATCTCGATCTTGGTCTTGAGCCACTCCTCCGACGGCACGAAGCCAGAGGACGTCATCCCCAGCGGATCAAGCACCGTCTTCTTGAGATAGGCCTCCCAGCGCATGCCGGTCACCGCCTCCACCACGGCCGCGCCGATGTCGATACCGACGTTGGAGTACTGCGTCGACGTACCCGGCTCGAAGAGGAGCGGCTGCGCCGCCGCAATCACCGCCACGCTCCTCAGCGGCATCCGGCGCGACCATCCGCCCATCGAGCAGTAGTTGGGCAGCTCGAACGGAAAGCCGCCGGTATGGTTCATGCACATCCGCAGCGTGAGCACGTTCTTCGCCTTCGTCACCTTCCTCACGTCCGTCGTCGAGCCGTCGGTGATCCACAGCGTCTCGAACTCGGGCAGGTACTTGGAAATGGGGTCGTCAAGCGAGACCTTGCCCTCCTCGACCAGCTTCGCCACCGTCACCCCGCAGAAGCCCTTCGTCTGCGAGCACTGCATGAAGTGGTCGTCGAGGGTTATCGGACGCTTAGCGGCGACGTCGGCGTAGCCTACGCACGCGATCTCCTCCACGCCGTTGTTGTACAGCACCGAGATGGCACCGGGAAGCCAGCCCTTGTCGGCGAACGGCTTCAGCGCGTCACGCGCGTAGGTGGTGTTCGACGCGACCGCGGAACTGCGCTGGACCGAGCCGGTCGTGCAGCCGACAAGCGCCGCAATGCAGACCGCGGCAAGCATGATTCTCTTCATTTTTCGTTTTCCTTTCGTTGTAAAAGACTCAGGCGAAGAGCTTCGCCAGCTTCTCCAGCTGCGCGACCTTCTCCTTGTTTTCGGCGAGCTTGCGCCTCGCCTCGGCGACGACCGCCTCGGGCGCGTGCGCGACGAAGTTCTCGTTCGCGAGCTTCGCCTCGCTCGACTTGATGAACCCGGCGAGCTTCGCGAGCTCTCCCGCGATGCGCTTCGCCTCGGCCGCCTTGTCGACGAGGCCTTCGAGCGAGAGGTAGACCGTGCCGAACTTCGTGATCTTCGACGGCATCGCGAGGTCGGAGCCGGCGGGGACGAAATCGACCGACTCCGCGCGCATCGCCTTCTTCAGCGACTCGACTTCCGGCTTGGCCTTCGCGTCGTACGTCGCCACCGTCACCTTCACGAACGTCGCCGGCGGGACCCTGTACTCGGCCCGCAGCGAGCGGATCGCGGTAATCGCCTCGCGCTTCGCGTTCACGAACTCGTAGTTCTCCTCGGTGACGCCCCACGCCGCCTTCTCGGCGTCGGTATAACCCTCGGGGAACTTCTGCAACATTATCGTCTCGCCGTCCTTGAGGAACCCGAGCTGGTGCGCGACCTCCTCGGTGACGAACGGCATATAGGGATGGAGGAGCCGCAGCGCCTTCCAGAAGACATCGCGGAGAATCGCGACCGACACGGCCTTGTTCGGCGAGTCCTTCACATACTCGACGTAGCCGTCGCAGATCTGCGTCCAGAAGAAGTCGTAGACCGCGAGCGCGCCGTCCTGGATGCGGTACGCCTCAAGGATCTCGTTGATCTTGCGGCAGGCGATGTCGGCCGCGTAGAGGATGTGCCGGTCGTCGGCGGAAAGGGAGAGGCCCTCTCGTCTCGCGTCCATCGTCTCGCGCCCCAAGCTCGCTTCCTGCATCTCCAGGAACTTCGCCGCGTTCCAGATCTTCGTCGTGAAGTTGCGGCCGATCTCGAACTTCTCCTTGTTCACCTTGGTGTCGCACTCGAGCGAGGTGATGAGCGCGATCGAGAAGCGGAGCGCGTCGGCCGAGTACTGGTCGATGAGCTCCAGCGGGTCGAGCGAGTTGCCCTTCGACTTCGACATCTTCGAGCCGTCCGCCGCGCGGACGATGCCGTGGATGACGATGTTCCTGAACGGCGGCTTCTTCATGAAGTGGATGCCGGCCATCATCATGCGGGCGACCCAGAAGAAGATGATGTCCTGCGCCGTCACGAGGTCGGTTGTCGGATAGTAGTACTCGAGGTCCTTCGTCTTCTCGGGCCAGCCCAGGGTCGAGAACGGCCAGAGCCACGACGAGAACCAGGTATCGAGCACGTCGGGGTCCTGCTCGAGGTCGGCGAGCGTCAGCGCGGCATTGCCCGTCGCTTTCTTCGCCTGCGCCAGCGCCTCCTCGGCGGTCTCGGCTACGAAGACATCGTCGCCGAGGTAGTAGGCGGGAATTCTGTGCCCCCACCAGAGCTGGCGCGAGATGCACCAGTCCTGGATGTTCTCCATCCAGTTGAAGTAGATTTTGCTCCAGCGGTCTGGAACGAACTTTACCTCGCCAGACTTGACCGCTGCAATCGCGGGCTCGGCGAGCGGCTTCATCTTCACGAACCACTGCTTCGAAAGGCGAGACTCAACCGTCTCGTGGCAGCGGTAGCAGTGGCCGACCTGGTTGTCGATGTCCTCGATGTGGTCGAGGAATCCGCCCGTAGCGAGATCCTCGACGATCGCCTTGCGGCACTCGAAGCGGTCCATGCCGCAGTACTTCGCGCCGGCGAGCTCGTTCATGTGGGCGTCGTCGGTCATGATGTTGATTTCCTCCAGGCCGTGGCGCTTGCCGACGAGGAAGTCATTCGGGTCGTGCGCGGGCGTGATCTTCACGATGCCCGTGCCGAACTCGCGGTCTACGTAGTCGTCGCTGATGACTGGAATCTCGCGCCCGGTGAGCGGCAGGATGACGGTCTTGCCGACGAGGTGCGCGTAGCGGTCGTCCTTGGGGTTCACCGCGACCGCGGTGTCGCCTGGGAGAGTCTCTGGACGCGTCGTCGCGACCATGACGTAGTCCTTGTACGGCTCGCCCTTGACGCCCTTCGCGCTCCCCACAACAGGATAGCGCACGTACCAGAAGTGGCCATGGTTGGGCTCATGCTCAACCTCGTCGTTCGCAAGCGCCGTTCCGCACCTGGGGCACCAGTTGACGATGTAGTTGCCCTTGTAGACGAGACCCTCGTTGTAGAGCTGGGTGAAGACCTTGGCGACGGCGCGGGAGCAGCCCTCGTCGAAGGTAAAGCGCTCGCGTCGCCAGTCGGTCGAGTTGCCAAGCATGCGCTGCTGGTGGACGATCGTGCCGCCGTACTCGCGCTTCCACTCCCACACGCGCTCGAGGAACCTCTCGCGCCCGAGGTCCTGGCGGCGCTTCCCTTCCTTCTTGAGCGCCTTCTCGACGACGTTCTGCGTCGCGATGCCGGCGTGGTCGGTGCCGGGGAGCCACAGCGTGTTCCTGCCCTGCATGCGGCGCCACCTGACCAGGATGTCCTGGATCGTCTGGTTGAGCGCGTGGCCCATGTGGAGAATGCCGGTCACGTTCGGCGGCGGAATTACCACCGAATAGGGCTCACGCCCGTCCGGGTCCTGGTGGAAGCATCCGTTCTCTTCCCAGAACTTATACCACTTGGCCTCCGCGGCCTTCGCGTCGTAGTGCTTGTCCATAAATCTTATCTTCCTTCTGCTGGCGGTCCTGGCGGGACTCGAACCCACTACCCGCTGCTTAGAAGGCAGCTGCTCTGTCCAGATGAGCTACAGGACCCGCTTTAAGGTGTGTATTATACCAAAATCAGCGTTCCCGCGGAGGCCGCCTCCTCGCCCGCCTGCCGGCCGAGGTCGTAGACGCGCTGCATCGCCTCCGGGTCGTGGCAGACGCGCGAGATCGGCAGCGGCTCCTTCGGGCAGACGAGCACAGCCTTCCCCTCTGCGACGCGCGAGTCGATGTACTCCAGCGTCTCGTTGTACCACTTGTAGCGGTTCTTCAGCGCATGGTAGACGGCGGGATGGCGGAAGAACGGCCTGAGGAGCGCGATCCGCCGCTTCGGGAACTTGCGGTAGCCGTGCGGGCGGGTGGTGACGACCAGGTTACGCTCGAAGCCGATCAACTCGAAGTAGCGGAGCGGTATGCCGTCCGAGAGCCCGCCGTCCAGGTATTCGCGGCCGTCGATCTCGACCGGACGCGAGACGAGCGGCATCGACGCCGAGGCCTGCATCCACCTGAACGCCTCCGCGTCCGCGCGGTCGAGCCGCCTGTACACTGGCTTCCCGGTCGCGCAGTCGGTGGCCACGACGTGGAACTCCATCGGATTCGCCGCGTAGGCCGCCGCGTCGAACACGTCCAGCTCCGTCGGCAGCTCCCGGTAGCAGAAGTCGGAGCCGAAGAGGTCGCCGGTCTTCAGCAGCGACTTCCAGGAGCAGTAGCGCGGGTCGCGCGCGAAGCGCTGGTTGTAGCGGATAACGCGGCCGATCTGCCCGCTCTTGTAGTTGCAGCCGAAGCACGCGCCTGCCGAGACGCCGATCGCGCCGTCGAACCTGACGCCGCGCTCCATCAGCACGTCCAGGACGCCGGCCGTGAACAGCCCGCGCATCGCCCCGCCCTCCAGCACCAGTCCCGTCTTCATCTGGACCGAAGCGCCTTGACCATCTCCGCCGGGTCGTCGATGCCTTCGACGGCCCGCTCCATCGGGCAACCGTCGGAAAGGTCGCGGTTGAGGATCCGCGGGACCATCCGGTCGGCCGACGCCGTTATGCCGCGCACCTTCAGAAGCGCCGCGGCGTCCGCCCCCATGATCGCCGCGTGCACCCGCTTCGCGCCGCCGACCACGCAGATCGCGGCCGCCGCGCGCCCGACCACCTTGTCGACCACGACCGCGTGCGCGAGCTTGCCAGCGTCGAGCAGCTTCAGTATCGGCAGGATGCCGCGACCGGTCTCCTGGCCGACGATCACCCCGTCCTTCGCCGCGACGCACGAGACACCGCCCCAGACGAGCCGCTTCATCTCTGCGATGAGACTCAGCTCGTCCATCGGCCACACCAGCCGCTGCCGCTCGAAGCCCTTGACGAATATCGCCGGCATCGGCCGCGCCGGGCAGACGTGCTCGCACGCGCCGCAGCCGATGCACTTCGCCTTGTCCACGACCGGGAAGCCCTCGACGAGGTGGATCGCCTGCACCGGGCACTTGCGCGAGCACGCGGTGCACTGGACACCGTCCGTCGTGCGGATGCAGAGGTCCTTCTTCCAGATCGCGTGGCCGACGTGGACGTTCTTCCGCTCGAGGCGGGGAATCCAGTTTATCGCGCCGGCCGGGCAGACGCGCCCGCAGACGTAGTCGCAGCCGGAGAGGCAGTAGCCGCGGCGGAAGTCCATCTCCGGCTGGCCGAAGCGCTTCAACGCCGTGGAGGCCACGAGGCACTTGCCTGGGCAGCTGGCGATGCAGAGCCCGCAGGCGACGCACTTGACGTTGAACAACCCGCGGTCGACCGCGCCCGGCGGCAGCACCGGCACCGGACGCTTCGGCACCCCGGGGAGCGACACATTGGCGTAGCCGCCGTCGGTGGTCTTCTCGACCGCGTCGGCCGCCGCCAGGACGGCAACGCCCTTCAGCGCGTCGCGGCGCGTCACGCTCGTCCCGTCCGCCCCGTCCGTCGCGCGCCTGCCGGCATCCGCCTCGAAGCACGCGCGGCAGTTGCCGCAACCAGGCCCGACCTTGTGGGCGCAGACGCTCTTCTTCGAGAGCAGGTTGAACAGTGTCCCTGCCGGACAGATCCAGTTGCACCAGAAGCGCCCCTTCCCGGCCGCCGCGAGAACCACCACGGCCGCGAAGACCACGACGCCGGGCCAGAAGAGCGTGAGCGTCTTGCCGTAGATCGAATACGGCGTCAGCAGCCAGCCGAGCGCGCCGAAGCCGACCGCCACCAGCGCGACCGACACGGCGAGGACCGTCCAGCGGACGATGCGCTGCGCCTGCTTCTCGGGGAGGCGCGTGCAGACGCGGCGCACTTTCGTCTTCGGGTGGAAAATCCAGTTCACGACCGACTGGATTATGCCGAGCGGACAGCAGCACTCGCAGAAAAGACGCCCGACGAGCGGAGTCAGGAGCAGCACCACGAGGAACGTATAAGTCGCGGCGGGCTGGAGCCGGCAGGCGAGGTCGGTGGCGACGCCGAAGAACGCCGCGGTCACGGCGGAGAGCATGGAAGCGGCGAGGACGACCTTGGCGAACTTCTTCATCTGTGGGCCTCCTCGTTCTTGAGCCCGTCGATCCATTCGTCGATGACCGCAAGCTCCTTGGGGATGTCGATTGTCTGGGGGCAGTGCGTGAAGCACCTCCCGCAACCGGTGCAGTGGTCGGCGCGGCGCAGTTCCTCGGGCACGGCCTTCGCATACGCCTTCAGCACCTCCCGCGCGGACGGGGCGGTCTTGGAGGAGAGGACCTCGTTGCGGAAGGTGAGGATCATGGGGATGTCGAGTCCATAGGGGCACGGCATGCAGTACTGGCAGCTGTTGCAGGGGATGGTGTTGAGTTTGAGAAGCGCGACCGCCGCGCGTTCGAGCGCCGCGAGTTCCTTCTCGCAGCAGGGCACGAGCGGAGAGCAGGTGGCGACGTTCTCCTCGATGTGCTCGGTGAAGGTCATGCCGGAGAGGATCGTCATCACGTTCGGGTAGGTGCCGCAGAACCGGAGCGCCCACTTCGCGAGGCTGGCCTCCGGGTCGAGCGGCGTCAGCTCCTTGGCGAGCGCGTAGTTGTAGCGCGCGAGCCGCCCGCCGAGCAGCGGCTCCATCACGACTATGGGAATCTTCAGCTCCGTCAGCCGCTCGTAGAGGTACTTCGCGTCGAGGTTGCGCTCGTTCACCGCCTTCGCGTGGCGCCAGTCGACGTAGTTCATCTGGATCTGGCAGAAGTCCCACTTGTACTCGCCGTGGTGCTCAAGGCACCACTCGAAAACCTTGGGGTCGCCGTGGAAGGAGAAACCGAGGTTGCGGATGCGCCGCTCCCGGCGGAGGGCGAGGCACCAGTCGAGCGCGCCGTTTTCCAGATAGCGCTGCGAGAAGGTCTTGAACCCGCCGTTGCCGACGGAGTGGAGGAGGTAGTTGTCGATGTAGTCGGTCTGAAGGCACTCCAGCGACTTCTCGAACATCTTCTTGCATTCGGCGAGCGGATACTGCTGCGGCGCGAAGTTGGAGAGCTTCGTCGCCACGATGTAGTCACCGCGCGCATAGCCGCTCGCCTTGAGCGCGCTTCCGAGGTGCGCCTCGGACCTGCCCATGCAGTAGGCCGGCGAGGTGTCGAAGTAGTTGACCCCGCTGTCGAGCAGGAGCTTCACCTGCGAGTCGAGGAGCTTCTGGTCGATGGAGGCGTTCGAGGTGCCGGGAATCGGCTTGCCGCCGGCGCGGCCGGCCGCGTTGATCCCGTCGACCGTAGGCAGGCGCATCGCGCCGTAGCCGAGCAGCGACACCTTGCGTCCGTCAACTGTGAATCTGGTGGTCATGATCCTCCGGTTCCTTTGGTAGTCGCGAACAAATCCGTGTGTTAGAACTCAAACGCTCTCACGTGGTTCCGGACTACCTCAGCAGCAGGCGATCGCCACCGCGCCGGCAGCGACGCAGTAGGGACCGAACAGCCAGAACTTGTCGCTCCGGAGCGACCGCAGGAGCAGCGCCAGCGCGAAGTACCCGACCACCGCCGCAACCGCCGCGCCGTAGATGGTAAGTCCCCACGAAACCTCGGCGACGGTCGGCGCCGATTCATTCAGCGACTTGACGATCTCCAAAAGCGCCGCGCCGGCGATCGGCGGAACGGACATGAGAAAGGAGAACTCCGCCGCCTTCTCCGGCTCCACCTTCGACGCGCGCGCCGCCGCGAGCGTCATCCCCGAGCGCGACACGCCCGGCAGGATGGCGACCGCCTGCGCAATGCCCATCACGACCGCGTGGAAGAACCCGACGCCGTCCTTGCCGCGCGACAGAAAGCGGGTCGCGGTGAGCACAAGTCCCGTGAAGACGAGCGCCGCGCCCACCAGCTTCGGCGAGGCAAAGGCCTCCTCGATCCGGTCCTTGAGCAAAATCCCCACCACCGCCGCGGGCACCGCGCTCACGACGATCTTCACGCAGTAGAGCCACGCCTCGCGCGGCGACTCGCCGCCGAGCCCGAACGCGCCGAGCGCAATCCGGCGGATGATGCGCCAGTAGAACGCGCAGACCGCGAAGAGCGTGCCGACGTGGAGGAAGATGTCGAGCCGGATGCCGACGTCGCCGAGGCCGAGCAGCGACTTGCCGAGCACGAGATGCCCCGAGCTCGAAATCGGCAGGAACTCGGCGATTCCCTGCAGTACGCTCAAGATCGTTACTTCCTGCATTGTCTCCCCTCCTCGTCAGTAGTCCAGCTGGCTGCCGCCGATCGTCTCGCGCAGAATCGAGTCGCCCGGCACCCTGGTCGCGTCCACCGCCTCCACCGCGCCCAGCATCCGCCTCAGCTTCATGAGCTGCGGCAGGTCGCCGAGCTCCTTCCGCGCGAGCTCGACGAGCCCACCGACGTAGTTCTTCAGGACGAGCATCTCGTAGACGAGGTAGGAGTCGAACACCGCGTCGGCGTTGCCGCGGAACGGCTCGATCCACTTCTTCTCGCCCGCGAGGACGCTCGGCCAGCGCAGGATTGTCTTCGCCGGGTTAACCTTGCGGAACTGGTTGTCCCTCACGAGGCGCCGCAGGAGCCGCGCGTCCGACGCCGACGGCTTGATGTCCATGAAGAGCTCCACCGAAGGACGCGGCTCGATGTAGATGCGGTACTTAACCGCGTCATCGATGCCGGCGGTGAGCCGCGGGTTGAGCGCGTGGATGCCCTCGATGACGAGCATCCCGCCCGCAGGCAGCCACAGCTCGTCGCCGGGGTAGAACGGCCGGTGGTTGACGAAGTCGAACTTGCGGCGGGCGACCTCCTCGCCGCGCAGCAGCGCGGCGATGTCGGCGGTGAGCGCCGGGATGTCGACGCACTCGACGTGCTCGTAGTCGAGCGTGCCGTCGGGATTGCGCGGGTTCTCGTCGTCCCCCACGAAGTAGTCGTCGGTCGAGAGCTGGACCGCGGCGCGGTCGTCCACCATCAGCTGGGTGCAGATGCGGGTGGCGGTGGTGGTCTTGCCCGAGGACGAACCGCCGGCGAGCAGCACCAGGCGCGCCCGCTCGCGCGAGCAGATGTCGTCGGCTATCCGCGAGAGCGCCTTGCACTGGCGCGCCTCAGCGACACGGATGACCTGGTCGATCGTCCCGTCCTCGACGTGCGCGTTTAGCTCCCCCGCCGTCATTTGACGCTGCTCCCCGACCAGCCGAGCTTGCGCGCGAGAACGTCGTACGGATCATACCCCTCGAGCTCGACGAACCGTGCCGACGCGTCGGCGCGCGAAACCGAAACCGAATCGCCCTCGCCCATCTCCATCGCGAGCGCCCCGTCGGCGTAGACGCCGATGCGCATCGGGTTGCCCGGCGTTCGCGCGCGGGCGACGGCTACGAAGCGCACGTCGTCGCGGATCACGATCGGACGCACGCCGAGCGCGTGCGGGTTCATCGGGGTGACGACGAGGCACGAGGAGTCGGGCAGCAGCACCGGGCCGCCGGCAGAAAGCGAATAGGCGGTGGAGCCGGTGGGCGTCGCGAAGATGAGGCCGTCGGCGAGATAGCTCGTGACCTCGCGCCCGTCGGCGGCAAGGTCGATGCACACCGACCGGCCGCTCATCTCGCGCGAGAGCACCACGTCGTTGAGCGCCACCGCGGCGGAAGCGCCTGCCTTCTCCACCTTGAGCATCCGCCGCTCGGCGACGGAGTAGCGCCCCGCTGCCAGCGCCGCGAGCGCCGACTCGAAGTCGTCCCGGCCGACCGCGGCGAGATAGCCGAGCCCGCCGAGGTTGAACCCGAGGACAGGAGTCTCCGGGAACTCGTGCACCGCGCGGAGGATGGTGCCGTCGCCGCCAAGCGCCACCACCGCGTCCGCCGCGCCTCGTTCAACCGGCTTTAGCCCGAGCTCGCGGGCGCGCGTCGAGAGCGCGGCGGCGCACTCGGCGGCCTCAGGTTTCTCGAGATTGGCGTAGAAGCGGATTTTCATCGTTAGGTCAGTCGGCAAGCACCTTCACCACCACCTTGCGGATCCGCCGTGGTCCGTCGAGCGAGAGGCACGGCGCATGTGCGCCGCGCGGCGGCATGAAGACCGCGAACTCGCCCGGCTTCAGGGTCCTGAGCTCGCAGTCCATGTCGACGAAGCCGACGTCCTTCTCCGTATCGAAGCCGAAATCCGGCCGCCCGGGGTTGAGCTCGGCCACGCCGAACGTCTCCTCGCCGGAAAGCGGAGCCTGGACGTCGATATACCTGCCGTGGGCCTCGAGGCGCTGGGGGCCGGGCACCACCGCCTTCAGGTCGACCTCCTGCACCATCGCGAACACCGAGGCCTTCGCGCCCGGCGCGCCGCCCTCGAGCTCGTAGGTGCCGCAGGCAAGCGTGGCGAGGCCCCTCTGCCTCAGGAAGTCGAAGGCGGCCTTCAGCCGCGGATGGACTTTCTCCAGCTCCGCGGTGTCCGATATCCTGCCGAAATAGTGCTGCATCTTCGCTTCCAAGACGGCGTCACTTCTTGAGCCAGCACTCGACCACCGGCACCTCCACCGCCGGCTTGACGACGGGGAGCACCATGCCGCCCATGACCCCGAACTGCACGTCGTCCGCGGCCTCCGCGAGCGGCGGCTTGGCGCGGAACGTGATCTCCGAGCCGTCGTGCAGGAACTGCGCGTACTCCAACTTGTCGATGAAGGCGACGGGCAAGTAGCCCATCGGGTAGTCGAGGAGGTGGATGTAGAGCCGGCCGGTCTTCTCGTTCCAGGTGAGCGCGGCGCCGTCGGGCGCGGCGAAGCCGTCCGGCGCCATCGTGCAGCCGTAGATGGAGCGCGAGTTCACCTTCATCCACTTCGCGAAGCCGTCGAGCCGTTCCAGCGCGCGGTCGTCGAATGTGCCGCGGGCGGTGGGGCCGACGTTCATGATTAGGTTGCCGCCCTTGGAGACGGAGTGGACCAGCAGCTCGACGAGCTGGTGCACGCCCTTCCACGTCGTCTCGTCGCGGCTGTAACCCCAGCTGCCGGAGAACGTCTGGCACGTCTCCCAGGGCACGCGCCGGCCGCGCACTGTCGGCCAGATCTGCACCTTGAACTGCTCGGGGCAGATGAAGTCCCAGCCGTCCTCGGTCTCCATGAGGTCGAGGCGGTTGTTGATGATCGCCCCGGGCTGCAGCTCGCGCGTCATCTTGACGACCTTGACGGCGTCCCAGTCCTTGTACGTCTTGCCGAACTTCTCGGAGATGGGGGTGAAGTCGTACCAGATGATGTCGATCTTGCCGTACTCGGTCAAGAGCTCGCGGATCTGCGCGTGCATGTACTCGCGATAGCGGTCCATGTTCCGCGTCGCGTTGAGCGCGGCGACGGCGTCCTCGAGCTCCTTGTCCTTCTTGCCCTCCTTGCGCAGCCTGGTCATGAGCGGGTGCGGGTTGTCCACCGTGTAGTCCGGATGGTGCCAGTCCATGATCGAGAAGTAGAACCCGACCCCGAGCCCGGCGCGGCGGCAGGCGTCGACGTACTCGCGCACGAGGTCGCGCCCGAACGCGGTCTTGGTGATCTTGTAGTCGGTGGTCTTCGTGTCCCACATGCAGAAGCCCTCGTGGTGCTTGGTGGTGAGCACGATGTACTTCATCCCGGCGCGCTTGGCCTGCGCCGCCCACTCGTCCGCGTCGAAGAGGTCGGGGTTGAAGCGGGGGAGGTACTTCGAGTCGTAGGTCTCGTTGTCGATCCCATCCACGGACCTCACCCACTCGTGGCGGGCCGGCGCGGCGTAGAGGCCGAAGTGGATGAACATGCCGAAGCGCGCGTCGCGCCACCACGCCATCCGCGCGTCCCGCTGCGCCGGCGTCTCGGCGGTTATCTTCTCCGGCAGCTCCGGATAGCGCCGCTTGTGCTCGCCGGCCGCCGCCGTAAGCGCCAGCGCCGCGCACGCGGCCGCAATCGCCGCCATTCCTTTCCTCGCATTGTTCCGATTCATCCTGTTCCTTTCCGGCCTGACGGCCATTAACCGTTTGTCATCATTAGGACCTCGCCTACGGCGGCGAGCGGCGCCGTCGCGTGCAAGAGGCCACTGTCCAACACCATCTCGAGCCGGTGGTAGCGCCCCGCGAGCACCGCGGGGAGGCGCGATGAACTCCCGCCGATTCACCGATCCGCCCCCGGCTTCGCCTTCCGGCGGAAGGCGAGCGCGTACGCGAGGACGACGGCAAAGCAGATCGCGGGCACGATGAAGCTGGCCCTAAGCGACTGCGAAGAGGCGTGGAGGTTGGTGTCGACCGCCGCGTCGAACATCGGCACCAGCTTCGCCCAGAAGCCGGGCGCGTCGATGATCGACGCCATCCAAGGCGTCAGCAGCGCGCCGCCGACGATCGCCATGATGAGGCCGGCCGCGCCGAGCTTGTGCGCGCGCGAGTCGATGCCGCCCAGTCCGATGCCGTAGATGGTGGGGAACATGAGCGACATGAAGCCGCTCATCGAGCAGAGCGCGATCACGTTCCAGCTGAACGGCAACGAGCCGACGGTGAAGATGACGTCGCTCCTGAGATACATCACCCCGAAGCTCGAAAGGATCGCGCCGAAGGCGAAGAGGGCCATCATCTTCGCCGGCTCGAAGTACTTCATGAGGAAGGTGCAGAGCCAGCGGCAAGCGATGAAGAGGCTAAGCGCGATGAGGTAGTACGATGCGCCCTGCGCCGGCGTCACCCCGAGCTCCTTCTGACAGTAGACGTTCATCCACGTCCACGCCGCGATCTGCACGCCCACGTAGAACACCTGCGCCACCACGCCGCAGTACCACTTCGGGGAGTGCGCGAGGATGGAGAGGATCTCGCCGAGGTTGGACTTCTCCGCCATCACGTGGTCGATCTCCGTCGGCTTGCGGAAGAAGAAGAAAAACCAGATCGCCGCTGCGATCGCGCAGAGCCCCACGTACGGTACGCACACCCAGAAGAGCTCGTGGTGGATGATCGCGTTCAGCTCTTCGGCCGGCATCGCCATGCGCTCCTCGGTCGTCGCGGGGTTGAGGTTGGCGAGGATGAGCTGCTGCGCGAGGACGATGCCCGCGAGCGAGCCGAGCGGGTTGAACATCTGGGCGAAGTTGAGGCGCCTAACCGCCGTCGACTCGTCGCCCAGCGCGAGCACGTACGGGTTGCAGGTGGTCTCGAGGACGGCGCACCCGCCCGCCACCACGAAGATGCCCACGATGTACGTCCAGAAGCTCTGCAGCACGCACGCCGGCACGTAGAGGAGCGCGCCGATCACGTACACCCCGAGCCCGAACAGCACCCCCACCCGGTAGCCCGCCTTCTGGATCAGCAGCGAGGCGAAGATGGCGATCACCGAGTACGCGCCGTAGAACGAGATCTGCACGAAGCCGGCGGTCGACTGGCTGGTCATGAAGATCTTCTGGAACGACGGCACCAGGTTGTCCGTCATGTTGTTCAGG
The DNA here is from genome assembly GCA_004551905.1 of Lentisphaeraceae bacterium. Classification (GTDB taxonomy): domain Bacteria; phylum Verrucomicrobiota; class Kiritimatiellia; order RFP12; family UBA1067; genus UBA1067. The sequence goes on from SFPL01000078.1 coordinate 21,780, forward strand.
AGCCCCCAAAGCGCAAAGCAGCTCGTGAGCATGATGAACACGGCGAGGTATTTCTTCGGAACGACAGGGGTATCTGTTTTCATAAGTGCGAATTATACACTAATTCGCGGAATCGGACAATGGGTAGGCGCGGCTCGCGGCGGCCGTCAGAGGCCGAGGCGGCGGACGGCGGCGAGGAGATCGGCCCTGGCCTTCTCCATCCCGACGTAGACTCCGTCGAACTCCGCCCCCGCGCGCGATTTGTCGTAGGTGAAATCGCCGCCGACGACCGTCGCCACGACATCGCTACCGTGCATGGAGTTGACGACCAGATTCGGGATGTCCAACGCCGGCACAAGGTGCGGGCTGTCCATGTCGACGATGCAAAGATCCGCCTTCTTGCCGACCGCCAGCTCGCCGATGTCGTCGCGCCCCAGCGCCTTCGCGCCGTTCTTCGTGGCCATCTCGACGATGTCCCAGGGAGAAAGCACGGTGGGGTCGTTCGCCAGTCCCTTGTGGATGAGCGAGGCGAGGTGCATCTCCTCGAACATGTCGAGGTTGTCGTTGGAGGCCGGGCCGTCGGTCCCGAGCGCGACGTTCACACCCAGCTCCATCGCGCGCACGATCCGCGCAAAGCCGCTGCCGAGCTTCATGTTGCTCGTCGGGTTGTGGACCAGCGTCACGTCCCGCTCCGCCATGATCCTGAAGTCATCGTCCGTGCACCACACGCAGTGCGCCGCGTAACCGCCGCGGTCGAGGATCCCGGTGTCCGCCAGGTACGCGATCGGCGTCTTGCCGTGCCTGGCGATGCACTCCTCGTGCTCGCGCCTCGTCTCGCTGCAGTGGAAGTGGAGCCGCCGGCCGAGCTCCCTGTTCGCGTCGGCGAGACCGCGGCAGAACTTCTCGTCCGTGAGGTACTCGGAGTGGATGCAGGCGTCCATGTATACGTCCGCCTTCACCTCTTCGCGCATCCACTTGTTCCAGCTGCGCGTCCCCGCGATGCACTCCTCGAGGCGGCCGGGGACTATGGAGAGCCCCGGTATGCATGTCCGCGCGCGCATGCCGACTTCCACGAACCCATTTGGATACGTCTTGCCGTTGTACATGTCGGCGACGCACGTCGTGCCGGCGGCGAGCATCTCCATCGCGCCCCACACCGTGCCAGCGTGGATGTCCTCGTCCGTCATCCTCGCCTCGACCGGGAAGATCGCCTCCTCGAGCCAGCGCTGGAGCGGCAGCCCGCCGCCGAGGCCGCGCACCAGCGTCATCGGCGCGTGGCAGTGGCAGTTCACGAGCCCCGGCATGACGAGCGTCGTGCAGGGCTCGGTCTGCGGCCGTAGCCTTATGTCGGCGATCGAGTTCCCTTCAACGACGATGTCGCCGAACCCCGTCCTGCGCCCCGGGAGCAGCATCAGGCAGTCCCTGACGACGCACCCCCGCTCAGTGTGTTCCACCTTCATTTTTGCTCCACTGCCGTCCACATGCCGACGAATCCGCGCAAGGCTCCGCAGTCTGGGCTACTTGAGCAGCAGGTCTGAGAGGCGCTTGGCGAACGCGGCGCCGTCGGCGACGGGCGAGCCCTCGGCGATCAGCGCGCCATCGTAGAGGAGCGAGGCCACGTCGGCGAGCGCGGCACCATCAAGCCCCTTCATCTTCTCTACCAGCGGATGCGACGCGTTGAGCTCGAGGATGCGCTTCTCCTCCGGGACGTCCTGCTTCATCGCGCGCATCATGCGCACCATCGACGGCGGCAGCGCGTGCTCCTGGCTGACGAGGCAGCAGGGCGAGTCGGTGAGGCGGGTGGAGAGCCGCACCTCGCTGACGCGGTCGCCGAGCGTGCCCTTCACCGCCTCGAGGAGCGGCTTCAAGTCGCCGGCGGCCTTGTCGGACGCCTCCTTCTCCGCCTTCTGCTCCTCCTCGGTGCCGAACGCCACGTCGCCGCGGGCGACGTCGACGAACTTGCGGCCGTCGAACTCGCGCAGCGACTCGACGAGATACTCGTCCACCGGGTCGCACCAGAGGAGAACGTCGCACCCGTGCTTGCGGGCGGATTCGATCACCGGCGAGCGGCGCGCGTCCGCCTCGCGCTCGGCGAGGATGTAGTAGATGTCCTTCTGTGAGGACGGCATGTCCTTGACGTAGTCCTCGAGAAACACCGTCTTTCCGGCATCGCCGCGCGCGGTCGGGTACTTCAGGAGCTTCTTCAGGCGGTCGGCTCGCGCGTAGTCGATGTGGACGCCCTCCTTGAGCAGGCTGCCGAACGCGCCGTAGAACTCGTCATAGCGCTTCGGCTCCTTCTTCTTCATCTCCTCCAGGACGGAGAGCACCTTGGTCGCGACGGCGTCCTTGATCTTGCGGATGACCGCGTCGTCCTGCAGCATCTCGCGCGAGACGTTGAGCGGCAGGTCGGAGGAGTCGACGACGCCGCGGACGAAGCGCAGGTAGCCGGGGAGCAGCATCTCGATGTCGTCGCCGATGAAGACGTTCCTGACGTAGAGCGAGAGCCCGCGCTTGCGGTCAGGCATGTAGAGGTCCATCGTGGCCTTCTTCGGCAGGAACAGGAGCGCCTTGAACTCGACCGCGCCCTCGCCGGAAAACGGAATCGTCTCGAACGGCTCCTCCCAGTCGTGGGTGAGGTGGCGGTAGAACTCGGCGTACTCTGAGTCCTTAACGTCCTTCTTCGGCCGCTTCCAGAGCGCGACCATGGTGTTGAGCGGCTTCGCCTCGCGCTCCTCGCGCGCCTTGCGGTCCTCCTCTTTCTCGTCGGCCGGAACGTCGACGCGGCGGAAGGTGACGGGATAGGCGATGAAGTCGGAATACTTGCGGATCAGCTCGGAGACGCGCCAGTAGTCGAGGTACTCGGCCTGGTCCTCCCGCAGATGCAGCGTCACCGAAGTGCCGGGGAAGTCGCGCTCGCCGTCGGAAACGGAATACGAGCCGGAAAGGTCCGACTCCCACTTGAAGGACGCGTCGCCGCCGCGCCTGCGGGTCTCCACCGTCACCCGGTCGGCGACCATGAACGCGGCGTAGAAGCCGACGCCGAACTGTCCGATCAGCTCTGGGAGCGAGTCTCCGCCCTTCTCCTTGAGCATCTCGCGGAACTTCTTGGTGCCCGAGCTCGCGATGGTGCCGAGGCTCTTCTCCAGCTCCTCCGCGTCCATGCCGATGCCGTTGTCGGAGACGGTGAGCGTGCGCTCGGCCGCATTCGCCGCGATCTGGATCTTCCACTCCGGCGAGTCGGCGGCGATCGACTTGTCGGTGAGGGCGAGGAACTTCGCCCGGTCGATCGCGTCCGAGGCGTTGGACACCAGCTCGCGCAGGAATATCTCCTTCTTCGAATAAAGCGAATTGACTACGAGGTCGAGCATCTCGGCGATCTCGGCCTTGAACTCGCAGGTCTTCTTTTCCATCTTCCCTCTTCCTCTCTCTTCTCGTTTTGAATGCCGTCCGCCCTTCCCAACGCGCGCCCGGCGGACAGGGCGCAAAAGCGAGCGGCCGGCGGAGAAGTCCCCGCCGGCCGCCTGCCGGTCGCGGCATTACATCATGCCGTCCATGCCGGGCTGGCCGTGGCCGCCGCAGCCGCAGGCATCCTTCTTCTCGGGGATGTCGGTGACCATGCAGTCGGTCGTGAGCAGCAATCCGGCGATCGACGCGGCGTTCTGCAGCGCCGAGCGCGTGACCTTGGCCGGGTCGACGACGCCGGCCTTGAGGAGGTCGCAGTACTCGCCGGTGCGGACGTTGTAGCCGTTCGTGCCGGTCGCCTTCTTGACGTTGGCGATGACGAGCGCGGCTTCCTGACCCGCGTTGTTGACGAGCTTGCGGAGCGGAGCCTCGATCGCGCGGGAGATGATGCTCGCGCCGACGGCCTCGTCTCCCTCGAGCTTGAGCGAGTCGATGGTCTTCTGGGCGCGGAGGTAGGCGACGCCGCCGCCGGGCACGATGCCTTCCTCGACGGCCGCGCGGGTCGCGTGGAGGGCGTCGTCGACGCGGTCCTTCTTCTCCTTCATCGCCGCCTCGGTCGCGGCGCCCACCTTGATGAGGGCGACGCCGCCGGCGAGCTTGGCCAGGCGCTCCTGGAGCTTCTCGCGGTCGTAGTCGGAGGTGGTGTCCTCGATCTGCTTCTTGAGCTGCTCGACGCGGGCCTTGATGTCGGCCGACTTGCCGAGGCCCTCGACGATGGTGGTGTTGTCCTTGTCGACCACCACCTTCTTCGCGCGGCCGAGCATCTCGACGCCGACGTTCTCGAGCTTGACGCCGATGTCCTCGCTGATCAGACGGCCGCCGGTGAGGATCGCGATGTCCTCGAGGATCGCCTTGCGGCGGTCGCCGAAGCCAGGGGCCTTGACCGCGCAGACCTGGAAGGTGCCGCGCAGGCGGTTGACGACGAGCGTCGCGAGCGCCTCGCCCTCGACGTCCTCGGCGATGATCATGAGCGGACGGCCCGACTTCGCCACCGTCTGCAGGAGCGGCAGCAGTTCCTGGAGGTTGGAGATCTTCTTCTCGAACAGCAGGATGAACGGGTTCTCGAGCTCGCACTCCATCGACTCGGCGTCGGTCACGAAGTACGGCGAGAGGTAGCCCTTGTCGAACTGCATGCCCTCGACGACGTCGAGCGAGCTGTCGAGGGTCTTCGCCTCCTCGACCGTGATCGTGCCCTCCTTGCCGACCTTGTCCATCGCCTCGGAGATCATCTTGCCGATCTCGGCGTCGCCGTTCGCGGAGAGCGTCGCCACCTGGGCGATCTCGTCCGCCGACTTGACCTTCTTCGAGAGCTTGGCGATCGCCTCGACGACTGCGGCGGTCGCCTTGTCGATGCCGCGCTTCAGCGCCATGCCGTTGGCGCCGGCGGTGAGGTTCTTCAGCCCCTCGCGGTAAATCGCCTCGGCGAGCAGCGTCGCAGTGGTGGTGCCGTCGCCGGCGACGTCGTTCGTCTTCGAGGCGACTTCCTTCACCATCTGCGCGCCCATGTTCTCGAACGGATCGGGCAGCTCGATCTCCTTGGCGACGGTCACGCCGTCCTTGGTGATCTGGGGCGAGCCGAACTTCTTGTCGAGGATGACGTTGCGGCCGGACGGGCCGAGGGTGGACGACACCGCCGTCGAGAGCTTCTCGACGCCGGCGAGGATCTTCTGACGCGCTTCGGCGTCGAACTTGATCTGCTTAGCCATTTTCTTTGGTCTCCAGTTGCTTGTTGTTTACTTCTCGATCACTCCCAAGAGGTCCTCCTCGCGGACGAGCTGGAGCTTCTTGCCGTCGAGCTTCACCTCGGTGCCGCCGTACTTAGGCAGCAGCACCGTATCGCCCTTCTTGACGTCGAACTTGATCTCCTTGCCCTCCTTGTCGACCTTCTTGCCGACGGCGAGCACCTTGCCCTGCATGGGCTTTTCCTTGGCCGAGTCGGGAATGATGATCCCGCCGACGACCTGGTCCTTTTCCTCGATCGGCTCAATGAGAACGCGATCGCCCAGTGGTCTGATGTTCATTTTTGCTTTTCTCCTTGGTTTCGTTTTCCGATTGCCGTCGATCGCCATCGAATGCTTTCGACCGCTTTCGACAAATTACTTCATCGTGAAGTCCGCGTCGACGACATCGTCGTCGCCCTTCTTGCCCGCGTCGCCGCCGTTGTTGGGCGGCGGCGTGCCCGCGCCCGGAGGCGGCGTGCCCGCGCCGGCGCCCGCGGCGCCCTGCGCCTGCTGGGCCGAGGAGTACATCTCCTGAGCCACCGGCTCCATCGCCTTCATCAGCGCCTCCTGCTTCGACTTGATTTCGTCGAGCGGGGCGGCCGGCTGGCGGCCGAGCGCGTCCTTCAGCTCCTTGAGCGCGGCCTCGACCGGCGCCTTCTTGTCCGCAGCGATCTTGTCGCCCGCGTCCTTAAGCGTCTTCTCGACCTGGAAGGCGAGCCCGTCGGCCTTGTTGCGCTCCTCCACCTCCGCATGGCGCCTCTCGTCCTCGGCCGCGTGGGCCTCGGCGTCCTTGCGCATGCGCTCGATCTCCTCCTTGGAGAGGCCGCCCGCCGCGGTGATGGTGATCTTCTGCTCCTTCTGGGTGCCGAGGTCCTTAGCCGAGACGTTGAGGATGCCGTTCGCGTCGATGTCGAACGTGACCTCGATCTGCGGCACGCCGCGCGGCGCCGGCGGAATGCCGTCGAGGTTGAAGTTGCCGAGCGCCTTGTTGTCCCTGGCCATCTTGCGGTCGCCCTGGAAGATCGCGATCGTCACCGCCGGCTGGTTGTCCGCCGCGGTCGAGAAGACCTGCGACTTCTTGGTCGGAATCGTGGTGTTGCGCTCGATGAGCGGGGTGAGGACGCCGCCCAGGGTCTCAATGCCGAGCGTGAGCGGGGTGACGTCGAGCAGGAGCACGTCCTTCACCTCGCCCTTCAGGATGCCGCCCTGGATCGCCGCGCCCATCGCCACCACCTCGTCGGGGTTGACGCCCTTGTGCGGCTCCTTGCCGAAGAGGCTCTTCGCCTTCTCCTGGATGAGCGGCATGCGGGTCTGGCCGCCGACGAGCACCACCTCGTCGACGCTCGAAAGCTCCGCGTCGGCCATGCACTTGCGGCACGGCTCGGAGGTGCGGTTGACGAGGTCCATCGTCAGCGTCTCCAGCTTCTGCTTCGTGAGCGTCGCGGTGAGGTGCTTCGGACCCGTCGCGTCCGCCGTGATGAACGGCAGGTTGATGTCGTACGTCGTTGCCGTCGACAGCGCGCACTTCGCCTTCTCGGCCTCTTCCTTGAGTCGCTGGAGCGCCATCATGTCGTTCGCGAGGTCGATCCCCTGCTGCGCCTTAAAGTCCTCGATCATCCACTTCATGATCGCCTGGTCCAGGTCGTCGCCGCCGAGGTGCGTGTCGCCGTTCGTCGCCTTCACCTCGAAGACGCCGTCGCCGATGTCGAGGACGGAGATATCGAACGTGCCACCGCCGAAGTCGTAGACCGCGATCTTCTCGTTTTTCTTCTTGTCGAGACCGTACGCAAGCGACGCAGCGGTCGGCTCGTTGACGATGCGCTTCACTTCAAGGCCCGCAATGCGGCCGGCATCCTTCGTCGCCTGACGCTGCTGGTCGTTGAAGTACGCCGGCACCGTGATGACCGCCTCGGTGATCTTCTCGCCGAGGAATGCCTCCGCGTCCTCCTTCAGCTTGCGGAGCACCATCGCGGAAATCTCCTGCGCCGTGTAGGTCTTGCCGTTCACCTCGACCGCCGCGTCGCCGTTTGGCGCCGCCACGACCGTGTAGGGCATCATCTTGATCTCGCTCTCCGGCAGCTCGCTGAAACGACGGCCGATGAAACGCTTGATCGAGTAGATCGTCGACTTCGGGTTGGTCACCGCCTGGCGCTTCGCCGCCTGGCCGACCAGCGTCTCGCCGCTCTTCGTGAACGCCACGATCGAAGGCGTCGTGCGCGCGCCCTCCTTGTTGGGAATGACCGTCGCCTCGCCGCCCTCCATCACCGCCATGCAGCTGTTGGTCGTGCCCAAGTCGATTCCAAGAACCTTTGCCATTTTCTTTTTCTCCTTTCAGATTGTCGTTTCGATTGCGATCGGCAGTCGAAAGCAATCGCCTTTAACAAAGCAGAGGGCGTGCCAATGTCAGGCCAACTGGAATAAATCCCAGATTCTATGCGACAAACCTCAAGTTTTCAGGGACTGTCCCCTCCAAGTGTGACATATTGTCGCGCCATAATGTCACACCTGCCGCATAATCTGCCGCGCAGCGCGGCTGACAAAATCGCCGCGCCAACAACGAGCTTCGTGGTTCGGGGCTCTGGGTTAGGACTGCGGCACGACGCGGCTGATGGCGCGAACGGACGGGTCGAGGATGGCGTTGGCGACCGCAAGGACGTCGTCCGCGGTGACCGCGGCGATGCCGCGCACCTGCTCCGCCGGCTCCACCGCCCTGCCGTAGGCGAGGAGCGTCTGGCCGTAGAAGTGGAGCTTGGAGACCACCTTCTCGTGGCCAAGCCGGAAGTTCCCCAGCATGAAGTCCTTCACCTGCCGCAGTTCCGCCGCGCCGACGCGGCGGGTGCGGATGCGCCTAAGCTCGCGCTCGATGACGGCGATCGCCTTCTCCTCCTTGGACGGCTCCACCCCCGCCGACACGGTCCACATCCCGGCGTCGGAGAAGAAATTCATCCGCGAGGAGACGTCGTAGCTGAGGCCGCGCTTCTCGCGTACCTCCTGGAAGAGGCGCGAGGACATCCCGCGGCCGAGGACGGCGTCGAACACCGCCGCCGCGTACCGGCGCCGGTCGGCGAAGCCGAAGGTGCGGTAGCCTATCGCAAAGCGCGTCTGCTTGACGTCCTTCGCCGCGGTGGTCGAGGCGACCACGCGCCCGAACGGCGCCTTGGCGCGGCGCAGGGACGGGGCGCGCAGCCCCTTCCCGAAGCGCCCGAGGCGCGAGGCTATGGACTTAAGCGCCGCATCGCGCTCGAAGCGGCCGACCACCACGGCGAAGGTGCGCGAGGGCAGGTAGTGCCCGCGGCGGTAGCGCTTGAGGTCGGCGGGGCGGAGCGGCGCGAGCGTCTTGGCCGAGCCGGAGATCGGGATGCCGAGCGGCGACTTGGGGAAGAGCGCGCGCTGCAGGTTCTCGAACACCACGGCGTCGGGGTCGTCCTCGTACATCCTGATCTCCTCGAGCACCACCTGCTTCTCGCGCTCGAACTCGTCGTCCGGCATCGACGCATTGAGGAACATGTCCGCAAGAATGTCCACCGCCTCGTCGAAGTGCTCCCAGGGCAGATGGGCGAAGTAGGCGGTCGCCTCCTCGCCGGTAAAGGCGTTGAACATCCCGCCGCGGCCCTCGATGGCGCGCGAGATGTCGAGCGGCGTCCGGGTGGGCGTGCCCTTGAAGAGCATGTGCTCGATGAAATGCGAGATGCCCGAAAGCTCCGCCGGCTCGTGCCTGGAGCCGGAGGCGACAAAGATCCCGAACGCGGCGGACTCCGCCTCGCACGGCGCGAGCGCCACCCGAAGCCCGTTCCCAAGGGTAACCAGTTCCATCGCCGCCGCTCCTACAGGCTCGCCAGCAGTCCGCCGCAGAGGATGAGCCTCCTCTCGCGGTCGGAAAGCGAAGTCTTCACCCGGAACGTCCCGCGGGCGCCTTTCACCGTCAGCACCCCGTCGCCCTCGACCGCAGCGCGGATGCCCTTAAGGTCTAACGCGTCGCCGGCGGAGACTCGGTCGTAGTCCCTCGGGTTCTCGAAGACGAACGGCACGATGCCGAAGTTGACGAGGTTGGCGCGGTGGATGCGCTCGATGGACTTGGCGAAAACCGCCTTCACGCCGAGGTACATGGGGCAGAGGGCGGCGTGCTCGCGACTCGAGCCCTGACCGTAGCTCTCGCCGGCGACTATGACGTTGGCGAGGCCCTTCCCCTTGTTCACAAGGCACTTGTCGTGGAACTTGGGGTCGCAAGGCTCGAAGACGAACTTCGCGTACTCGGGCACGTTCGAGCGGAACTTGAGCCGCGCGCCGGCGGGCATGATGTGGTCGGTGGTGATCTTGTCCCCCACCTTGATTGCGCAGACTCCCTTCAAATCCCTCGCGAGCGGCTCGCCCTTCGGCACCGGCGCGATGTTCGGACCGCGCACGAGCTTTGCGCCCGGGACGCCGCGACCAGCGGTGGCGCGGTAGAGGAACATGGAGTCGTCGACCGGAAATTTCTTCGGGCTCTGCACCGTCGCGACCGGCTTCCTCGTCGGGAGCTCGACCTTGCCAGTGAGCGCGGACGCGGCGGCCGTCTCGGGCGAGACGAGGTAGACCTGCGCGGACTTCGTTCCCGAGCGGCCCTCGAAGTTGCGGTTGTTGGTGCGGAGCGACACCGCGCCGGTCCTCGGGCTCATGTGCGCGCCGATGCAGAACCCGCAGGCGTTCTCGAGCATGCGGCAGCCGGCGGAATGGAGGATCGCGAGCGACCCGTCCTTCGCGAGCATGTTGATGACCTGCCGCGAGCCGCAGGCAATGCCGACCTCCACGTCGTCGGCGACGTGCTTCCCCTTGAGGTACAGGGCGACGGTCCTGATGTCGCGGTAGGACGAGTTGGTGCAGGAGCCGATCAGGATCTGGTTGACCTTCGTACCCTGCTTCGACCTGACGGTCACGACGTTGCCGGGACTGTGCGGAGCGGCCATCATCGGCTCGACCTTGGAGAGGTCGACGACAAACTCGTCGTCGTACTTCGCGCCCCTGTCGGCGACAATCTTGGCGAAGTCCTTAGCGCGCCCCTGGGCGGCGAGGAACTGCCGAGTGACCGCGTCGGACGGAAAGACGCTCGTCGTCACGCCCAGCTCCGCACCCATGTTGGTTATCGTCGCGCGCGAGGGGACGTCGAGCGTCGCGACGCCGGGGCCGGTGTACTCGAAGATCCAGCCGACGTTGCCCTTGGTGCCGAACTTCTCGAGCACCTTGAGAATCACGTCCTTGGCCGACACGCCCTTCCTGAGCTTGCCCTTGAGGACGATTGCGCGCACCTTGGGCGTCGGGATGTGGAACGCGCCGCCGGCCATGGCGACCGCAATGTCGATTCCGCCCGCGCCGATCGCGATCTGGCCGATGCCGCCGCCGGTCGGGGTGTGGGAGTCGGAGCCGAGGAGCGTCGTCCCCGGCTTGCCGAAGCGCTCGAGGTGGAGCTGGTGGCAGATGCCGTTGCCGGCCTTGGAGTAGACGATGCCGAACTTCTTCGCGACGGACTGGAGGAAGTCGTGGTCGTCGGCGTTCTCGAAGCCGATCTGCACGGTGTTATGGTCCACGTAGCTGACCGCGAGATCGTTCTTCACGCGCTTCACGCCCATCGACTCGAACTGCAGATAGGCCATGGTGCCGGTCGCGTCCTGGGTCAGCGTCTGGTCGATGCGGATGCCGATCTCTGCGTCGCGCTTCGGGTCGCCCTCGACCAGATGGGTGGCGAGTATCTTCTCGACGACGTTCATCGCCTGCTTCTTCATCTCTGAGTTTCCTCCTTGCTTTCAGGATATCTGCCTAATCACCGGCTTCGGCGGCTGGTTGTAGACGCGCGAATACGGCGGCACCGAGTCGATGAGCCAGACGCTGCCGCCGATCTCGGAGTCGTGTCCGATCACGGTGTCGCCGCCGAGGATCGTCGCGCCGGCGTAGACGACGACATTGTCCTCCACGTTCGGGTGGCGCTTGATGCCCTTGACGAGCGCGCCCGTCGCCGGGTCCTTGGGAAACGACTTCGCGCCCAGGGTGACGCCCTGGTAGAGCTTGACGTTCCGGCCGATCACCGTGGTCTCGCCGATCACGACGCCGGTGCCGTGGTCGATGAAGAACCTTTCGCCAATGGTCGCTCCGGGGTGGATGTCGATGCCGGTGCGGGAGTGGGCAATTTCGCTCATGATGCGCGGGATGATGGGCACCCCGAGCTTGTAGAGGACGTGGGCGAGGCGGTGGACCGTCACCGCGTAGAGCCCCGGATAAGCCATCACCACCTCCATCGGACTCGTCGCCGCCGGGTCGCCCTCGTATGCCGCCTCGACGTCGGTGGCGACGAGGCGCTTGATCTCGGGCAGTGCGGCGACGAAGTCGGCGACGACCTTCTCGGCGTCGCGATCCGGGCAGAGCAACTCCACCTCGCGGCGTAGCGCGGCGGAGATTTCGCCGACGCCGTCCTTGGCTGCGAGTTCGCCGTAGGCGCAGGGATGCAGCAGCACAAGCGCGCGGCGTACGATCGATCCGATTCTGAGCGGCAGTGTCATGGTTTGCGTATTATACCAAATTCGTGGTTCGTGGTTCAGATGGCAGGATTGTTTGACGGGATTTACAGGATTAACAGGATTGGGGGTCGTGGTTATGGGAATAGTTCGTCGAGGAGGGCGAGGACGAGCGAGCCGGCCTGCTGCAGAGACTCGGCGGAAATCTTGTCCGGCGTGTCCTCCTTGGTGTGCCACCAGGAGTTGCCGGGGCCGTAGGAGAAGTCAATGAGGTCGATCGCCGGGAAGCCGAGGTCGAGGAACGGCTGGTGGTCGTCCTTGACGATCATGTCGGAGCGCGAGACGAGGCGGCCGAGCCCGGCCCTGGCGGTGGCGCGGAGGGCTGCCTCGGCGAGCGACGCCGTGCCGTTGGCCGGGACCGAGACGTGGAGGTCGCGGTCGCCGAGCATGTCCACGCAGACGACGGCACGCACCTTCCGCCCCGACTCCCGGAGCCTCGCCGCGGCGTGGCGCGAGCCGTGGAGCCCGTCATTGGCGGAGTAGGACTTGAAACATTCCTCGCCGTCGGTCCAGACGAGCATCATGTTGCCGCGGCGGAACGGCCGGTCGGAGAGCGCGTTGGCGAGTCCGGTCAGGAGTCCGGAAGTCGACGCGCCGTCGTTGGCACCGGGGCAGTCGACGCCGGCCTTGGTGTCGTAGTGGGAGACGACCACCGCCCAGTCGCAGGTTGGGTTGGCGACGAACTCGGCGACGACGTTGACGAAGCGGCGGGTCCCGCGCGGCGTCGCGGCGGAAAAGCGGTCGAGTCTGGCATTGGCGCCGGCGGCGCTGGCGAGGTCGAGGATGCGGTAGGCGGCGATGCCACCGCGGACGGTGCCGGGGTCGCGCGGGGTGCAGTCCCGCACAATCTTCACCGCGTTGGAATAGGCGATGGCGGCGTCGGCCGGGGTGAACGCGAGCGCCGCCGCAAAGATCAGGGAGGTCATCCCCGAGTCCCCATTCCTAATCCACTTCGACGCCGAGCATCTTGATGATGCGGTCGAGGTCGTTGTTGTCGAGGAAGTCGATCTCCACGACGCCCTTGGTGCGGCGCCCGTTGGGGTGCAGCACGCCGCTCGTGACGCGGACGGCGCAGCCGAGGTGGCGGCGCATCTTCTCGGCAAGGCTGCGGACGTAGCCGTCGGGCAGGTCCGGGGTGCCGCGGGGGCGGGTCGTGACCGGCTCGTGGAGGCGCGCGACGCGGCGCTCGAGCGCGCGCACGGTGAGCTGGTTGTTCACGCAGTCGCGGGACAGGAGGACGCGGTCCTTCTCGCCCTCGACCGAGAGCAGCACCTTCGCGTGGCCGACGGAAATGAGGTTCTGGGAAAGGAGCGACTTCACCTCGTCGGGCAGCTCCAACAGGCGCACCGCGTTGGCCACCGTCGCGCGGCCCTTGCCGACTCGCTCGGCGACTTCCTGCTGGGTGAGGCTGAAGGTATCCTGCAGCGCGCGGTAGGCCGCGGCCTCCTCGATCGGGTTCAGGTCTTCGCGCTGGATGTTCTCGGTGGTCGTCATCGCGGCGGCCGTGAGGTCGTTCGCCTCGATGAGGGTGACGCGGATCTTCTTCCACCCCAGGAGCTGCGCCGCCCTCACGCGGCGCTCGCCGCAGACGAGCTCGTAGCGCCCGGCCGCGTTGCGGCGCACCGTCGGCGGCTGGACGAGGCCGTTGTTCCTGAGCGACTCGGCAAGCTCCTTGAGCTCGGCCTCGGAGAATTCGCGCCGCGGCTGGAACGGGCTACGCTCGAGCTCGGCGAGCGGCAGCTCCAGCGCCTGGTCGGCGGGCGGCGGCGGCGCGGCGGGAATCCGACCGAGAAGACCGTCGACCCCGGCGGCGCCGAAGTCGACCTTGCGGCCGAGACCGTGCTGCTTGCGGCCTGGAACGGAAGCGGGGGCCTTGGCGGCCCCCGTTGCCTTCTTCAGATAGGGATTTCCCTTCGCCATCAGAAGTACCCGTTGATGATCGGGAGCACCTTGACCTTGTTGTCGAGGATGATGTTCACGAGGCCGATCTGGAAGCCCCACGGACACTCGCGCGCGTAGTTCACGAGTCCGATCTGGCAGCCGTGCAGCTCGTCGGTCATATTGAAGACGCCCGCGACCTGGCAGCCGTACGCCTTGGGGGCGAGGTTGACGCCGCCGGCGATCGTGCAGCCGCAGGACTCCTCGTCGACCATGGTAAAGACCAGGCTGACAGCCGCGCCGGTGAGCCGCTGGCACATCGAACCCAGGAACTCGATATTGGCGCCGCAGACGTATTTGTTGTAGCCGAAGCCGCCGGCTTCGAGACCGTAGACGCTACCGCGGCAGACGTTGGCAATCAGCGTCGCGCGCATGCCGTAGACGTCGGCCGCCGCGTAGTTGAACACCGGGCCGACGATGAGGCCGATCGAGTCGTCGGTGCAGACCGTGGCGCAGGCGACGTCGAGGCCGTAGACCTTCGGCGAGCCGTTGTAGAAGATTCCAAGGTCAAGACCGAACACATCCCATCTCGCGTGGCCCCAGGGCAACTGGACCGGGGATGCGAGCGAAACCGCAATAGGGGTCCAGCCCACGGCTCCCTCTTCGATTTCCTCCTCCTGCGCGCGGATGGAACCTGCGACGGCGGCGACGACGGCCGCGAGGCAGAGCGTACGAATTGTCTTCATTTCTTGGTTTGTCCTTTCGGTGGTTGTTAAATGTATACGCGTATTTTACTCTTTCGCGGCGGCCGCGTCAAGTGGCGAGGCCCGCTCCATCCTGGCCCGGGTCCGGAGGAACATCAGCCCGGAGACGGGCACGGTGAGGATGTAGCCGGCTCCCAGGACGCCGAGCGTGAGCCAGAAGTTGGAGACCAGGAACGCCACCAGGAGCAACAGCCCCGCGAGCACGAACGGCATCGAGTTCTTTCTCACGTGCAGGTGCTTGAGCGAGATGGTCGGCAGGCGCGAGGCCATCAGCGAGCCGACGAAGAGGAGCATGAAGATGCCCGTCCACGGGCTCTGCAGGAACTCGGCGAAGCACGGCGCCGAGCCCTTCGCGTCGAGCGCGAGCGAGATGATGGCGGGGGTAAGCACCATCCAGCACCCGCCCGGGGCGGGCACTCCCGTGAAGTAGTTGCGCCACCACGGCGCGGTCTCCTGCTCGAGCATGGTGTTGAAGCGCGCGAGCCGGAAGCAGTCGCACATCGCGTAGAAGAGCGCGCATCCGAGCACGATGCGCACGAGCGGCTGGGCGACTGGCGTGCCGTCGAGGTACATGTGGGAGGGACCGCCGGTCATCCAGAAGTACATGAACATCGCAGGCGCAACGCCGAAGTTCACGAAGTCGGCGAGCGAGTCGAGCTCCGCGCCGAGCTTCGAGCTCGCCTTGAGGAGCCGCGCGATGCGACCGTCCATGCCATCGCACACGCAGGCGACGAGCAGCGCTACGAGCGCATGCAGGAACCTCCCCTCGCTCGAAAGCGAAATCGAGGTGATGCCGGCGCACGCCGCCATCGCCGTCACCAGGTTGGGCACGATCGTCC
Organism: Lentisphaeraceae bacterium; assembly: GCA_004551905.1. Taxonomy (GTDB): domain Bacteria; phylum Verrucomicrobiota; class Kiritimatiellia; order RFP12; family UBA1067; genus UBA1067. Next base: position 36,965 of record SFPL01000078.1, read on the forward strand.
GGATCGGGACGCGGTCAAGCCGCAGCACCTTGCGGCGGCGCCTCCTGCCCCTGAGCCTGAACTTTCCCATTTGCCTTCGCGCTCCCTTTGGCGACCGCCTCGTCAGCTCACGCTGATGTGAATGCCACCGCCCTGACCCTGACCGGCCGAAGCCGGCGCCGCGGCGGGCTTCTGGCCGCTCTTCCTAAGCGGCCCGATCAGGCAGAAGTGGATGCGCCCGTCGGTCTTCGGCGCCTGCTCGACCGTGCACTCGCCCTTGATCATGTCCAGCACCTCGGCGATCTTGTCCTCGCCGATGTCCCGGTGCGCGTTCTCGCGCCCGCGGAACTGCAGCGAAAGCCGCACCTTGTTGCCGTCGGCGAGGAACGAGCGGATCTGGCGGATCTTGTGCTCGAGGTCGCCTACGTCGGTACCGGGGTGGAACTTGATCTCCTTGACCTGCGTCGCCTTCTGGGCCTTGCGCTGCTGCTTCTCGCGGATCGACCGTTCGTACTTGAACTTGCCGTAGTCCATGATCTTGCAGACCGGCGGCGTGGCGTTGGGCGTGATCTCGACGAGGTCAAGCCCCCGGTTTTCGGCCAGGCGCTGCGCGTCGCGCGTCGCCATGACGCCAAGCATATTCCCCTGCGCGTCGAGGACGCGGACCTGGGGGACGCGGATCTTGTAGTTGACTCGAGTGAACTGTGCGATAACCCACCTCGCTGTTTCGTGTTTTCCTGTTTATGCCCCGGCGACATGCCGGTTGCGTTGTATTTTACCAAAAATCCCCTGCGCTCCGCAACCGCAGCGGATCAGAGCTCCCTGATCTTGAGGTTGCAGAAGCTGACGGTCGAGTCGCTGTGGTCCTGGAGGAGGATGCGTCCCTCGGGAATCTCGCCCCACGGCTGAGGATTCCCGTCCGCGGTCACGCCCCAAGTCTTGTACTTCGACGCCGCCACCAGGTCGCGGAACTCCTTCGAGCCGCGCTCGTACTCGAGCACCTTCTTTCCGTTTAGCCAGTGCTCGACATGGCTGCCCTTCGCGACAATCATGCCGGTGTTCCATTCGCCGGTGCGGCGCTTCACGTCGTCGGCCGCGGCGGGCATGACGTCGTAGAGCGCGGCGACGCGGCGGTTGCCGTCCTTGCCCTTCTCGGAATCGGGATGGGCGTCGTCGAGGATCTGGAACTCCTCGCAGGTACCCTTGTTGAGGTTCTCGTCGTAGAAGTACTTGACGCCCGAGTTCGCCTTGCCCGTCATACGGAAGTCGAACCTGAAGGCGAAGTCGCGGTACTTCTTCGCCGTCACGATGTCGCCGCCGCCGCCGAGCTTCTGGTCCTCCGGCGGCAGCGGGAACCACTGTCCGTCGTCGGAGATTCCGTTCACCGGGCGCATGGTGAGCGTGCGGTCGGCGATTACCCACCCCTTCTCCGGCGGGGCCTTGCAGCCGCTCTTCACCGCCAGCCAGCCGTCGAGCGTCCTGCCGTCCCAGAGCAGCTTCCAGCCTTCGGCGCGCTCGGCGTCGGTGAGCGTGTTCGCGTCCGCCGGCGCCGGCTTCATCACCGGCTTCACGCGGATCGCGTCCATGACGCCGCGGTAGTAGCCGAACGACTCGGCGAGCTGCACTAGGTTGTCACCGTGGTCCTTCTCGTACTCGACATGGCAGACGCCGGAGTAGCCGATGTCGGCGAGGGCGGTGAGGATGGCCGGAACATCCAGCTCGCCGCGCGGCCCCTCCTTGGCGAGGTTGCGGACCGGGTCGATCTTGATGTTCTTGAGGTGGATGTCGTAGATGCGGTCGGCGTGGTCGCGGATGAACTTCGCGGGGTCGCCGCCGCCGAAGCGCGCCTGATGGCCGACGTCGAAGCAGTAGCCGATGCGCACATCGCGGCCGGCGATGCGCTTCTCGATCGACTCGCCGGTCGGGAAGAGGTACGGAATGTCCGGCCCGTGGTTGTGGATGCCGGCCTTGATGTCGTACTTGCGCACCATGCGCTCGAGGACATCGAGCATCGCGTCGGACTCGACCCGGGTCTCCTTGCCGTCCACCTTGCGCTTCTCGAACGGCACCACCGAGATCATCTGCATCCCGTAGCGCTTCGCGAACGCGAACGCGTCCTCGATCGTCTTCTCGTCGTCGAAGTAGACGGGGCCGAGCGTGTCGACCGTGATCCCGCGCTTCGCGAGGCGCGCCTTGTAGGCCTCGATCTCGGCGTCGGACGCGTCGCGCGCGATCGACCCCTCGATGAGGCTCATGTAGTGGCAGTCGAGCGCCTCGGTGATGTCGAGCGCGCGGTCGAACGGCGTGTTCCACATCGTGTAGCGCGCCATGCCCAGCGCGTAGGGGAGCTTCGAGGCGCGGCAGCTCGGGCTCGCCTTGTCGCCGATGAGTAGGCTTTTGACAAGCGGCTCCTCAGCCGCAAGCGCGGCGTACGCCGCAGCAGCAGCCGCCAGAACAATCGCGATTCGCTTCATTTCAATGTTTCCTTTCGGTAAAGCGCTGTCCGCCGCCTCACGAAAGCGGCTTCACCATCTTTGCGTAGTCGTAGCCGGCCTTCTCCAGGATCGGCTTCAGGTCGTACTTGCCGCGCGCGAACGGGACGAGCATCTTGTCCGCCGCCGCGTCGCCGGTCGTCTCCTTCGCCGCGTCCCAGCGGAGCGAGCCCTCCTTGCAGCCGCGCGACAGCTCCATGCACATCCGCCCCAGCGAGCAGAACGCGGTCGAGCGGTGGGCCTCCTCCGCGTTGGACACAGTGTAGTCGGGGTCCTCGCGCCGCACCGCCTCGATCCAGTTCTCGAAGTGGTCGTTGGCGGTGAGGAACTTCTCGCGGCCGCGGGAGAGGACGTCCACCTTCACCTCGGCGAGCGGGTCGAGCAGGTTCGGCTTCGACGCTGCGATCGGGCCGAGCATCCCCGGCGCGACCTTCGGCTCGGGGTCGCTCGGCGTCACCTTCACCGCCCCGCGCGTGCACCAGAGCCAGTCGCCGTTCTCGCCGATGAACTTGACGCCCATCTGGAACTTGTCCGAGACGTGGACGTCGGCCCCGCCGCAGTCGTAGTGGAGGTCGTAGGTAGTGTGGACGTTCCAGAGCCTGTCGCCGGACTGGTCCATCCACTCGCACTTGCCGCGCACCGCGCTCGGGTCGCAGCCGAGGCCCCAGGCGGTGATGTCCAGGTGGTGCGCGCCCCAGTTAGTGATCATGCCCCAGCCGTAAGGCGCGAGCTGGATCCAGCCCGGACGGTCGCCGATGCGGCGGAGGTCCTGGTTGTGGCAGCGCGTCCAGTTGTACGGCGCGGAGCCGTCCGTCGGTCCAAGCCAGGCGTCGTAGTCGAAGGTGGTGGGCACCTTCTCCGGCTTGCGCGAGCCGCCGGGCTTGTCGCAGCCGAGTCCCACCTCTACGCGGGCGACCCTGCCGATGCGCCCGTTGCGCACCAGCTGGACCACCTGGCGGAACTGGGGGCGCGAGCGCTGCCACGCGCCGACCTGCACCACCAGCCCCTTGTCCGTCGCGAGGTTGGCGATGACCCTGCCCTCCTGGATCGTCTGCGCGAACGGCTTCTGGAGGAAGACGTGCTTGCCCGCGGCAAGGCAGTAGGACGCCACCACCGCGTGCTGATGGTCGGGGATGCAGAGCATCACCGCGTCGATCGACGGATCCGCCGCGAGCATCGCACGGTAGTCGCCCCAGACCGACACCTCGCGCCGCTCGCCCTCGCCGAAGTAGTGGCGCTCGACCACGCTCTTGCCGTACTCGGCGCGGCGCGCGTCGACGTCGCAAATCGCGGTGACCGCGCAGCGGTCCGAGAGCCGCAGCACGCCGGGCACGTCCATCGTGTGCGCGATGCGGCCGTAGCCGATCACCGCCACATTGACGCGGCTGTTCGAGAAGAACCCCGTCGCACATCCGTTGAAGAGCATCGGTGCCGCGCCCGAGGCGATGACGCCCTTGATGAATCCCCTTCTGTCCATGTTTTTCCTTTCGTTTGTGTTTGTCATTGACTGAAATCTCCCTCGCTCCCCGACGTCATCCGATCGAGGAGGACACCTTGAAGACCGCGGTGAGGATGGCGATCGCGACGAAGCCGACCACGCTCGCGATGAGCACGATGAGGATCGGCTCGAGCGCGTTGGTGAACGAGGCGATGTTGCGGTCCATGTCCTTCTGGTAGCGCCGCCCGACGTTCTCCAGCGACGCGGTCATGTCGCCAGCCTGCTCGCCGACCGCGAGCATGTCGGTCATCATCCGCGGGAACACCCCGCTCGCCGCGAGCGGGCCCGAGATCGTGGTGCCGTCGGTGACGCGGCGGCGGGCGGTGGCGAGCGCGTCGCCGATTACCGCGTTGCCACAGGTCTCCTCGCAGATCTTCAGCGCCTGGAGCACGTTGACGCCGTTCGAGAGTAGCGTCTTGAGCGTGTAGGCGAGCGAGGAGTAGGCGCCCGAGGCGACGATGCCCCGGACGAGCGGCATCGAGAGCTTCCAGCCGTCGATGCGCCGGCGGCCGGACTGGGTGCGGCTCCAGCGGCTGAACCACCACGCCACGGCGACGACTCCGAGCGCCATCGCCCAACCATAGTTGATCACCGCGTCGGATAGTCCGATCAGGATCCGCGTCGGCAGCGGCAGCGACGCGCCCATTGAGTCGAACACCTTCTGGAACTGGGGGATGATCCATACCAGCGCGCCGATCACCGCCACCACACCGATGCAGAGCACGATCACCGGGTAGGTGAGCGCGCCCTTGATTTTTCCGCGCATGTTGTCGTCCCGCTCGTAGTGCTCGCCGAGCCGGCGCAGCACCTCGATCATTGCGCCAGACGCCTCACCGGCGCGGAGCATGTTCGAGAATAGCGGCGGGAAGGTCTTGGGATGGTGCGCGCACGCGTCGGAGAAGCTTTCGCCGCGGACGATCCGGTCGCAGAGGTCCTGGCACACGTAGCGCTGGCCGGAGTCCTCCTCGCCCTGGTTCGCCAGCGCCTGCAGCGCCTGGCCGAGCGTCATGCCCGCCTGTAGGAGGTCGGCAAGCTCGGAGACGAACAGCAGCACCTCCACCCGCTTCATCGCGGTCTTCTGCTTCGGCTTGCCGATCTGCATCGACCAGATCGACTTGCCGGAGGAGCCGCCCTTCGACTTCGCGGCGGACTGCTGGCGCGGGGCGGAGGCAGGGGCAGAGGCTGGAGCGGACGGCGGCTGCGAGCCGCCGGGCGCCGTCCTCTTCCGCGCGTATCCCATTCTCCGCTCCGCGCTCCGAAGGCGACTACTTGATCACCCTCACGCGCACCACCGCCTCGCTCGCCCCGAGGGCCTTGACGACCTCATCCGGCACCGGGGTGTCGACGTCGATGAGCGAGTAGGCGAAGTCACCGCGGGACTTGTTGGCGATCGCGTCGATGTTGATCTTCGCTTCGCCGAGGATCGAGGTGAACTGGCCGATCATGTTCGCGACGTTCCGGTGGCAGATGGCGATGCGCCCCGCCTTGTTCGCCGGCCCGAGCGAGCACGCCGGGTAGTTCACCGAGTTGACGATGTTGCCGTTCTCGAGATAGTCGCGCATCTCCTTGACGGCCATCACCGCGCAGTTGTCCTCAGCCTCCTCCGTCGAGGCGCCGAGGTGCGGAATGACGATGCAGCCCTTGTGGCTGGCCGTTCCGGGCGTCGGAAAATCGCTCACATAGCGGCGCACCTTGCCGCTGTCGAGCGCGGCAAGCAGGTCCTTCTCGTTCACGAGCGCGTCGCGCGCCGCGTTGATGATTATGACGCCGTGCTTCATCATCGCGATCGTCTCGGCGTTGATCATGCCCCTGGTGGACTCGAGCGCCGGCACGTGGATGGTGATGAAGTCGCAGGCGCGGTAGATCGCCTCGACGTTCTTGCAGTGATTGACGGCGCGGCTCAGGTTCCAGGCCGCGTCGACCGAAAGGTAGGGATCGTAGCCGAAGACCTCCATGCCGAGGCCCACGGCGGCGTTGGCGACCTTCTGGCCGATCGCGCCGAGGCCGATCACGCCGAGCCGCTTGCCCTGGATCTCCGTGCCGGCGAAGGCCTTCTTGGCCTTCTCGGCGGCCTTGCCCACGGCGGGATCCGCGGCGTTCTCCTTCACCCAGCCGATGCCGCCGACGATGTCGCGGCTCGCGAGCAGCATGCCGGCGATCACCAGCTCCTTCACGCCGTTGGCGTTCGCGCCGGGCGTGTTGAAGACGACGATGCCCTTCTTGGCGTACTCGGCGTGGGGGATGTTGTTAACCCCGGCGCCGGCGCGGGCGACGGCCAGCAGCCGCTCGCCGGGCGCGAGCTCGTCCATCTTCGCCGAGCGCACGAACACAGCGTCCGCGTCCTCGAACTTCTCTGTCCGGGCGTAGTTTTCGCCCAGGTTCATCAGCCCGCACTCCGCAATCGGGTTCAGGCAGGTGTACTTGTAGTTCATTTTACTTGTCCTTCTTTCTTCCGTAGAGTTTATCGTGGAATTTTCGCCGCCACGCATGGCGGCAATGCGTATTATACCATATTTTCCCTGCTTCCCGTCGTTCAGCACCCTGAAGCACGGATTACAAATACCCCCGTCGTCTCGGCTGCGCCGAGCCGCCGTGGACATTTGTAAGCGGTTTTGCGCGACGAGACCCTGCCGCACAGCCTGTTCAAGGCATGACAAGCCACCCGACGGGATGCCGACGGGGACA